>JALWLB010000093.1 GCA_027081145.1 Campylobacterales bacterium
GGTTAATTAAATGAACCAATATGACATATATCTTGCCGATTTAAATCCAACTATAGGCAGAGAACAATTTGGCAAAAGACCAGTATTGATTATTTCCAATAATTATGAAAATTTGCTTGATGTGGTAACAATTATCCCAATTACTTCACGAAAAGATGGAAGAAAGATCTATCCAAATGAACTGCTTTTAAAAAATGAACTTAAAACTCCCGCAATTTTACTTTGCCAACAAATTAGAACAATATCAAAAGCTAGACTAATAAAAAAATTAACAACTATTGACAATTTTATTACTCAACAAAAGATACTAGATACTCTTTGTCAAAGATTTGAAAATATTACATAGTCTATTTTAAATCAAAAAACACAAACTACTCCTGCTCTCGCATCTGTTTATATAAAGCATCATACTTTTGTATCTCATCTCTTGAGGCAACTTTGGTTCTACATGATAAGTATCCTTTTTGCCCATCATTATCTTTATAAGGATATACAGTTGCATACACCCAATAAGTTTTTCCACTTTTTGATCTATTTTTAACAAAACCTGACCAAATTTCACCTCTTTTGACCGTATCCCACAAATCTTTAAATGCAGCTTTTGGCATATCAGGATGTCTTACTATATTGTGAGGTTTTCCTATCAATTCATTTACTTCATACTCAGCAATTTTACAAAAATCATCACTTGCAAACTTTATAATTCCTCTCTCATCCGTTTCTGAAACCAAAAAAGTGTCATCATCTAACAAAATCTCATCTGAACTTATCATGTTTTGCTCCTCATATCTTTTTACTTTGTGCTTCACTTACAAGCTCATTTGACATTTTTGCTATCTTCATCGAACTATCATGTAAGCTATGACTTATGTCTGTATTTTTAATTGCACTACTTTTTAGCGAAGTTACAGCCTCATTTACTCTATCTATAGTAGTAGTTTGAGATTTGATACTCTCATTTATACTATTTGATGATTGGTTTAGAGTTTTGATAGTTACACTAATATTTGTAAGTGATTGTTGTGTTTTTTCAGCCAACTTTCTAACCTCATCAGCAACTACTGCAAAACCTCTTCCATGCTCTCCTGCTCTAGCTGCTTCTATAGCAGCATTTAGTGCAAGTAAATTTGTCTGGTCAGCAATATCAGAGATAATAGTCAAAATTGATCTTATGTCACTGCTTTGTCTATTTATCGACTCTGAGTGCTCAACTATCTCTTCAATTTGATTTTTCATAATTTCCACTGCCTCAGAAGTGTGTTTTATAACCTCTTCTTGCTCTTTTGCAGTATCTAATAGTTGGTTTGAAGCTTTTGAAAATACATCTACTTGAGCTTTAAGCTCATTTCCATTTATGAGATTGCTTTTTGCACTCTTATTTAAAACATCTGCTAATGCATTGGCTCTTATTACTATATCTCTAAGGCTACCTTTTATATTATCAGTTAGTTCAATTTTATTTGTATAGTTATCATTTGATAACTCTTTTAAAAGCTCATTCACCTGTTTTAAAATCATACTTTGATTTTTTACCATAGTATTTAATGATCTTGCAAGAGTTCTCATACCAGCAGATGCTGGGATATTTGTCACAAATGTATCAAAATGCCCCTTACTAATTTTATCCATAACAAGTACAGTTTCACCAGTTGTTAATAGATCACTTCTATATCTTTGAAACTCTTTTTTCATATAATCATTTAAAAGTTTTGAAACTTGACTAATTTCATTATTGTTATGTATCTCTATATATGAAGGTATAGTTACCTTTTTATTTAGATAATCCAATAAGTTTCTAATACCAAGATTTAGTCTATCAAGCGAAACTGAAAACTTTCTTCTTGTATATAGACTCAAAAATAGTACAAAACCAATAATCAATAAAGTTGCTATATTAAATCCAATTGAGCTATAAAACTCACTATTTGCTCTATTGGATGCAAAAGATATGATATTATTTGCCATAAATTTCTCTATCTTTTGTAAAATATCAATTCTATCTGTCATAGCAAAAAACCACTCTTTTGGATCTATATTTAAAGGTTGATTGATTGTAGAATCAGACACAATTTTTTTAAATGATTCTGTTTTTTTATAAGCTTGAGAGTTTAATAGTATATCTTTGTACATCTGTATAGTTTGATCATCTGCTGTTAATAAAAATTGATCTATAAACTCTTTTTGAGCAAAAGTTAAATTTTCAAAATAGATCCTACTTTGTTGATCAAAAAATCCAAGTGCAAATCTACCTGAACCAACCGCTCTTTGGATTCCTGCATTTTCTTTGGCATTTATCAAACTTATATATGGTACAAGAAGCTTAGCTGTATCTTGATCCAAAAAAGCCAATAGACTCATAGCACGAATAATTGAACTATTTATCTTCGTATATTGCCTTATGGCTTCATCTAAGTTTATTTGTTGTGAAGTAATTTTTTCTCTTGTTGAATTTAGTGTAGATAATTGAGTTGATACTTTGTCTAACTCATCTTTTAATCTTGATGAAAGCTCCTTTTGACTCATCTCTTTTATCAATAAGAGTATTGTCTCTTTTTTCTCATCTGTTAACTGTCTCTGTTTTGAGAGTGTATCGCTGAACTTTTTTCCACTTGATCCTAAAAAACCAGCTGAAGCACCTCTCTCTTTTTGAAGCTCATGCACCAGTTCACTAAGTTTGATAGAAAAATCCAAAGTTTCACTAACTTGCTCTAAAGTCAAATAGTGTTTATACTTATTTTGAGTCAATAAAAAACCAAACACCAAAAGAGTAATCAAATATACAAAAACCAATAGCGTTAAAATCTGTTTTAGCTTGATATTTTGTAAAAAATTCATAGTCTAACTTTTCCTTTTAATATAAGATATCCACAAATATCGACCACTACTTGATAAAAGTTTAATAAAATATTATAAATGCCATTTGACTTTCAACTATTAATTATGTATAATGTAGCTACATTGTATATGACTATTTAATTTAAAAAATGGTTTTGAAGGAATATTATTTGATAGAGATTAGTTATAAATGGGATGAAGAAAAAAACAATATTTTAAAAGAAACTAGAAATATATCTTTTTTTGAAATTGTTACTGCAATTGAAAATAGACAAGTTTTGGAAATAATTGATAATCCTAGCTCTAATCATATCAATCAAAAATGCTTTGTAATAGAGTTAAATAACTATATCTATTTAGTCCCATTTGTAGAAGACAAAAATGAAATTTTTTTAAAAACCATTTTTCCAAGCAAAAAACACAAAAAACATTATTTAAATAAAAAGGGAAATTATGAAAAATAAAACTTATGCAGTTGCGGATAAAGAGATCTATTCAAAAGAGGAATTAGAGCTATTTCAGCAGATAGAAGATGGAAATTATAGCCCTATGCCTAAAGAAAAATTAGAAAAAGAGAGAGATTTTTATAAACAGGTTGCCACAAATACAATCAAAAAACTCACTAGAAAAAAATCTTTGAATTTAAGAGTTTACGAGGAAGATATATCAAGTATAAAAGCAATAGCACTGGAAAAAGGGTTGCCATATCAAACTTTTTTAGCCTCTATTATTCACCAAATAGCTACTAAACAAATTAAGGTATAGATAAAAGATTTAAAAATTGTGGCTCCGGATACTGGATTTAAACCAATTGCAGTACCACCCTATTATGGATTAATACATTTTTTCGCTTTAACACTATTATTTGCTATAATGGCAATATATCATTTTTTAAGAGGTTTAATTATGACAACTATAGATATAGGTACACTTAAAATAAATAATAAAAAATTAGAAACTATGATAAAAAACACAAATATAAGTGTAGAAGATATTAAAGCTTTGATTATAGACTTTTTAGAAGCTGAATTAATAACTAAAGAAGATATTTCTGCAAAAAGAAAAAAAGGTAAATGGGCTAAAGTTGCCGATGAAATAAGAGGAACTATGAGCGAATCAACATCTAAATATTTACAAAAATGTTCTAAAGAAATTCGTTCAGGATTTGAATTAAGAGATTTAACTACTAGTTAATAACTATGACAAAATATTTACTAGATACCAATATTACATCTGAATTAGGAAAAGATAATGAGATAGGTTATAAGTTACTTGATAAATTAAGTAGTTTAAATGACAATGATAATATTAGTATTTCAATCCTTACACTATATGAAACTAACTATGGTTTAAAAAACAGTAATGATAAAGTACAAAAACTAGAAATTGCAAAAAATATAAACTTTTTACAAAAAAACTTTGATATCATTCCGCTTGACTTAAAAGAGATGGAAATTTATGCAGAGTTAAAAGTTGCCTATAAAAAATCAACAGGTATTACAAAAAAAGAAGCAAAGAAAAATGATTTAGATTTATTAATTGCTTCAACTTCTATAGCTGAAAATGCTACTTTAGTAAGTAATGACAAAATATTTCAAACTATTTCTAAAATCGATAATCGTTTAAAATATGAAAATTGGTTAGAAGATTAAAAAACTCTTTTACTTGATATTTTGAAAAAGAGTATTGTTTTAAAAATAGTGGCTCCGGATACTGGATTCGAACCAGTGACCAAGTGATTAACAGTCACCTACTCTACCGCTGAGCTAATCCGGAATATAAGTCGTTTATCTTTAAAGAGCCGAAATTATACAGAAAATATTCTCTTTTGTCAAGACTTTTTTAATAATTATGTTACAATTATTTAAAAAGAAGAGAAGAGGTGATTATGAGAGAGATTTTATCATGTAGCTTATTACTACTTGTGATTTTTGCTACTTCAGTATCTGGTGCTACATTTATCACTATTGGTACAGGTGGAGTAACTGGTACATACTATCCAACAGGCGGAGCAATTTGTAGATTGCTTAACAAAACAAAAAAACAGACAGGCATAAGATGTTCAGTAGAATCAACTGGAGGATCTGTTTATAATATTTTAGCAATAAATAGAGGCGAATTTGATTTTGGTATATCTCAAAGTGATACTGCATACCAAGCATATCATGCACAAGGAAAATTTAAAAACAAGCCCCAAAAAGAGCTTAGATCTATAATGGCAATTTATCCTGAACTTTTAGCACTTGTTGTACGAAAAGATTCAAACATACAAAAACTTACAGACATAAAAGGCAAAAGAATCAATATCGACATACCAGGAAGTGGAACAAGAACTACAGTCGATGCTATATTAAAAGCTTTTAATATCAAACTATCAGATTTAGAGGTAGCTGGTGAAATCAAATCCATAAAAGGTCCTAGTATGTTAAAAGATGATAAGATAGATGGATATTTTGGTATGTTTGGTCACCCAACTGCAAATATAAAAGATGTAGCAAATGCCATAGATATAGATTTAGTACCTATAAAAGGCTCTCCAGTTGATAAACTCATAAAAAAATACCCATATTACGCCAAAGGAATTATCTCTGGCACACTTTATAAAAATGTTACACATGATACGCCAAGTATTGGTGTAAAAGCTGTTTTAGTAACGAGCAAAGATACAGATAGTCAAATAGTTTACAATTTAGTAAAAGTGATTTTAGAAAATTTTCAAACATTCAAATCACTACACCCAGCATATCAGACAATTACAAAAAAATCTCTTCTTGATGGTATAAGTATCCCGTTGCATAAAGGTGCCCTAAAGTACTATAAAGAAGCTGGATTAAAGTAAAAGAGAGTAAAATTTTATTATCTAAAATTATAAAATTAAGGAGTTGGCATGTCAAAAGTTGTAAAAGTTATAGAGGTTTTAGCACAATCTGAAAAAAGTTGGGAAGATGCAGCACAATGTGCAATAAATGAAGCATCAAAATCAATTAGAAATATCAAATCTATATACATAAAAGAAAAAAGTGCAAAAGTAACCAATAATAAAATTTCAAAATACAGAATTACAGCAAAAATATCTTTTGTAATAGATAATAAATAGTTTTTTTGTTTATGATTATAGACACACACTCTCATTTAGATGATAAAAAGTATCTACATGATTTAGATGAAGTTCTAAATCGTGCAAAAGAGGCTGGAGTTGGCAAAATCATCATACCAGCTGCCAATCCAGCAGATTTACCAAAAGCACAAAATTTAGCAAAAAAACATAAAGAGATATACTTTGCTATAGGTGTTCATCCTTATTATGCAAAAGATTATGATGAGAATTATCTCTTAAGATTTGCTTCTGATCCAAAATGTATAGCCGTTGGTGAGTGTGGGCTTGATTATTATAGGCTTCCTAAAGATACAAACCAAAAAGAACAAGAGATAAAACTGCAAAAAGAGATTTTTATCTCTCAAATAAAATTGGCAATAGAGCTAAAAAAACCTCTAATAGTTCACATTAGAGAATCATCAATAGATGCTAAAGATCTACTTTTGCTACATGATATCAAAAGTATTGGCGGGGTTTTGCACTGCTTTAATGGTGATA
The DNA here is from genome assembly GCA_027081145.1 of Campylobacterales bacterium. GTDB lineage: Bacteria > Campylobacterota > Campylobacteria > Campylobacterales > QNZT01 > JALWLB01. The sequence goes on from JALWLB010000093.1 coordinate 6,431, forward strand.
AAGAGTTATTAGAGTTAGCCAAATATAACTTTTATTTTGGAATTGGAGGAGTTATCACCTTTAAAAATGCTCAAAAATTAAAAGATATTGTAAAAGATATTCCACTTGAAAAAATTGTACTTGAGACAGATGCTCCATATTTATCTCCTGAACCATATAGAGGAAAAAGAAATGAACCAGCATACACAACATTTGTTTTAAAAAAAGTTTCTGAAATTTTAAACCAAGATGCAAACTATCTTAAAACAATAATTTGTAACAACACTACAAATTTGTTTAAAGATTTATTTAAGTAAAAAAGTATAAAATACCCGTTTAAAGGATTAAAATAATGAAATTTTTTGTTATATTAGCACTGCTTAGTCAGTTTGCATTTGCATTTTTTTCATTTAACGAAAATAGCTATTCAAATGTCTCAGATGAGATAAAAATATTAAAAAGTTTAGATATCGATACATCATTTGCTCAAGATAAGCACTATATTAAAATGAAAAATGAGATAGATAAACTAAAAACAAAATACTTTTTACAAATCTTAGAACAGGGGCAAATATTTGTGCCAATTCTAAGAAAGATGATTAGTGAATCAAACATTCCCGATACATTTTTATATATGGCAATGGTTGAATCAAAATTTAAAATCAAAGCAACTTCACACAAAAATGCAAAAGGACTCTGGCAATTTATCCCAAAAACTGCAAAAACTATAGGTTTAAAACAAAACAGATATATCGATGAAAGATTAGATCCTATCAAATCAACCCAAGCAGCTATAAAATATTTAAACTATCTACATGATAGATTTCAAAAGTGGTATCTTGTAGCGATAGCTTATAATTGTGGAGAGAGCAGATTAGCAAGAGCGATCAAAAGAGCAAAAACAGATAAACTCTCTGTTTTAATAGACAATCAAAAAAAGTATCTCCCAAAAGAATCGAGAGACTATATAAGAAAAATTATTATTATGGCTCTTTTAGCAAATAACAAAGATTTAGTTATAAAAAATGGTGCTGAACATCTATTTAATACCGCTTATAACTCAACACTAATCAAAGTTTACGCCAAAGGTGGCATGAGTTTAAAAAAGATAGCCAAAGCAATAGGAGTGTCATACAAAAAATTAAAAGAGTACAATCACCATATAAAAAGAGGAGTTTTACCACCAACATATAGTAAATACCACATCTATATCCCAAGTGATAGAGTTGTCTATTTTAATGCAAACTTTTCAGAACCTACCTATAAAGCAGAAAATATGTTTATCTATAGAGTCAAAAAAGGGGATAACCTATCAAAAATAAGCAGAAAATATAATCTTAAAATTTCAACCATCAAAAGATTAAATAATCTCAATAAAGATCTATTAAAAATTGGTGATACATTAACACTATATGCCAATAATTAAAAATACTTTTATACTATTTATCACTATTTTAATCGTAGGTTGTGGACAAAGACCACAATCTTATGATCCATTTGAAATAGCACCAAATCATATAACAATAAATCCACCAATAAAAACAGAAACGATGTATCAAGCCACAATGAGACCCTACATGATAGGCAATATCAAATACTACCCAACAGTAGTAAATGTGGGTGATAAATTTCGAGGAGTTGCTAGTTGGTATGGTGATAAGTTTCATGGAAGAAGAACTTCAAATTCAGAGATTTATAATATGTATGATTTAACAGCAGCTCATAAAACTCTTCCTATGAACACTATTGTCAAAGTAACAAATTTAAAAAATGGCAAAAGTGTAATAGTACGAATAAACGATAGAGGTCCATTTGTAAAAAGCAGAATCATTGATCTATCTTACAAAGCGGCTTCTCAAATAGATATGATAAGAGATGGAACTGCAAAAGTGGAGCTTGAAGTTTTAAGCTTTGATAAAACTGCCCACAAATTTGCCAATAAACATCCAAAAAGTATAACACTAGAGAACTTTTCAGTACAAATTGGCTCTTTTTCTAAAAAAAGGGGTGCTCAAATTTATAAACAAAGATACGCCCTTGTTGATAATAGATACCAAGCATATATCAAAAGATATAATTATGATGATAAAATACTCTATAAAGTGATGTTAAAAGGTTTCAAAAGTGAGCTTGAGGCTAGAGATTTTATATCAAAAGGGCTATTTAAGGGCTCTTTTATCATAAGGGAGTAAAAGATGACTGAGATAAAAAGAGTAACAAAAGAGACAGATATCAAACTTGAGTTAAGTTTATATGGTAGTGGAAAAAGTGATATTAATACTCAAATTGGTTTTTTTGATCATATGTTAGAATCATTCTCAAAACACTCTTTGATAGATATCTCTTTAGAGTGCAAAGGTGATATTCATGTTGATTTTCATCATAGTGTTGAAGATGTTGGAATTGTTATAGGTGAAGCTTTAAAAAAAGAGATTTTTCCAATTTCTGATATCGAGAGATTTGGTGAAGCTAGTGTTGTTATGGATGAAGCTTGTGTAAATTGTGTATTGGATCTTAGCAATAGAGCTTATCTTTATTTTGAGTTACCAATCAATGGAAAAGTTGGAGATTTTGATGTTGAACTTTGTGAAGAGTTTTTTAAATCTTTAATGCTAAATGCTGGTATTTCAGCCCATATAGTATATCAAAGAGGAGAGAATAAGCACCATATTATAGAAGCTACATTTAAATCTTTTGCACTAGCACTAAGAAGAGCAGTAAGTAAAAATCACAAAATTGGAATCCCTAGTACAAAAGGTGTACTTTGATAGAGTTGCTTGTTTTTGATGTTGATGGATGTATGAGTGATGGTAGTATAACTTATACTAAAAATGGAGATGAGTTAAAATCTTTTAATGTAAAAGATGGATTAGCTATTAGCACTTGGATCAAAATGGGAAAAAAGTGTGCTATTATAACAGGAAGAGAATCCAGCATAGTTTTAAAAAGAGCAAATGAGCTTGGAATTAAACATATATATCAAAAAATAAAAAATAAAAAAGCAAAATTGGATGAAATTTTAAAACAAGAGAATTTAACCTATGAACAAATAGCTGCAATTGGAGATGATTTGAATGATTATCATATGCTAAAAAGTGCAAAGATATCATTTTGTCCAAGCGATAGCTCAATATATATCAAAAAAATTGTAAATCATGTACTAAAAACTGCTGGTGGCAAGGGTGCTATTAGAGAGATGATTGAGATTATTTTAGAAAAAGAGAATCTACAAGAGGAGTTTTTAAAACAGTGGCTCTAAAGATATTTACCTTTTTATTATTACTATTTTCAGGAGTTATCACATATCTTTCACTTGATGAATCTATGTTTAAACAACCAAAACCTCTTAGTGATAACTTTCCAACAATCGATCTATCAACTATCCAAAGCTACAAAATAACTCCAAAAGGGGTTGAGGCTAAAATAACAGCTGATAGAGTATCAAGATATAATAACAAAGATGAGATGTATAATATAAAAGCCTATTTCAAAGAGAGCAACTCTACTCAAAATATAAGTGCAAATTTTGCAATTTTAAAAGAGCCTATGTTATATCTAAAAGATGAAATTGTTTATAATAATCAAAATATGCTTTTATTGAGTGATAATTTAGAGTACAATATGAGCAATCATGTAGCCATATCAAACTCAAACTTTACTCTAAAATCCATAAACAAAATAGCAAAAGGAAGCTCTTTTAGATATGATAGTAAAAATGGTATATTTGATGCAACTAATATAGAATTTAGGATAAAAGAGTGAAATTTTTAGCTATTTGTTTGATATTTACTATCTCTTTATTTGCTCAAGAGATCAAAATAACTGCACAAAAATTTGAAGCAGATGAGAAAAAACTAATCTCAAAATTTATTGGAAAAGTGCATCTACAAAAGGCACAAGATGAGATAAATGCTTCAACTCTAACAATCACTTTTGATGAAAAAAAACACCCAATTTTATATGAAGCAAAAGGGAATTTAAGTTTTCAAATTTCAACCAATGATCAACTTTTTATAGGGCATAGTGATTATCTGATTTATGAGCCAAAAACCAAAAAATATCAAATAGTTGGTAACGCTTTTATACATGAAAAAGTTGCCGATAGAAAACTTTATGGAGAAAAAATTGTTATAGATAGACAAAGTGGAAAATCTCAAATTTTAGGCACTTCAAAAAAACCGGTAAAAATCATATTTAGTATAAAAGAGTAGCTGTGTTAAAAATTGTTGATGCCAAATTTATAACTTCCGCTCCATCTATCAATGAAGCAATAGAAGCCAATTTGAGTGAAATTGCTATTATGGGAAGAAGCAATGTTGGTAAAAGTAGCTTTATAAACTCTTTAACAAATAGAAAAAATTTAGCCAAAAGTTCACAAACTCCAGGAAAAACAAAACTAATCAACTTTTTTAATATCACATATCTATGTGAAGATGAGAAATTTTTAGCAAGAGTTATAGATTTACCCGGTTTTGGATATGCAAAAGTTTCAAAAAATGAAAAATATTTATGGCAAAAGAATATGGGTGAATTTTTACAAAATAGAGCCTCTATTAGAGTATTTGTACATCTTTTAGATAGCAGACATTTAAATATGCAAATAGATATAGATGTTAGAGAGTATCTAAAAAATATCAAAAAAGATGATCAAATGATTTTAGAAATTTTCACAAAAGCCGATAAATTAAATCAAAAAGCAAAAAGTAAGTTGAAAAAAGAGTTTCCAGATGCACTAATGGTCTCAAATTTAAATAAAAGTGGAATACAAAAGGCAAATGAGAAAATTTTTCAACTTCTTTTTAATAAAGAGTGCACTACATGATAACTTATAAAAAAGCCTCCTTAAAAGATATACCAAAGATGCAAAAACTGGTTTTACCAGAGGTAGAGTCTGGTAAAATCCTTCATAGAAGCGATGATGAAGTTGCAACAAATATCAGATCATACACTCTAGCATTTGATCAAGATAAATTAGTAGGTTTTGTAGCTTTGCATATTCATAGTCAAAATTTGGCTGAAATTAGAAGTTTGATAGTTGATTCAACTTTTAGATCTAAAGGTATAGGTAAAAATTTGGTTTTATTGGCACTAAAAGAGGCAACTAAGTTAGAATTAAAAGAGGTTTTTACTCTAACTTATGAACAGGAGTTTTTCAAAAGATTAAACTTTAAAGAGATTCCAAAAACATCACTGCCTGAACATAAAATTTGGGCAGATTGTATAAAATGCAAACATTTTCCAATATGCGACGAAATAGCCTTAATCTTAGAGGTGTAATAACACCTCTTTTTATCTTTTTTATAGCAATTGTATATCAATCACTATCATCTATTTATATATTTTTAACTCCACTTTTAGGATTATGTTTTTATTATCTATATATAAATTTTGATAATTATGAAAAGAGTTTTGAGAAGTTTTTGGTAGTTTTATATCTTCTCTATTTTGAGATAGATAAAGGCTTTTTTTTAGGATCATCCATAATATTTTTTCTACTTCTTTATAAACTTATACTAAAACCATTAAACAGTATATTAATATGTCAAAAGTGTCTGATAGTCTCATTTGTAGCTTTTAGCTATCTTGGATATTACCTGCTCAATGTTGTAATATCTTTTATATTTAATTTAGAGTTACCATCTTTTGGATTGTTATATTTTATATATATATTTAGTGATATTTTATTGGTATTAGTACTACTATGAAAATTAGAGTTATCTTTTTTATAATCTTACTTGTATTGATATTTATACTACTATTAACAAGAGTTTACTATATCAGTATAAAATCAAATGAATATTATGAACAACTTGCACTTGAAAATATTATCAAAACTGAAAAGATAGCCCCTATAAGAGGAGTTATAAGAGATAGACATGGAACTCCTTTAGCAGTTAATGAGCTTGGATTTAGTATATCACTTCCACCTCATCTAAGTACAAAATCAAAACTAACAACTTTAACACAAAAGATAAAGATTATAACAGATCTTTTTCCTGAATTTGATCCAGATAAGTTAAAAAAGATATATCTAAGAAAAGATTCATACTACAATCACAATAATATTCAAATAATCGATTATATACTTTATGATCAAATGATAAGTAAATTTGTCAAACTATCAATGTACAAAGATATCTTTATCTCTCCTGCTTCAAAAAGATTTTATCCATACGCAAATACCGCTTCACACCTTTTAGGCTATGTAGCAAAAGCAAATACCAAAGATATGGAATCAAATGAGATTGCAAAATATACGAAAGTTATAGGAAAAGGTGGAATTGAGAAGTACTATAATAGTGCACTATCTGGTGAATTTGGAGTTAAAAAAACAAAAGTTACAGCTTTAAATAAAGAGATAGGCATCATATCAAAGATTTATCCAACAAGCGATGATATAAATTTAAGTATCGATATAAGATTGCAACTATATATCAAAAAACTTTTCAAAGATAAAAATGGCGCAGTAGTTGTTATGGATGTCAAAGATGGATCTATTTTAGCAGCTGGTAGTTATCCTGAATATGATCCAAATATGTTTGTTAGAGGTATGAGTCAGAGTGAATGGGAAGAGTTGATCAATAACCTATATCATCCACTTACAAACAAATTTGCAAAAGGTCTCTACCCTCCTGGTTCAGTAACAAAACCTGCAGTCTCTTTAAGTTTTTTAAATTCTCAAGTTATCACCCAACATACCCATCAATCATGTAGTGGTGATTTTAAACTTGGTGGAAGAAACTTTAGATGTTGGAAACAGCATGGTCATGGTGATGTAGATTTTAAAGAGTCAATTCAAGTAAGTTGTGACATATACTACTATAAAGTTGGATTAAAAGTTGGTATAGATAAAGTAGCATCAGATTTAAAACGGTACGGACTTGGTAAAAAAACAGATATAGATCTTCCTAGTGAATTTATAGGAACCGTTCCAAACAGAGAGTGGAAAATGAAAAAGTTTAATCAACCTTGGTATAAAGGAGAAACTCTAAATACAATGATTGGTCAAGGTGATTTTTTGGTTACTCCTTTACAAATTGCACAATTAACCGCACTACTTGCCACTTCAAAACAGGTAACCCCTCACTTTGCCAAAGCGATAGGTCAAAGAGTGATAAAATATGGTGCACTAGATATTTTGAACGATTTTGAAAAATCAAAACTAAAAGTTATTCAACAAGCGATGTATGATGTTTGTAATAAACCGGGCGGAACTGCATATCATCATATAAAATCAAAAGTTAAAATTGCAGGTAAAACAGGAACTGCACAAGTAATAGGAATACCACAAAAAGAAAAGGTAAGAATGAGTGAACAAGATTTAAAATATTTTCACAGATCTCACGCATGGCTTAGTACATTTGGACCTTTTAAAAATCCTCAATTTGTAGTTACAGTTTTAGTTGAACATGGCGGACATGGTGGAAGTGCTGCTGGTGGTATTGTGAGCAAAATATATGATAAACTTTTAGAATTTGGTTATATCAAGTAGTATTTAACACTATTTTGAAAAATATTTAAGAAAAATTAGTAAATATAATATGTTTTAGTGTACAATGGCTTAATATTTTTTTAATGATGCCTAGCATTACTAATTAAATATAACTATTTCAAAGGAAAAGCACAGATGCAAATTTATGTAGGCAACATGTCTTATGAGACAACACAAGAGAATTTGGAGAGCTTATTTGCTCAATATGGTTCAGTAGATTCGGTAAAAATTATCACTGATAGAGAAACAGGTAGAGCTAAAGGTTTTGGTTTTATCACTATGAATGATGATAATTCAGCTCAAAATGCAATTGCAGAATTAAACGGAAAAGAGTTTGATGGAAGAACACTCAAAGTAAATGAAGCAAAACCAAAAGAGTATAAACCAAGAAGAAGTTTTAACGATAGATACTAAGCTTGGGTGTCTAAAAGACACCTATTACCCCAAAGAGTTTTCCAAAACCAATGCCATAACAACCAGTAAAACAATTCCAGCCGATTTATTATAAAGTTTATTTGCTGTTATAAATACAAGCATAATAGTAACTATAAGTGCTGCCATAATATCAAACATATTTGTTTTAAAATCGACATTTAATGGATTTAATATTGCAGCTGATCCTAAAACTATAGTAAAATTTGCAACATTACTTCCTATGATATTTCCTATTACCATTTCACTGTTTTTCTTTAATGCTCCAGCTATACTTATAACAAGCTCAGGTAAGCTAGTACCAAATGCGACCAATAAAAGTCCTATAACCCACTCACTAACGCCAAATGATCTAGCGATACTAGAAGCACTCTCTATAGTATAGTGTGCTCCAACAATAACAAAAATAAAACCAATCAACAGTAAAATAACCGTTTTTTTCCAATCATATGGCTCAGATTTTAACTCTTCATTTACCTCAGTTGTTAGCTCTTTTGCATCTGTTGCCAAAAATAGCACATATGCAACCATCATTACAAGAAATAAAACTCCCTCAAACTTATTTATAACACCATCAAATCCCATAATAATAAAAACTAAAATAGGAAAGAGTGCCCATGAACTATCTCTTGCAAAAAGATCTCTTTTTGGCACAATACCTCTAGCAATTATAAAGACTATACCCAAAACAAGGGCAATATTAAAAATTGTACTTCCTACAACATTTGAAACAGCAAGATCACTTTTACCACTCAAACTAGCTGCCATTGAGGCTGCCATTTCAGGAAGACTGGTTCCAAGTGCAACCAAAGTAGCACCAATTACAAATGGGGAAATATTAAAATGGTGTGCAATTCTCTCAGATTCATTTATAACAAAATTTGCCCCATATGTCAAAGCACCCATTGAGAGTGCAAAAATTATAAAATCCATTTTTAAGTATTCCTTATTATCAAACTTTTTGGTAAATCAAACTTCTTAACCATCTCTTTTTCTTTATCTCTCATCTTTTTATCATCAATCTCATGATCATATCCCAAAAGATGCAAAAGCCCATGAATAAACAATAAACAAATCTCATCATCTATTGTATGATTTAACTCCAATGCCTTTTGTTTTGCCTTATCAACATTGATTACAATAGAACCAAGTGGTGCAAATGGCATACTCTCAAGAGGAAAGCTCAAAACATCTGTTACTCTATCTACTCCTCTAAACTTTGCATTTAAATCTCTGATTTTCAAATCTTTACAAACTATTAACTCAATATCTTTACTAGTTAATTCTAAAGCAATTTTTTGAAGCTTTTTTGTATCAATATCAAAATCTGTCTCATTTTCAATCAAAATCATAGCGAAGCATTCTATCTAAAAAAATTAAAAAATGGATATAATACAAAATGAGAAAAAATAGTTTTAAAAATTTTCACGATATATTTATATATAAAAAACCTCAAGAGTTAT
>JALWLB010000094.1 GCA_027081145.1 Campylobacterales bacterium
AGTGTAATGGATGTTTTGCTAAAGATAGTTGTCTTTATTATGATTTTTATGAAGAGAAAAACCAAGCACATCAGTATAGGTTTGATTTTGCTCTAAATCCAAAAACTTACGATTTCTCACTCTATCTTTTTGAAAACGCATCTGAAAAACTGCCGTATGTGATAAGTGCTTTGCACAAGATGCTAACAGAGCAGGGCTTAGGTGTCAAAAGAGAAAAGTTTGAGATAGATCAGATATCATGTAATGATCATGTAGTGTTCAAAGATGGATCATTTGATCTCAAAAATGCCAATGCCAAAGAGTTTGAGGTGAGTGATTTTCAAAAGAGTGTAAAAGTATCATTTAAAACTCCTCTTAGGATGAAATATCAAGGTAAACTACTAAATCAAAAGCCACCTCTTGAGAGTCTTTTATACTCCATATCAAATAGACTCTCTGAGATAAAAAAGTTACCAAAAACAAAACTAACCTTTACTCCAGCCTACAAAGAAAAATCTCACGATATAAAGTTTTTAGACCAGAGCAGAAGAAGCAACCGCCAAAAAACAAAACTCCAAATAGGAGGAGTCATAGGAGATATCATGTATGAGAAGATAGATGAAAAAAGTTTGATACTTTTGCAAGTGGGAGAAATCATAGGAGTTGGCAAACAGTGTGTTTTTGGGATGGGGAAGATTGAGGTAAAAAATTTATGAGCGACAAATAGTGTCGTTTGTAAATGATAAGATTGCTATAAAAAAGAGAGGTAAATATGCGAGAAGTTGATTTGATAGCACTTGCTGGACTTTTACATGATATTGGGAAGTTTCGTCAAAGATGTGGCTATAAAGATGATTTGAGTGATTTTGAGCTTGGATTTGCTATTTGTGATAAACAAAAATGCTCTTATATCCATGCTGCTCATAGTGCAAAAGCTATAGAGGAGATTGGACTTGGAAGTATCAAAGACTTAATCTCCATAGCATCCTCTCATCATAAAAAAAATCTTAAGAGTTTTGAAGAGATTGTACAAAAAGCTGATAGATTTGCAAGTAGTCTTGATAGAAAAGAGTCTTTAGAAGAGGTCAAGCAAAAAGATTTTATAGAGGTTGCTTTGCAAACCCCTTTTTCTTATATTTATCTTGAAAATAAACCTACAGTTTTTTACTATCCTTTGCAAAAGTTTGAACAAAGTATAAAAATTACTTCACAAAAGAGAACAAATACAGAAGAGGTTTACAAAAAATTATATAGTGATTTTATAAGTGAGGCAAAAAAGTTAAATCTAACTTTTGAAAAATCAAATGACTTTTTAAAACTAAAATCTCTTTTAGAAAAATACACTACATTTATCCCATCAAGTAGTTATAAAACTTATCCAGATGTTTCACTTTTTGACCACTTACTTGCAACAAGTGCTATAGCAGTTGCGATAAAAAGAGGAGATGGAGAAAACTTTAGTTTAATTCAAGGGGATTTTACCTCTATTCAGAGTTTTATCTTTTCAAAATTTGGTGAGAGCAATAAATACCAAGCAAAAATACTTAGGGCAAAATCTCTTTTTGTAAATATCTCCACAGAGCTAATAGCTCTAAAAATTTGCAAAGAGCTTGATTTAAATCCTCTAAGTATAGTCTTAAATGCTGGTGGAAAATTTACAATCCTTAGCCATAAGTTAAGCAGTGAAGATTTAGAAAAGTTAAAAAACATCAAAAATTGGGTAAATAAAAACTTTGAAGAGATAAACTTTTTACAAACAAAATTTGTTATAAAATCAACAGACTTTACAAAAGAGAGTTTTAAACTTGGTAAGTTTGCAGATATATTTAAAAAGTTAGCTTATGAGTTTGAAAAAGAGAAGTTAAGGTTTATCCCTAAAAAAGATATTTTTGAAGAGTATATAAACGATGCTTCAAATGGTATTTGTGAAATTTGCGGGATAGTTCCACTGAAGAATGAAAAGAGTGGTAAGATTTGTAAGTATTGCTCAAAATTTAAAGAGATAGGAGAAAAACTACCAAAAGCAAAATATATCAATTTTAATTTAGATGATTTGCTCTCTATACACTTAAGTGAAAAAGAGAGTAATGAGTATAGCTTAGGTTTTGCAAATCATCCTATAAAAAGAGTGGCAAATGTTGTTCCAAAATTTAAAAGTAGTGATATACACAATCCTAAATATAAAAATATTACTCAAGAGAATGAGATCATAAAAGATGGTATAAAAAGTTTTTATCATATAGCAAATGATGGATACAAAATTGATAATAATGGTGAATTATTAGGGAAAAACTACTTAGCTATCTTAAAAGCTGATATTGATAACCTAGGAGAGATATTTATCAGAGGTTTCAATCATGAGAAAAATGAAGCAACCTTTTCAAGAATACTATATCTTTCAAGGATGATTGATTACTTTTTTACAAATATTTTGATGAATTTCATCAAAGATAAAAATGTCTATACAGTTTTTGCAGGTGGAGATGATCTCTTTTTGATAGGACACTATGAAGATATCATAAAAACATATAAGTGGATAGTAGAAGAGTTAAAAGAGTACACAAAAAATGATGATTTTCACTTAAGTGCTGGTATAAATCTCTCAAGAGCAAATGTTCCAATTCCTCTTATGGCAGAATTTGCTGAAGATGAACTTGATAGGGCAAAAGCAATAGATAGTGGCAAAAATGCTATTACGATATTTGGAGTAACTTTAAAAAATAGTGAATTTTTAGAGATGTTAAAATATTTACAATTTTTTGAAGAGCTATATCAAAACCTAAACAAAGTACAAAGTGGTATTACATTTATGTATAGATTTTATGAATTTATCCAAATGCAAAAAGACTTACATAAAAATCCTTTACAAAATGCAAGATGGAAATATCTTTTAAGATACTTGATAGAGAAAAATTTTGAGATAAAAAACAGTGATAAAGAGGATATAAAAAAAGCAAAAGAGAAGATTAGAAAACAGTTGATAGAGCTTGGAGTGATGATAGAGAGGTATGAAGACAAGCTCACTATACCACTAAATATATTTTTGTATTCAAAAAGAAAGTAAGGAGAGAAGATGTGTGAAAACTACCAGTTTAGAGTTGAATATTTTAACAAAGATAATATAAAAGCTGATCTGTTTAGTGATGAGGCAGAGAGAGTTGTGAAGTGTTTTATACACAAAAATATCAACAAAGACTATAAAGAAAACAGAGGAAGAAGAAAGCTAGTAAAAAAAATCTCTTCCACCCAAATTAGAAAATTTTATGAAGAGGTCTTAAATCTAAAAAGCCAGCTTGAAAATGGTAAAAATTTTGGAGAGATTTTGCCTTATTTTAAGATGCTAAAAGCAAAAGCAAGTGTAGCATATGAAAGAGATGTGATAAATACAAACTTTAAAATATTTATCGAAGAAAATGTGGATTATATAGGAAGTGATGAGAAAAGATTTAAAATCTTTTGTACATTTTTTGAGGCAATTGTTGCATATGCAAAGGGAACTATAAGAGACTAAGGAGAGATGATGAAGATAAAAGATATAAAAGAGATAAAAGCAACTTTAAAAGTAAAAACAGGACTTCATATAGGCGGAAGTAAAGATGAGATAAAAATAGGTGGTATCGATAATCCAATAATCAAAAATCCTCTAACAAATGAGCCTTATATTCCAGGAAGCTCTTTAAAAGGAAAAATAAGAAGTTTGCTTGAGTGGCAAACTGGAACAATGACACGAGATGGAAATCCAGCAGATGTTACCAAAAATGATAGTAATGAAACAAAAATCATAGCAAAGCTTTTTGGAAATGGCTCTACTATAAAAGATAATAATCTTGCAAAAAAGATAGGTCCTACAAGAGTTAGTTTTGGTGATTGTAATCTTTTAAACAAAGATAGTTTGCTTGAAAAAAATGCTCTAACAGAGGAAAAAGTTGAAGTAAAGATAGATAGACTTACTGGAAGTGTAGGCAGAGGTGGTCCAAGACATATGGAGAGAGTACCAAGTGGAGCTGAGTTTGATTTTAC
>JALWLB010000095.1 GCA_027081145.1 Campylobacterales bacterium
GATCACCGCTTGGATCACCGCTTGGATCACCGCTTGGATCACCGCTTGGATCACCGCTTGGATCACCGCTTGGATCACCGCTTGGATCACCGCTTGGATTATCGCTTGGATCACTATTAATTAGTCCAGCAAATGAAGCGTTATCATCTCTCGGGTCTCCTAAATATATTATTTCATGCTCAGGTGATAGAGGAAGCATCTTTCCATCATCGTTAAATTCAGCTACTATAATTTTATCGCCTTCACTTATCTCGTTATCTTCACTTTTTGTAATTACTAAGCTATGACTATTTTGATCATTTGTGAGTTTAATAGCACTATTTTTTATGCTCCATATACCATTTTTATTATCTGGCTGAGAGTTACCAAACCTATTTTTTAGAGTTGCCATATAATATCCATCAGAATTGAATAAAATTTTAACTGCTACATAATCATCAACAAATAATAACTCTTTATTCTCTAAAGTAGCTTTAGTTAAATTAACTTCTGCTGGTTTAAGCTCTTCTTTAACAAATTTTACGATGACATACTGATCTTGATTTTTAACTTTCATAACCATAGAGTCAAAATCTTCAGATATAAATTCATAGACTGTACCATCAAATGTTACTGTTTGTCCATCAAACTCTAAATCTTCAAATTTACCAGTTTTACCATCAATACTAAAACCTTGTTCTCTTTCAAATCTATCTTTTATAAAATCAAAGTTTGGTTGATTAGATCCAGATGTACCAGTTTGTGGCTCAACATCTCTATATATTTTTACCTCTGCTCCATTTTCATCGAGATATGTTACTTCAAAGTTTAAGCTTTGATCATTTATGTGACTACCACTTAATCTTATAGTTACTAGTGCTCCTTCTTGTATATTTCCTTCATCACCAAATGTTAAGCTAGTTGCAGAAGTAGGTAATCCAGTATAGTCGTAACTAGAAGCTATAATGGTGATTTCTAATTTTGAATCAACCATGTTACCTTTTTCATCAGCTTTAGTTAGAGTGTTTGATGAGGAGTCAAATGTAAAGATATTTTCTCCTACTATTTCACCATCACTTTTTGTTATAAATGGAACATATATATCTTGATCTTGTGAAAAATCTATATAATATCTCTCTATATAGTTTTGTGCAGGTGGAGGTGCTCCATTAGGATCAAATGGTGATCTTATATCTCCATAATCCATTTTAGGATCATACATAAATGGAAAATCTAAATTATTTTCTCCTGGAAAAATTGGAAACATGGCAATAGATTTTTGTGTATCTCCATCATGTAAGATTAAATCATAATCAAATGTAGCTCTATATTTACCATTTGCATCTTCATTTCCATTTTCATCTACTGGTATATTTGGATTTCTTGGAGGTAAATTATCAACGCTATATGTATAATTTCCATCATCTATTTTTGTAACATTAATTTCTAAATCTGGTATAGAAAATCTCTCAAATGTTTCAATATTTTCAAATACAGGAGCAAGTGTAAGATTTAAATCTTCCAACAACTTTCCATCAAAATCTTGTACGGAAAACTTTACGGAGCTAGTAGTATTTGCATCAAAATCAATAATATTACCTTTAAAAGCATCTTCAAACTCATTTCTATTGGCTGCTTGTTGCATCTTCTTTTCTATCTTTTGCATTGTGCTATTAAGTGCTTTTAGCATATCATCAAAACTTTTTTCAACTTTGATATCTTGTACACCAGTAATAGCTTTGACAACCTGAATTATAATTGCTTTATCTTCAGCGGCTCTATCCTCAAGTGATGTTTCACCAGATCCATCTTGTGCAAGTCCTCCAATATCATTCCATCTTAACATCCAAATTTCTTTATCAGTAAATTTATCGCCTTTATCACTGATCCAACCAAATTCATCATTTAAAGATACTTTTTTAAATTGTAAGCCATTACTATATTCGCTATTTGCGTTCATATATAGATTTATAAGTGTTACTGAAGTTAGAGGCTTTAATTTTGTATTTTTTGTGATGATAAAACCATCTTTAAATTGTAGTACATCTTTATCTGCATCACTATTTGGAATACCATTTACTAAAGATGTTCCAAGTCTATTTATTATATAACCCATTATTTTAGGATCTTTAGTGATTCTAGCTATAAATTGATCTTTAGTTTCATTCTCTTTTGCAATAAATGGTAACTCTAAGAGTTTATCTGCAATATTTTCTTTACTTGAAAAAACTCTATCTAAACGATCAAAAAATGCTCTTTCATAACTATTTTTTAATAACCCAACTTTGTAAACATCTAAAATTGTAGATGATGATTTTTGAATATTTGAACTAAGGTTTTTACCATAAAAATTTGTTAGCCGATCTGTTGTACCATCTCCTTTAGAAAGACCATCAAGTATTTTTCCTAAATCTTCCATTGTAATTGTATAATCTTTGTTTAAGATAAATTGATCAATTACTCTATTTGGGATAATTGGAGAATCGAGATTAAAGTTTCTAAACCACTCTTCTCTTCCATCAACTCTAGCTAAATCTTTTTCAGGATCAATGACACGAATTGCAAAATCATCTCCTATTGTTGCACTATTTTCTCCATCATAATATTTTAGTGTAAACATTGAGCCAGGTAGAGTACCTTTTTTATCTGGATCGATTGGTAAAAATATGATTAAATTACCATTTCCATCATGAACAGGAAGTCCCATTTTCACAAAGCTTTCGATGATACCATATTTTAATTGAGCAATTGGTTTGGATATTTTTCCTTTTAAGTCTTTGAGTGTTATTTTGTTTGATATACTTTTTAATCTTTGCTCTTTTAGGACATTATTAACTGCTTCGATTGAAGTTGTTGCTGAAGAGTTCTTAGTTTTTTGAATAAGTTTCTCTTTTTTGGTTTTATCTTCTTGTGTTATTTTATCTGAAATTGTTGCTGAAGTTGTAAACTCTTTAGTATCGATCTTTATTTTTCCCTCTTTGATATCCTCTTTTAATGCTGCTAGTGTATTATCAAAGTTTTCTTTAAAACTTTTTATAATCTTATCAACTGCATCTTTTACTACATCTTCTGATACACCAAAATCACTAACTAATTGTTGCATACTCTCTTTTGTCTGTTTGATAACCTCATCAAATTGAGCTTTTAAGATTGTTGAGACTGGATCAACTTTTGGAGCCTCAGTTCCTGCATCTAATTTAGTAGCTGTTAGTTCAAGTTTTTCATCACCATTTTGAATAACAGTTCTTATGATATACTGTTTATCGCTACTTGCATCTTGAGAATCTTTAAACTTATCAGATGTTACATTATAGGTACAAGTTTCTACATCTACTGCCAAAGGCTCTTTTAGTAGTGGTGTTTCATAATCGATATCATCGATATTATAAACTTGAATATCGGCAGATGAGCCACAATTTACATTTTCATTGAGCATTGTTATTAAAGATCTTGTGCTATTTGTTTGTAAGTTTGAATCTTCACCTATATCAACCGTACCAGTAAAAACGGAGAGTGTCTCTGGTGTCTCTTCTTGTTGTTGATCATCCTCTTGTTGTGGATTTTCTGTACTAGGTGGTGTACTAGATGATGGTGGTGTGCTAGTTTCAGGTTCTGATGAACTTCCACCTCCACAACCTGTAAATGAACTAGCTAAAGCGATGGCTAAAGCCGTTGAGATAATCTTAGTTTTGATTTTCATTTTTTCTCCTTGTATTGATTTATCTACACAAAGATTATCGACAAGGAGAGAAGAATATATTAGTAGATTTTAATGATTTTTAAAAGATAAGAGTTTAAAGTTTCACTTTCACACACTATTAATTTGATAAAATTCTTACTCTTTTACTAGTTTCATCTTGTGCAATTTGAGAAATTTCACCTACATTTTTTTGATAAAATCCATGTTGATTGCCACAAACTATCTCTATAACATCGCTAAACTTATCATTATATAGTGGATAGTGTTTTTCAAGTTTACAATCAGATGCTTTTTTGGTTACCATATCATCTATATTTGCTTGTAGCTCTAGTGTAAAAAAACCCATTATAGAGTTATCTTTTTGAAAACTGACTACTATTTCATTATCTTTTTTTTCATATATAGTTTTTTCATCTGGTGCGTATGAAGAGCTCTCTTCTACTAAATTTTCATATACTTTATAGCTTGTGGTGTAAGTTTCACTAGGTTTGGTTTCATCATTGTTATATAAAGAGAAACTATTAACTCTATCATTTGTAGGTACCATGTACTCCCATAGATTATAATCTTTTTTCTCAATATTGTTGATTGTAGGAGTATTGATGGTTGTTTCATCATCATTAGTAGGTCCACTACCGCAACCATTTAAAAACAGTAATAAAGCCGTTGCAAGTAGTATCTTTTTTATCATTATTAATCCTTTAGTCTTATTCTCTATAGATTATATCGCCATATTGAAACAAAATTATCTATATAGGAATGATTTTTTTACCCTTTTTATCGATTTAGATGATAAAAATAACAAAAAGTTACATTTTATTATCTATCAATTGCCAATCATCAATTTTTGTATTAGATATGTTTTTAAATAAACTAAGTTTTTTTATGAGATCATACTCTTTTTGTAAACTTTGATCTTTTAAATTTTTCATCTCTTTTTCAAAATGAGTCTTAAAGATTGAAAATATCTTTTTATAGCCGTCACTAACTTTGAGATCACATGATTTTCTCTCCCAAGTTTTTATATGATAAAAATTTGGATTTGTTGGAGGATAAATCATGCAACTTTTTTTTAAAGTTTCAAAAACTATAGGATTTGATACTTTATCGTTACAATCTCTTCTCATATCTATAATCCAATTTTTGATCAAAGTTACATACTCTGATAATAAGATAGCTTTTTTTATAGCAGTTTTGTTATCTATCTTATTATCAAATGAGATAGTTGTAGAGTTTGAAAAGCTTTTAGACTCTCTATCCTTGTAGCTTATATTTAAACTAAGATTTTTATTTTTTCCTATCTTTTTTAGTTTTAAAAGAACAATGCCTCCTTTTATTTTTGTATCTATAGTTTTAGTTGGAAAGAGTGTATTGACTTTCATAATTTCACTGCTACTTATATTTGCTTCAGGTGATCCATAAATCGCTTCTATTTTAAAATCTTTACTTTCTATCGCAAGTTTTAAATCAAATACCAAAGGAGTCACCATAAAGTCAAACTCATCACTCACTCTTTTTTGAAACTCTTTTGCTGAGTGGATAGAGTAGTAATTTGCTCCTTGTGTTTTTGAAACTCTCTCAACTAAGTTACTGTTAAAATCTATCCCAACTCCTATAAATGTTGTAAAGATTTTCTTTTTAGATGCAGTATCAACCAATCCAAAAAGACCTGCTTGGCTTAGCTCTCCTTGATTTGGCATTGCATCGGTTATAAAGATAATTCTATTTTCTATGTTTGGATTTTTTGGTGTATCATCAAATAGCTTTATAGCCTCTTTGTAACCAGCACTCCAATTTGTACCACCTCTTGGCTTAATATCTAGGATATGTTTTTTAATAGCACTTATATCGGTTGTTTTGATATCTCTTAGAGGTTTTGCTCTATAGGAGCGATTATCAAACAAGACTACACCAAAGCGGTCATCTTGTTTTAAATGATCTATCATAGATACAATTGATTTGGTTGTGATTTGCATTTTTGTCTCTTTAAGCTCTTCGTTTGATAATTGAATTTTATTGCCATTATCATAGTAATATTGATCAAATGAAGCTCCCATAGAGCCTGAAATATCTAAAACTACTACCAGATTTAATTTTTTTCTTTTAAAATCAGACTCTTTTATGTTTGAATTTAAACCAACACTCAAAAAATATTCCAACTCATTTGTAAAAATATTTTTTTGAATAAAAGTATCATACGATGGACAAAATAGCTCTTTACACTCTTGTTTTGGTATATCAAAATAGTGATCATAAAAAACTCCCTCATATGTTATAGATGATAGCTTTGGAAGATAAGAATTTTTTATGTTTTCATAAAAGTTATTTGAATCTTTTGCCCCACCTACAGCAAAACCTAAACTTTCACTAAAGATCAATGCTTTGCTCTGCATCATAACACTTCTGTTAAATTTTTGTTTAATTGTAGAGTTGTAATCCCAATCATCAATAATTTGAGATTCACTTTTTTGTGACATAGCAAAAATGGCAACATGAGATAATAAAAATAAGATAAAGAGTGTTTTTTTCATAAAAATCCTTATTATTTTGATATAATCGAATCATGAAATATATCTTAATCCTAATTATACCCTTTTTATTTAATGGATGTCTTTTTGTAAATGAAAGAGGCATATCTACAAAACTTTACAATAAATGTTGCGAATATTATGACTCTATGGGTTATTATCATAAAGAGTGTGATAAAAATTTAATTGATTTTAAGAATACAAAGGATAATAGTGGATGTCAAACAGGTTGCAAATGAGAGACTCTCTTGGTTAAAGTGGAAAAATATAGCCCCATTAAGAGAAAAACTTGATGCTTTAGATGAAATAGACTCTATACATGATATTGGTGATGTTATCAAGATATCTGGAGATATTTTGGATAGCGAAAAAGAACAGATTGATTCTTTATTGTATGATTTAAAACCTTGGCGAAAAGGTCCTTTTGAAATATTTGGTACTTTTATAGATACAGAGTGGAATAGTAGTATAAAATATAATCTTTTAGAAAGATATTTTGATTTATCAAATAAGTGTGTAGCGGATGTTGGTTGCAATAATGGATATTATATGTTTAGAATGTTAAAGCAAAATCCTAAACATATAGTTGGTTTTGATCCTAGTCCTCACTATAAAACTCAATTTGATTTTTTAAACTGTTTTATCAAAAGTGATATTGTATATGAGCTTTTAGGGATTGAACATATAGAGTTTTATCATAGAAAATTTGATGTAATATTTTGTTTAGGAGTTTTGTATCATAGGAGCGATCCTATCAAATCTTTGAAATCTTTAAAAAAATCTCTCAATAAAAATGGAGTTTTGTTTTTAGATAGTTTTATTATAGATGGAGATGATCATGTAGCATTAACTCCAAAAAAGACTTACTCAAAAATTCCTAATGTCTATTTTATACCAACTGTTGTAACTCTTATAAATTGGTGTAAAAGGGCTGGTTTTAAAAATGTTGAACTGTTAAATATTAAAAAAACAGATTTAAATGAACAACGACATACAAAGTGGCTAAAAGGTGATAGTTTGGAGAGTTTTTTAGATCCAAATGATCCAAACTTAACTATCGAAGGATATCCTGCTCCAAAACGAGCATATATTAAAGCTTTGATCTAATTTTCCGATAATTTTACCAATAAAATATATAGCAAGGAAATATACAAAATGGCTGAAGCTTTAGTAGAACAAGACGAAAAACAAGAGAGTACTCAAAATAAGAAAATATATCTTCAAACACATAAAAATATTCAAGAACATTACTCATATGAGATACTGTTATTAGAGGATAATTTTGCTAGAGTTCAGACAAAATTTCAATATACTCAAACTATAGATGAAGAGGGGATGATATTTGATGGTTCTATCTTTTTGGCTGCAAATTTTTCAGCGATTGCTGCAATAAATCAACCAAATACAATTGTAGTTGATGCAAAAGTTAAGTTTTATACACCTATCAAAAAAGGAGATAGTGTGATATTTGAGGCTTCAACAAATAATACTATTGCAAATAAAAAAGATGTTAGTGTGATTGGTCTTATTAATGATATAACAGTATTTCAAGGAAATTTCATTACTATACAGCTAGATAAAAAGTCTTTGCTTAAATAAAAGAGGTGATCAATGGATAAAAAGATACTGCTACTAGGACCAAAATATGCAAAAGATAGCTCATTGGTTGGTGGAGTTGTGGTATTGTTTAAACAGCTTTTAGAGGATTTACAAACACAAAATATCACATATCATGTAATTGATACAAATGGAAAAAATTATCCAAATAAAATATCTACATACTTACAAGTAATAACAAATTTTTTTAAAACATATAAAAAATATGATCATATATCTTTACATGGAACAGTAAGTGATTATATGTTTTTGGCACCTATAGTTATCTTTTTTGCAAAGCGATCAAAAAAGAGTGTAAGTTTAAGAAAATTTGCTGGAGGGTTTGCAGATTATTATAATCAAGGTGGTTATTTTAGACAAAAAGTTATCAAATATATTATTAAAAATGCGGATATTAACTTTTTTGAGACTAAAGAGTTGGTTGCTTTTTTTAAAAAATTTAATAAAAAAACTTTTTGGTTTCCAAATGTTAGAAAATGTGTTAGTTCAGATTTTGAGCCAAAAGAGTATGAAAAAAAATTTATATTTATAGGTGGTATTAACAAAGAAAAAGGCATTGATGAGTTGATGCAAGTCTCAAATAGGCTTGATAAAGATTATACGATAGATCTATATGGCAAAATTTTTGAAAGCGATTATACCAAAGATGAGCTATTAAAATCAAATCTTAATTATAAAGGTATTTTAAAGCCTAATGAAGTTGTTGATGTGATTAAAAAATATGATGTTTTAGTTTTACCAAGCCATAGAGAGGGATATCCTGGAGTGATTATTGAAGCTTTTATGGCTGGACGACCTGTGTTATCTACTACGCTTCCTTCTATCAAAGAGATGGTACAAAATAGACAAAATGGAGTATTGGTAGAGCCTAAAAATATAGACTCTTTATTTGAGGGATTTATCTATTTTGATAGTAAAAACTATAGCAATTTAGCACAAAAATCGTTTAATTCTTTTAAAGAGTATGATTCACTTATCCAAACAAAAAAATTTTTAAATCTTGTTGAGAAACTATAAAAACTCTCTTATATCCATAGCCAACCACAAAATTATAAAATTTAGCAAAAAAATAATCATAGATGAAGTTCTAGCTAAAATTTTTTCTTTTAAACTTTTATCTCTTCCATTTGCTTTTAAAGAGATATACATATGAATAATAGTTGATAGAGTTATTAATACAACAAAAGCAATTTTTAAATGCATTAAAAAAGCAAGACGATTATCATAAAGATTTGCAAATGAGTGAAAAGAGTAAGAGTGATATAAATATCCTCCAGTAGCTAATAGAGTAAGTAGTATAAATGTTTCAAAATAGCCATATAGTGGTCCTATATAAAAATATACTATTTTTTGAGCCTCTTTGTCTCTTAGGCTCAAACCTAAAACAAAAAGAAGTATCGATCCACCAATCCATGCAGAAGCAGCCACTATGTGTATATAAAGTACAATATCAAGCATTAAAAACCATATCCTTAATTTATTGAAATATCAAAGCTACATGATACGCAATAAATGCTAAAATCCAAGCAGTAAAAGTTGTAAATATAAATAAATAGCCAAGATATTTCCATCCACCACTCTCTTTTACAAATACCATTGATGCAGCTAAACATGGCAAATAGATCATTACAAAAACTATAAAAGATATTGCAGATGCAAACGGTATATTTTTTTTGATTTCACTACTTAAGCTTTGATTAAGTTCATCTAATCCTTCTCCCATAGAGTAAAGTACACCCAAAGTAGAAACAACCACCTCTTTTGCTGCTAATCCACTAAGTAAAGATATACTCATTTTCCAATCATATCCAAGAGGTTCAAAAAAAGGTGTTATAGATTTGCCAACTATTCCAAGATAGCTATTTTCAAGAAGTTTAGTTTGTAACTCATTCTCTAAAGAGAGTTTTTGAGTATCATCTAATGTTTTTTCAATCTCTACATGATATCTACTTTCAATATCTGGTTGTTTTGGGTATGTACTTGCAAACCATATTAGTATAGAAGCTAACAATATAAAAGTACCAGCTTTTTTAAGATACATGATAGATTTTAAAAATACAGTATGCCATATAAGTTTTAGTGATGGCCATCTATACTTTGGCATCTCCATAACAAAAGGTTCATCTTCCCCTTTAAATACAAAAATTTTTAAAAATTTTGCAGCAATCAAACCCAAAATAGCTCCAGCTATATAGATAATAAACAGTACATTACCAGCTCTGTTTTCATCAAAAAATGCTCCAGCAAACAGTACATAAATAGGAAGTCTTGCCCCACAACTCATAAATCCTATGATAAAGAGAGTTATAAGTCTATCTTTTTCATTTTTTAGAGTTCTTGTGGCCATATATGCTGGAACTGAACAACCAAATCCAGTCACAAGAGGAATAAAACTTTGTCCATGAAGTCCAAATTTGTGAAAAAAACCATCTAATAAAAATGCAACTCTACTCATATATCCAGTACTCTCAAGTAGAGCAATACCTAAAAAAAGTATCGCAATATTTGGTAAAAACATAACAACTGCACCAACACCACCTATAATTCCATCAGCCAATAGTGAGCTAAATTCACTATTTTGCAATACAGTTTTTAAGTTATCTGCTATAAGTGTAAAAAATTGATCTATCCAATTTTGAGGAATTGATCCTAGCTCAAAAGTAATTTGAAACATACCCCACATAAAAAATAAAAATATAGGAATACCAAAAATTTTATGTATTAAAATAGAGTCTATTTTAGAGGTTAAATTTTTAGTTATTGAAGTTTTATACTCTACTGTTTCGGTTATTGCACCTTTTACAAAAGAGGCTCTCTCTTGTAAAAATATCTCTTTTGTATCTTTTGTGTCATAATGAATATAAAGATGGTTTAGTGCATTTCTAATAATTGGTAAAAGCTCTACCCAAATAGGCTCATCATGTAATAATTTATAAAAATTTTCATCCTCTTGTAAAAGTTTTAGAGCAATTTGCCGATAAGAGAATTTTGTGTTGTATCTTTTTTCTTTTAAAAAAGTGGTAATATTTTCAATCTCCTCTTCTACGCTATCGCTATAAATTAATTTTGAATTTTGATTAGAAGATTCATAAAGCTCTACTATTGAGTGAAGTAAGTTATCTATTCCTTCTTTTTTAACTGCTGAAACTTTTACACAAGGCAGTCCTAAAATTGTGCTTAATTGTGAGTGATCTATTTTGATACCCTCTTTTTGAGCTTCATCACTCATATTTAGAGCAATTATTATTTTTTTGTCAAGTTCTAAAAGTTCAGTACTAAGTAGTAAATTTCTATCAAGATTTGTAGAGTCAACTACATTTAAGATCAAATCATACTCTTCATGCAGTAAAAAATTTTTTGTAACTTTTTCTTCAAGAGTATAATCTTGCAAAGAGTAAACTCCAGGGAGATCAACCATATTGATTTTATACTCTTTACAACTTATGTCATCACAATATTTGAAATTAACTTCAGTTTTTTCAACTGTAACCCCACTAAAATTACCAACTTTTAATTTTGAGTTACTAATGGAGTTTATTAATAAGCTTTTTCCAACATTTGGTTGACCAACAAGAGCTATTTTGATAGTGCTCATATTTTTTGAACCTCTATTTTTTTGGCTTCATCTATTCTAAGAGCTATTAAAGTACGACCAACAGCAATTTCTATAGTTTTTTTTCTAATAGCACACTCTTTGATCTCAATTTGTGAACCTTTAAAAAGTCCAAAAGAGATCAAGCGATGTTTTAAGCTATCGGTTGCATTGATTGCTTTTATAATCGCATGATCTCCTTTTTGAAGTTGATCTAGTGTTTGCATTAATCTCCTTGTGCTAATATTTTTACATTTTATATTAGCACAAAATAGTTTAAGTTGATATTAAATTGATAATCATTTTCAATAAACTACCACTCTATACCAAAAGTTGCTGTGTATCTTCTATCACTTTTTTGTCCAACTGATGCCCCAATCTCTTCGGCATAAGTTGAGAACCCAAGTGTTACAAGAGGTAATCCAAGCTCAATCCCAGCACTCAAACTTCCTTGATATAATCCCCCATTTGCTTTTAGATGAGTATAAGAGTTCTCCCACAAAGTAGCTCCACCACCTATTCGTAGTCTTTTTAGAAAATCGGAATCCTCTTTGAAGTTATTAAACATATCTATATAATCAACTCCAGCTACTAAATCTTTAACATACGCTGATTCAAATCTCATAGAAGCACCCAAGTTTACACTCATTGGTATTTCACCAGCTTCGCCAAAGCTAAATCCACCAATATTTAAAATAGAAAGCCCAACTTTTGGACTTATATCTTCAAAACCTGTAGCTTCAATTTCATAAATTGCTCCTAGATCAAATCCAACTCCTGTACCTTTTTTTAGATAATTATCTTCTATATAGGTATCAAGAGTGTCACTATTTTCAACTATCTCTCTAGTTGTGATGTTTTGTTGTATATTTGATCTAGCTCCAATTTTGATTGTAGCTCCGAGCTTTAATCTCTCATCATTAAAAATTCTCTTACTAAAATAATCAGACGCTACTCCTAAAAGCCCAACAGTATAAACATCAACATTTGTCTCCAGTGCTCCATCCGTACTAAATCCTTGATGGGTTATGAAGTTTAGATTTGTTGAGGTTAAAAAGCCAAAACCGATACTAAATTGATCATTTGCATATCCAACTGAAGAGAGGTTATCTATAGATAGGTGAATAGGATCACCTAAATACTTTTTGATTACCTTGTTTGTCTCTATTGTTGCATTTGTATCTCCTCCTGGAGCATCTGCTGCATCTGTTAGATCTTGTACAAAATTTATCGAATCACTACCTACTGTAACTCCAGGTTTTAAAAGGGCTACTTGAAAATCATCTTTTTTCATATATGTTAGCCCTGCAGGATTACTAAAGAGTGAAGCTGTAGTTCCTCCAATTGCAACATCAACACCACCTCTAGCTATAATGTTTGGATCTTTATATAAAGATGGATGTTCAAAACTTTGTGCAAATGCTGATAGTGTTAAAATTGTTGATAATAGTATCTTTTTCATAATTCACTCCTTATTTATTTAAAAAGTCAGAAATTTCATCTAATGTGATATTTCCATCATTATTTTTATCTAACTCTTTTTTATAATCTTCTGAACTCTTTTTAGTATCACTATCGCCTGAGCCTATATTCGCAATATTGATAATATTGTCTAATCCATTATTAATAACATCTACCAATTGATCATTTGTGTTCATAGCGTTTCCACTATCATCTATGACTGGACATGGAAAACAAGTTGTACCATCTTCTTGATCGCATGATTTAAAACTTAAATCACAAGATCCATCTGTTATGATTGGAGATCTTGGAGTATCATTACTAATAAGTTTATAAAAAATATTTGGATTAGTGTTTCCAACACTTATTTTGATTAGTTCATAAGTATAATTTGAGCTATTTTTTGTAAAAGTGATATTTTGTTCAACACTTGTAGCAATGCCATTAGTTGTGTTGATATCTCCTGTAAAAGAGTAATCAATTGCTCTTGCAGTAGCATCCACACTATCAGCTTTTTGATTATTATTTTTATCATCACCTGATGTTAGAGATGAACTATCTTGCCATTTAGTAACTTCATCACTTCCACCAAGAATCAAGCTGATGCTATTTGCACTTTGACTAATTTGCATAAGTCCACTATAAAAACAGCTATCTTTAAAAATGTCACTAGAGGTTGAATTTATACTCTTACAATCACCTGGAATTTTATCATAAAAGCTTTTTGCTTTGTTGAAGTACAATAGATTGATAGAAGCATTATCATTACTCATACTCTTTATAAATGAGCCAAAATCACTATCTCCATTACTATCACTCTCTAACATATTATTGACAATATCAACAATCGTAAGACCAGCCTTTCCTATATAAGCAGCTGCGATATTTAGATTTTTTTCATCGTCACTAAAACCACAACTTTGATTTTGCTCTTCTAAAGTTTTAATTACACTATCATAATCACCCTTATCTAGTGCATAACTCACCTCATATTTACAATCATTTGTATTTTCACCTCCACACCCACTAAAAAATAGCACTATTGCCAATATTGCCAAAAGACTAAATCTCATTTTAACTCCTCGTATTTAAATATTTTAAAACAGAAGCAAATTCTATTCCATTTATTTATTTGGAGTGTAAAGAGATTAAAACATCTTCGATAATTTTTGTTATATCTCCATCAAGTATATCATCAACTTTTGTATAAGCTATATTGCTTCTATTGTCTTTTACCTGTTGGTATGGGGCTAAAACATATGATCTGATTTGGTGTCCCCAGCCTATTTCACTTTTTTCAACTCCATTTTTCAAAGCTTGTTGTTTTTCAAGTTCTAGTTCGTATAGTCTTGATTTTAACATTTTCATAGCGTTTGAGCGATTTTTGTGTTGGCTTCTATCATTTTGACACTGTACTACAATATTTGTTGGGATATGAGTTATTCTAATAGCTGAGTCAGTTTTATTTACATGCTGACCTCCTGCTCCACTAGCTCTATATGTATCAACTCTTATATCTTTATCATCTATTTCGATATCAATATCATCATCAACTTCAGGAGATACCATAACTGAGCTAAATGAGGTGTGTCTTTTTGCATTTGAATCAAATGGAGAGATTCTTACAAGCCTATGTATGCCATTTTCTGCTTTCATGTAGCCATACGCATTTTCGCCTTTTATGATAAAACTTACATCTTTGATACCAGCCTCTTCACCTACTTGATAATCAAGCTCTTCAACTGTATATCCAACTCTCTCAGCCCATCTTAGATACATTCTATAAAGCATACTTGCCCAATCTTGACTCTCAGTACCACCAGCTCCAGGATGAATAGAAACTATAGCATTTTTGCTATCATCTTCGCCACTTAGCATCATTTCAATCTCTAGTTTTGTTACCATCTCTTTTAAGTTTTTGGAGTCATTAAAAAGCTCAAGCAAACTCTCTTCATCATTTTCAGCTTTTGCCATGTTAAAAAGCTCTTGTGCATCTTGTAAATTTGAAGTTACAAGATCATACTTTTTTAACATAGATAAAGCTCTATTTTTCTCTTTTTGAATTTTGGTAGCTTTTTTGGCATCAGCCCAAAAGTTTTCTGATTGTTCAATTTTTTCAATCTCACTCAATCTTTTTTTTAAAAAATCTGGATTTATAATTTTTTTGATATTGTCTGTTTTTGTTTTTAGTTTATTTAAAAGTTCACTATATTCATAGTTGTCCAAGCTTTTCTCCTATGTTTGTTTAAATCAAATTTTATCTTACCAAAAAATATGTTATGATTGTGCAGAAATCTAATTTGGGTTAAAGGTCAAGCTATGAGTTTTTTAGAGTTAGAGGGTGCATATATAACTATTGCAATTTTTATACTTATAATTGGAGCTATTGTAACAACAAGAAAATTTATGCCAAAAAATGCCTTTAAAAAAGGTATGCCAATTTTATTTGGAGTTTTGGCTGTTTTTATCTTGCTTCATTACTATATCACTACTAATCGTATGAGCGAGGTTAAGAGTGCGTTTGAGAGTGGTAAAACTATCATTTGTGAAAGTAGAGAAAATAGAAAAGCAGCTCAATCTATCTTAATCTCCAAAGATAAATCTTGGAGAATAGAAGATGGTATATTTATAAATGATCAATACTCAAGAGGATTTCATAGTGCTAGATGTTTAGTTTATAAAGAAGATTAATATTATGAAACGCTCATGATTTTTGATAAAATCATAAATAAAAGCAAAAATCTTGAGGGTTTCATATCTTGCCCGTTAGGGCAAAGCTTTAGTG
>JALWLB010000096.1 GCA_027081145.1 Campylobacterales bacterium
TGCCTTTGTTTGTGAGCGTTACATGAGTGAAGCGACGAACTACTACTCTAAGCTTACAAATTATTACCCACTTGTGCTTCTTGATGAGGACTCTTATGACAGACTCTACAACCGTTTTTTAGAACTCCGAACTGATAAAGCTATAGAGACTATGCAAGAAGATTCAAAAGAAAATACACAAGAGAAGTTAAGGTCGGAAATATTGGGATAGGTGGGCAGAATCCCGTTAGAGTTCAGTCCATGACTTCCACCAGAACAACCGACATTGATGCGACAGAAGAGCAAATTCAAAAATTAAAAGATGAGGTATCCAAAAAAGAGGATATTTTAAAAAATCAAAAACAACAAGATAAATTATTTTTAGAGAGTTCACAAAAACTAAAAGATATAGAAGATAAAGAGAAAAAACTTATAGATAAAATTTCAAGATTACAAGCTCTTATAGATGATACTAGAAGTAAGGTAAATATTTTAAAAGATATTGGAAAAGACTCTAATTGTCCAACCTGTACAAGAGCTTTAAAAGAGGAGTATGATAAAGTTTTAAATTCACTAAAAATGATTATAAAAGATCATCAAAAAGAGTTAAATTTACAAAAACAAGAGCTTAAAGAGATAGATAAATTTAAAAAGAGTGAACAAAAAACAAAAGACAAACTTCAAAAGATTTTACAAGAGTTACACCTATCGCTACAGATCATAAAAGCAAAAGAGGAGGAGTTAAAACAACAAGAGAGTGATTTTAAAAATATTGAAAAAAAAGGTTTAGAAAATAGAAAAGAGCTTGAGAGATTAGAAGATATAAAGTATGATAAAATTTTACATCAAAAAGTTATCAAATCAAAACAGGATATTGAATATAAGTACAAAGAGTTAATAGGTGTTAAAAAGCTTATAGAGCAGATCCCAAATCTTAAAAAAGATAGATCAAACATCACAAAAGATATAGAAAAAATCAAAAAAGAGATAGAGTTACAAACCAAAACTATTAAAGATCATCCATATGATAAAAGCCTACATGATAAGAGGCAAAAAGAGTTTGATAAAATTATATTGGATAAAGATGATCTACATGATAAGCTAAATAAAGAGACCAAATCTTTAGAAATTATAAAATCAAACATCAAAACATTAGACTCAAGATTGCAAACGGATAAAAAACAGGCAAAACAGCTTCAAAATAAAATAGAACAAAAGGGTGATTATGAAAAGCTAAAACTTCTCATGAGTGAATTTAAAAATAAGATAAACTCTAAAATAACTCCAAGAATTACCTATCTAGCAAGTTTGATGTACTCAACCATCACAAAAGGCAAATATCAGCATGTAGAGGTTAGTTCGGAGTTTGATTTTTATATATATGATCAAGGAGTTAAGTACCCGATAGCTAGATTTAGTGGTGGTGAGATAGATCTTGCAAATTTGGTACTTCGTATAGCTATTTCAAAAACTCTAAATGAGTTAAATACAAATTCAAACATAGGTTTTTTAGCATTTGATGAAGTTTTTGGCTCTCAAGATCAGCAAAGAAGATATGAGATATTAAATGCACTATATAATATCAAAGAGCAATATAGACAAATATTTCTAATCTCTCACGAAAATGAGATCAAAGAGATGTTTGAAAAAGTTATAGAGATTGGGTAGTTGTTAGAGATGGGGGTATTTATACATGATAGATTCCTAATAGTCGATAAATATACCAAATGTACAATATCTTGAAAATCATCTTGGTACTATATGTTAGGAACTAATATGCAATTTATTAATAATTTGCTATAATAATTTTATAAGCAAAAAGGAGTCTCTTGTGCAAACTATAACCTTAAAAGTTGAAGATAGTGTTAGTGAAAAATTTTTGTGGCTATTAAAACATTTTGATGAAAAAGAAATTTCTATTATTGATAAAGATAAATATTTAAGTGATGATGAATATCTAAGGAGTATTCCTGGGATGACAGAGAGTATTATAAAAGCTTCAAATGAACCTATTGAGAAATATGTAACTGCTGATAAATTAGATTGGTAAAATGTATCAATTATTATTTTCACCACAAGCAAAAAAGGATTCTAAAAAAATAGCTTCAAGTGGTTTAAAACCAAAGGTACAAGAACTATTGGCTTTAATTGAAAAAGAATCTCTAAAATATCCACCAAAATTTGAATATTTATCAGATAATTTAAAAGGTAAAATTTCAAGGAGAATTAATAAACAACATAGATTAGTTTATGAGATTTTTGAAAAAGAAAAGTTAATCAAAGTTTAATATGTACTAGCCAATACTTAATCTGACACTCTACAATTTCTCCTGAGATTTAGTGTCAGATGGCTATGAAGTGTACTAACCAATACTTAAGGCTTATACAAACTCTTGCATAAGCCTCTAAACTCTCAATACCTCCAATCAATTCCCAAATAGTAAGCTCTTGGTGAAGTTGAATAGTCATTTGAGGTTTGGTATTTTCTATTAAGAATATTATCTACTTTTAGAGATAAGTTCAAATTTTTCCATACATGATAGTTGATATTTGTATTTAGTACAAAGTAGCTATTTAATTTTATATTTCCATAGTCGTATCTTGTACCAACATATTGTCCTAGTAGTGCAATTTGAAGATTTTTTATACCATTATAATTTAAAGTTATGTTTGAGCTATGTTTAGCTCTTTTTAGAAGCTGTTTATGATCTTTATCTTTTGCATCTAAATATGTATAATTTAATCCAATTTGAGTATTTATCAAATCAATATCTCTTAGATATCCTACTTCAACACCTTTTAATTTGCTTTTTCCTGTGACATTTGTATATCTATTTTGAGACAAATCATAGCTAATAAGATTTTTTACTTGATTGTAAAAGTATATGAGTTTAAAGTTTTTATACTCAAATCCTACATCAAAACTTGTTACATCTTCAGGGTTTAAGTTGGTGTTGCCATAAAAACTATTAAATAGACTGTCAATTGTAGGTGTGTTGTATGCGGTTGAATAGTTTATAAAAGTTGAGAGATTTTTGATATGTTTGTGTGAGTGTTTGAGTCCAACTTTGTAAGTTAATTTATTTTTAAACTCATTATATTTATCATATCTGATGGATTCACTTATGATAGTTGTGCCACCTATTAAACCATCAAATTTATTTGAATTTGTGAGTGAAATTCCACTATTTTTTATAGATTTAGAGGTTAGATTTTTGTATTTAAAAATTTTATGATCCAAAGTTGCAACTAAAAAAGAGTCATCTTTGTATGTGAAGTTTGTTTGTACTCCAAATTCACTATTATTGCTATTGTACTCTTTTATATAATCTTGAGGGTATTTGCGATCAAATGTTGATCTATTTGCGTAGATTTTGATATCTGTAGTATTTAACTTTTTGAGATATGCTAATGAGTAAAAAAGATTGATAGATTTTGTTGTTTTATTTATATCATCAGCTCCAAATCCATCATATTCAGTATCGGTTTTGATAGCTTTTATGGACGCTTCGACTCTATCATTTTGAGTTATGTTGATTCCTAAATTTAATCCACCACTAATATTTTTATATCCATCATCTTCATAATTATCAAGATCATCTTTATATGGTAAATACGCACTAAATCCATTAGTTTTAAAATATGTGATATAACTATTCATATCAAAGTATCTATCTTTTAAACTAAAAGAGCCACTAACTTTTTTACTATTAAACGAACCAGCTTCAATACTTAGTGATGAGTGTGCTCCTAAAGTGGCTTTTTTTGTGATGATATTGATAACTCCTCCACTAGCATCACTCCCCCATATACTTGAGTTAGCACCTTTGATAATTTCAATTTTTGCAACATTATCCAATAAAATATGCTCAATTGGTGCACCATTAATAGATGATGGATCGTTATATCTAATGCCATCTATCAAAACTAGAATTTTTTGTGTGGCAAAACCTCTTAGATATATGGAGTTGGTTTGTCCAAAACCACCATTTGATGAGTAATTGATTCCTGATATAAAGCTTATAGCTTGTGATAAAGTTTGAAAACCATACTTTTTTATATCCTCTTTTGTGATTATATCTACACTAGATGTTACATCTTTGAGAGACTGTTTGGTTTTTGTAGCTGTTGTGATATATTTTGTGATCTCTATTTTTGGTAAAGTTTGAGAATTTGCCTGAAGTGAAATAGCAAGTACTGATGAAATTAGTAAAATTTTTTTATTCATAATTTTTTCCTTTTTGATATATTTGATTACAAGATATGGGTTTTAGTAAAATTTTTGCATGAAATGAAGATAGCATTTTGCTGATATCTCGTAGAAGTTTTTTCATTTTAACACTACGAGATAACAGTATAGCATTGATGCTATATAATAAAATGCCATACATGCAAAAATAGTTTTTACAACCTTTTAACATTTTCGCTCCTTATAAAAATTAACCCAAATTATACAGATGGGGTTCTTAATTACAATCTAATTTTTTAAGCTAATTTTCTATAAAATTTACCCCCCCCTAAGAAAGGAATAGATTGTATAAAGATATACTAAAGAGCATACAAACAAGCAGTAATATAGTCTTATGTTCACATATAAATCCAGATGGTGATGCTTTGGGTAGTATGATTGCATTTTATTTGGCTCTTTTAAAGATGGGTAAAAAATCCATTATGTTTAATTCCACACAAGAGTTACCAATAAAATACGACTTTTTACCATATATCTCTAAAATTAGAAACAAATTTCCAAAAAAGTGCGATTTGCTTATATGTTTTGATAGTGGAAATATGCAAAGAGTAGGTATTCTTAGAGGTGAGTATAAGATTATAAATATCGATCATCATATTAGCAATACAAATTTTGGCGATATAAATTTAGTAGATCAAAGTTCTGTGAGTTGTACAATGGTTGTATATAACTTTTTACAAGATATCTCTATCAAAATCGATAAACAGATTGCAACTTGTATATATGTAGGTCTTTTGGAAGATACCGGTTTTTTTACACACTCAAATGTCAATTCGACAGTTTTAAAAGTAGCAAGTAAACTGCTTGATTTAGGAGCAGATGCTAGTCAATTAACCCAAAGAGACTCTTTAGCAAAACTAAGACTTACTGCTAGATTTATAGATAGTTTTGAATTAAAAAATTGTGCACAAATTGCTATTGGATTTGTTAGCCAAGATATGTTAAAAAGATGTGGAGCTAGTAGGAGTGATAGTGAACATTTAGCAGATCTTTTGAAAAATTTAGCTACAGTTAAATTAGTTATTTTAATATATGAGCAAAATTATAAAGTATTTAAAATTTCATTAAGAAGTAAAGGTGATTTAGATGTCTCTATAATAGCTTCTAAGTTTGGTGGTGGTGGACATAAAAACTCTTCTGGATTTGTGTGTGAAAATTTAGATAAAAATAAGATAGTAGATAAAATTTTAAGTGAGGTAAATATATGAGAAAAGGCTTATCGGTTGGATTAGTGTTGGTTTTATTGGTGATTATTTTGATCGTTTTAGGGATCATGTATATTGGTAAAACTTCAATGTTTGAGCAAAATAGTCCAAAAATTTTACTCAAAGAACAGATATATTGGAATTTAAAAAAACCGATCAAAGTTAAGATCACTGATGATAGTGGCTTAAAACAGATAAAAGCCTTTTTAAGTGATGGAAATAAAAAAGTTATGATACTAGATACCTCTTTTAAAAACCCTACCAAAGAGTATATTTTAGATGTTGTATTTCCAAAAGTTAGCCCTTTAAATAAAAAATCAAATTTACAACTTATGATAGAGGTTACTGATATAAGTAAATGGAACTTTTTTCTTGGAAATAGCTCTCAAGCCTCCTCTACTATTATCATAGATACAAAAAAACCAGAACTTTTTAGTCTTATATCATCATACGGAATTACAAAAGGTGGAGCAGCTTTGAGTATATTTAAAGCAAAAGATGACAATTTAGATCAACTCTATATAGAAACAAATTTTGGTAAAAAGTTTAAACCATCCCCTTTTTATAAAGATGACTATTTTGCTTCATTGTTAGTATGGCCATTGCAAGAAAAAACTTTTCGTGCAAAAATAGTTGCTATTGATAAGGCTGGAAATGTATCAAAGGCGAGATTGAGTTTTTTTCTTAAAAATAAAACATATAAAACATCAACTATCACTGTCAAAGATAGTTTTATAGATGGTAAAATTTCTGATTTGGCCGCAGATAATCCACAAGAGACAGAAAATTTAACTAAAATAGAAAAATTCAAATACATCAATGAAACTTATAGAGATATAAATAATAAAATAATTCAACAAGTTACTACAAAAGTTGATCAAAATAGAGTTAATAGTTTTAACATTAAACCATTTTATCCTTTAAAAAACGGTCAAGTTGTTGCAAGTTATGGCGATCATAGATATTATAAATACAATGGTGAAATTGTTAGTGAATCCTATCACATGGGGCTTGATTTAGCAAGTGTAAGAATGGCAAATATAAAGACAAGTAACGCTGGAATTGTTGTTTTTGATCAATATAATGGGATTTATGGTAACAACTTGATCATTTATCACGGTTTTGGTCTTTATAGTTTGTATGGACACTGCTCAAACATTTTAGCCCATAAAGGCAGTGTTGTAAAAGCTGGTGAAGTTGTTGCAAAAACTGGAGCTACTGGGTTGGCTTTGGGAGATCATCTACATTTTGGTATACTTATACAAGGATTTGATACAAGAGCGGCTGAGTGGATGGATCCAGTTTGGATTAAGACAAATATAATAGATATAATAAATAGTGCAAGGAAGATGATTGAGCGATGAAAGTAAAACAAAAAAATATACGAATTTTTGATATAAATATCGAAGATGAGCAAGAGTTTTTTGAGTATTTTGAAAAAAATTTAATTATTTTAAAAGAGTATTTTCTATTTCTTAGTGGCAAAATTACTCCTACAATAGAAAATTACCTACATGAAAAAGGAATCTGTTTTAAAGATATCAATGGATGTGATATAAAATCTTTTCAAAAACATGGTAATTCTCATGTATTAAATAGTCCCGAAAAAGTTGCACAAAGTTCAGTTGTTGTACAAGAAAAAAATGTTTGTGAAGCTATAAAACCAAAAATTGTAAATAAAACTTTACGATCTGGTGAAGAGATTATTCATGATGGTAGTGTTGTAGTTTTTGGTAGGGTAAACTCTGGAGCAAAAATTATAAGCGAAGGAAGTGTAGAAGTTTTTGGTGTGGTCGATGGTATGATACAGTGTGATGGTGATTACATGATATTAAAAGGAATAAACAAAGGTCATGTAATTTTTAATGGTGATATATTGGATAATGAAGAGTTTGATGATAAGTTAAAAAAAGTTATCAAACATAGTGAGGGCTACATGATAAAGGATGTTTTTTGAAACAATTAACAATCAAAAATAAAATTAGTGCTTTAGGTATTGGATTGCACAAGGGCGAACCTATTCGAGTAACATTAGAACCATTAGATGACAATAGTGGAATTATATTTTATAGAACCGATACAAATACATATATAGAGGCAAAACCACAAAATGTTATAGATACTACAATGGCAACTGTTATTGCTAAAAATGGATTTAGTATTTCTACGATTGAACATATGTTATCAAGTGTGTATGCTTATGGTATAGATAATCTTTTGATAAAACTAGACTCTAATGAGATGCCGGTTATGGATGGTAGTAGTGCAAGTTTTTGCATGATGTTAAATGAGGTTGGTTTAATAGAACAGTCAGCTTTAAAAAAGATTATGATTATAAAAAAAGAGGTTGAAGTAAGAGATGGTGATAAGTTTGTTAAACTCTCACCAAATAGTTTTAGTCAATATATATTTTCTATCGATTTTACGCACCCTGCAATAGGTTTTCAAAAATTTATATTTAATTTTAGTAAAGATAACTATAAACAACAAATTTCTCGTGCTAGAACATTTGGTTTTTTAAAAGATTTGCAAATGTTGCAGAGTAAAAATTTGGCTCTTGGTGCATCATTGGAAAATGCTATAGTTTTAGATGAAAAAAATATTATCAACTCTGAGGGATTAAGATATGATAATGAGTTTGTAAGACATAAAATTTTAGATGCGATAGGAGATCTATCTTTGCTTGGATCAGCATTTATTGGTAAGTATGAATCACACGCTGGAAGCCACAAACTAAATCATCTTTTAACAAAAGAGGTATTAAAAGATAAACAAAATTATGAAATCAAAAATTTAGAAGGTATCAAAGAGTTAGCTCTATCAAAGGTGTATGCATAAAAAAAGATGTAGCCATACTTAGTATATGTTTATCTTCGCCACTTCTTATAGGTGTATATAGTGATAATGTTTTGATAAAAGAGTATCGATCTGAAAAAAAAACAAGTGAAGTTTTAGATAAATATTTTCAAGAAATTTTTCAAAATTATGAGATAAAAAGTCTCTTTTATACAAAGGGTCCAGGAAGTTTTATGTCGATAAAAATCACATACATCTTTTTAAAAAGTATCTCTATTGTAAAAAATATATCACTTTTTGCAACAGATGGTTTTGCTTTTAATAACAATAATCCTATAAAAGCTACTGGAAATTTTTATTTTGTCAAAAAAGATGATAAAATTTCTACTCAAAAAATGGATATAAAGGATTTAGATAAACTTAGATTTAATTTGCCAAAAGTATTGGATAAAACAATTTTCTCTAAAGATAATCAGCCACTTTATATCTTACCAGCAGTTAAGGAGATAGATTGACTATAAGCGTACCAGCAACAAGTGCAAACTTAGGACCAGGATTTGATACGCTTGGAGTTGCTATCGATTTGAGAAACCGTGTAAAGATAACTAGGGCAAACTTTTTTAGCATATCTATAAAAGGTGAGGGTGAAAATAGATTAAGTTTGAAAAAAAATAATCAATTTATAAACATTTTTTATAACTTTTATACAAAACTTGTTGGCAAAAAAGATGATTTTAGATTTGAATTTGATAACTCTATTCCCCTCTCAAGAGGGCTTGGAAGCTCATCTGCTATGATTATTTCAGCAATTAGCTCAGCTTATGAGATGGCAAATGTTAAACTCTCTAAAAGCTCAATCTTAGATAAAGCTCTGTTTTATGAACCACATCCTGATAATATAGCTCCAGCAGTGTATGGTGGTTTTACAGCTTCATTAGTGGTTAAAAATAAAAGAGTGATTACTCAAAAAGCACAAATGCCATCAAATGTTAAAGCGGTAGTGGTTATACCAAATAAAGCGATGTCAACACAAAAATCAAGAGCCAAATTACCCAAAAATATATCCATGCAAAAAGCGATTTTTAATATCTCTCACTCTAGTGTGATGAGTGCAGCATTTTTTAATCAAGATTGGGAAGTATTAAGATATGCTTCATGGGATAAGTTGCATCAAAATATAAGAATGAATGCTATGAGAGAGCTTTTTAATGTTCAAAAAGTAGCATTAGAAAATGGTTCTCTTATGAGTACACTCTCAGGTAGTGGATCTTCATTTTTCAATATGGTTTATGAAGATGATGCAAAAAGATTACAAGAAAAATTAAAGAGTAGTTTTCCAATGTTTAGAGTAGAAGTGTTTAATTTTGATAATGATGGTTTAAAAGTGGAAGAATCATAAAGTTTTCCTAAGAGCATTTGATGGTTAGAGGTGCTCTTAAGCAAATTTATTATAAGGTAATTTCGAGAGAATGTCTATTATTCGAATGTGTATATGTTGCAAAAAAAGAGAGCTTCAAAGTAAGCTTATTAGGTTGCAATGTATAGATAAAAAATTGGTGCGATACACAAATTTTGGCAGAAGTTTTTATATTTGTCCAAAATGTGTTGAGAGTGATTCTAAAAATGCTTCTAAAGCACTTAGTCGCCAATGTAAACAAAAAATAGATGTTTCTCAAATGAAGGAGTTTTTAGTATATGGATAAAGTCCGCATTAGCGAAATTGCACAAGAGCTTGGTGCAAAAAGTAAAGAGATTATAGAAAAAGCCCAAGAGATAGGCATAAATATCAAAACACAAAATAGTTCAGTTACACTTAGTGAAGCAGAGAGTCTAATGAACTATTTTTTAACTGGAGTACATGATAAGCTTACGAAGAAGACTAAAAAACAGACAGTAGATAAACCAAAAGATGAGCAAACTATAGATAAAAAGGATAAAAAACAGTCTCTTAAAGAGTCAGAAAAGTCAAAAAAAAGTGAAGAGTCCAAAGTAGAGAATTTACAAGCATCAAAAGAGCCTATAGAAGAGAAAGAGACTTTAGCTCAAGCTAGTTTGAAAAAAAGAAGAGGTTTGGTTATAGTTAAAAAGAAAAGACCACAACTATCCAAAGAGACTCCAAAACAGTTAGAAAAATCTCCTGAAGTTGTAGTAAAAAAGAAAAAAAAGGTTAAAAAGGTTGTAGTTTCTAAAAAAGATTCATCTGAAAAGATAGATATTTTTAATAGCAGTGATATTTCAGATTTGAATTTAATTGAAGATCAGTTAGTTTTTCTACATGATTTTAATTTTCAAGATGAGAATGAAAAAGAGGAGAAGCAAAAAGCTAGAGAGATAATTGATCGAGTAAATAGCAAACAAAATAGGGTAAGTAATAATAAAAATTTTTCATCTGGACAGAAAAAGATCAGTAAACAATCAAGAAAAAAGAGAAAAAAGAAGAAAGATGATGAAGAGCTTACTGATGTAAAAGTAGTTAAAATACCTGAAGAGATTAGAGTTTATGAGTTTGCACAAAAAATCAATAAAAACCCGAGTGAAATTATAAAATCACTATTTAATTTGGGAGTTATGGTTACTAAAAATGCATTTTTAGATAAAGATGCTATTGAAATTTTAGCTGATGAATTTGATGTTGAAGTTGTTACAATAAATCCACTTGATGAATTTGATTATGAAAAAGATTATGATTTAAAAGAGGGTGATTATGTAAAATCTCCAGTAGTTACGATAATGGGGCATGTTGATCACGGAAAGACATCTTTGCTTGATAAGATAAGATCATCTAAAGTTGCTTCAAGTGAACATGGTGGTATAACTCAACATATTGGTGCTTATATGGTTGAGCACAATGGGCAAAAAATTACCTTTATAGACACTCCCGGTCATGAAGCTTTTACACAAATGCGTTCTCGTGGAGCACAAGTTACCGATATAGTTATTATTGTTGTAGCAGCCGATGATGGTGTTAAGCCTCAAACAAAAGAGGCGATTGAACATGCAAAAGCTGCAAATGTTCCATTTATAGTAGCAATCAATAAAATAGACAAACCAGATGCAAATATAGATATGACAAAATCAGGTTTAGCAGAACTTGGTGTTACTCCAACCGATTGGGGAGGAGAGTATGAATTTGTTCCTGTCTCAGCCCATAGTGGTGAAGGAATTGATGATCTTTTAGAGGTTTTACTTTTACAAGCAGAATTATTAGAGCTTAGAGCAAATCCTGATTTAAAAGCAAAAGCTACAGTTGTTGAGAGTTCACTTGAAAAGGGTAGGGGGGCAGTTGCGACTGTTATTATGCAAAATGGAACATTAAGAGTTGGTGATACTATAGTTTGTGGTGTTGCATATGGCAAAGTAAAAACTATTTTAAATGAAGATAGTAAAACTTTAAAAGCTCTTTTGCCTGGTGAGCCGGGTGTTGTTGTGGGACTTAGTCAAGTTCCAGTAGCTGGAGATGTTCTTATTGGAGTTGAAAATGAAAAAGTTGCAAGAGAGTATGCAAATAAAAGAGCAGAATATATAAGACAAAAAGAGCTATCAAAATCAACCAAAGTTACTATTGAAGAGCTTGGAGCAAAAATAGCAGAAGGCAAAATTAAAAATCTACCTGTAATTTTAAAAGCAGATGTTGCAGGAAGTTTAGAGGCTATTAAAAGTTCACTCGAGAAGTTAAAAAATGAAGAGGTTCAAGTAAATATTATAAGCTCTGGTGTGGGAGGAATTACACAAAGTGATTTGGCTTTGGCTGAGGCTAGTGAAAATTGTGTTATTTTAGGATTTAATGTAAGACCAACAGGAGTGGTAAAAGAACAAGCAAAAAAAATGGGTATTCAGATAAATACTTATAATGTGATTTATGCTTTGATGGATGATGTAAAGTCACTTCTTGGAGGTTTACTATCTCCTATAATTTCAGAAGAAAATCTTGGTCAAGCGGAAGTTAGAGAAGTATTTAGTGTGCCAAAAGTTGGATTAATTGCTGGATGTATAGTGAGTGATGGAGTAATCAACAGAGGTGCAAAAGTAAGAGTTATTAGAGATGGTGTTGTTATATATGAGGGTGAAATTTCATCACTAAAAAGATTCAAAGATGATGTTAGAGAAGTTGCAAAAGGCTTTGAATGTGGTATAGGTATTGTAGGCTATAATGATATAAAACCAGGAGACTTTTTAGAAAGTTTCAAAGAGGTAGAAGAAAAAGCAACTTTAGAGTAAAAAATGGATAAAAGTGTAAAACTAAAAAGAGTCGAATCCATCTTAAAAGAGCTGATCCCAGAGGCTCTTTCTCAACTTGGTGATACAGAGTTAAATACTCTAAATGTTATAGATGTTGAGTGTAGTCGTGGAAAATATGATGCAATAGTCTATCTTGATTCTTCGTTTATTAATAAAGATGAAGAGCCAGTTATTTTGAAAAAGATATCAAAAGCGAGTGGTTTTTTGCAAAATTATTGTAAACAGATGGAGAGTTGGTATAGGTGCCCAAAATTTCACTTTAAATTTGATCACAACTTAGAAAAACAAAACAGATTAGATGTTTTGTTTGATAAAATTCATAAAGAGTTACATGGATAAAGAGCTTTTAAAAGATATATTACAAGATTGTGGGGTTACTCTTTATGATACTGAAATGGTAACAGAAGATAATAAAAAGATTTTTAGAGTTTTTATAACTTCAAGTGAAGGAATTTCACTTGAAAAATGTACACAAGTTACAAAAATAATCTCTCCCATTTTAGATACGAATCCTCCAGTTGATGGTGAATATTTATTAGAAGTTAGCTCTCCGGGGATAGAGAGAAAGCTAAAAACTATAGAGCATTTTCAAAATTCGATTGGAGAGTTGGTTAAGCTTAAACTATCCGATTCATCAAAGATAAAAGGCAAATTATTAAAAGTTGAAAAAGATAATATTTTTCTACATGATAACAACACAAAAGAAGAGATAAAGATAAAATATAGTGATATTATAAAAGCAAAAACATATTTTCAATGGTGATCGATAAAAACTTTTATATGAATTTAGCCATTTGTGAGGCTTGGAAATATCAAGGTCTTACTTTTCCAAATCCAGCTGTTGGTGCATTGATTTTAGATCAATATGGAAAGATTGTTGCACTACAAGCACACAAATATGCTGGTAGTGCTCATGCTGAATTGAGTGCTATTGCGTATGCTTATGAAAAATTAACAGGCAGTAAAATTTTACATGATAATCCAAATGATATATATAACTTTTTACTAAAAAATCATAACTCATTATTTAAAAATTTTACTATTTTTATAACGCTTCAACCTTGTACAAATTATGGTAAAACTCCACCTTGTGATAATTTGATATCTAAACTTGGGTTTAAAAATATCTATATTGGTACAAATGATCCAAATGTGAAACTAAAAAGTGATAAATTTATCTTAAAACAG
Source organism: Campylobacterales bacterium (assembly GCA_027081145.1). Lineage (GTDB taxonomy): Bacteria > Campylobacterota > Campylobacteria > Campylobacterales > QNZT01 > JALWLB01. The sequence continues at coordinate 13,657 of JALWLB010000096.1, forward strand.
AAATGTGATGAGTTGATTGAGCCATTTTTGAGATGGCAAAGGGGTGAAAATTTTATCTTATTTAAAATGGCAAAAACTCAAAATGGTGTTTATGATGGAGGAGTTATAAGCTCACTATCTTCTAGAAAATTTGTACATGATATCAGATCAAAGTGTGATCTTTTGGTTATTGGAGGAGAGAGTGTAAGAGTTGATAGACCGACTCTTGATTGTAGGCTGATAGGAGCTCAAAAAGCTCCAGATATTTTGATCTATTCAAAAAGAGATGATTTTGATAAGAGTATCCCTCTATTTCAAGTTCCAAATAGAAAAGTTTTTATAAAGAGTGATTTTGAAATTTTAAAGAATTATAAATATATCTTGATAGAAGGTGGAGAAAAGATGTTTGAATTGACTAAAGATTTGGTTCATTGGTATCTTTTTTTTACATCACCCAATCTTAAAAAGGGAAAAACACTACAATTAAACTGCAATTTAAAAAGGCTATATCATGTAGAAAATGAGTATGACACAATAGAGTGGTTTAAGCCTATTGTGTTAAAATAGTTTATTAAACTTATATAAAGGTGAAGTATTATGAAAAAAATAATTATTTCAATATTTGTTGCGTCATATCTTGTTGCAGGAGTAAGTGCGACAGATGTAGAAGCAAAATACACAAATAAGTCTATCAAAATAGAGGCAACTTCAAAACCTGTCCAAAATATAAACTTAGGATTTGCAAATACAACAGGTAATACTAAAACCACCAATTTAAATGCAAAGTATAGTTTAACTCATCTGGTAAGTGGTTTAAATAATGAAGAGTTAAAATATATTTTTAATTTATCTGGTTATTTAACAAAGTCAAATGGTACTAGGATCAATGAAGAATATATGGCAACTTTAAGTGCAGAGCAATTTTTAGTTGATGGGTGGTTAGGTTATGCAACATTTAGTTGGCTTAAAAATGAATTTAAAAATTACAATAATAAATTTTCTATCATAGCTGGAGTTGGTAAGAGTATATTTGATGATGGTCGGCATAAAGTTATATTAAAAGTTGGTCCAGGGTATAATATAGAGCAGTACTCAAATACACAAACTGATAAAAGTTATGGATCGATTAATGAATACTTAGAATATACCAATAAATTAAATGACATAAGCAATCTGTATCTAAAAGTTGGAGCACTACAAAATATTGAAGATGTAAGCAATGATTATGAAGCGACTGCACTTTTAGGAGTTGATTTTGCTATGGGTGGTGGAATTAGTATATCACTAGAGCAAGAGTTAGCGTATGATAACTTACCTCCTACTGGATTTAAAAAGAGTGATACAAAATCTATAGTTAGAGTTGGTTATAAATTTTAAGGACTGATTTAGTGAAAAAAATATTTATAATATTAGTAACACCTTTTTTTGTAAAGAGTGTTATTTTAGCAAGTGGTAGTTTTGGTGAAGCTTTAAAAAATGGAAAGTATTCTACAAATGCTAGAATTTTTTATTTTGATAGAGGATTTGATGGTACAAAACCAAATGCAAAAGCTTTGGCTGCTGGAGCAATTATCAAGTATGAGAGTGGTGATTATTATGGATTTAGGTTTGGAATTGCTCATTATGGTAGTTATAGAATTGGAGGATTTTTTAGTAGAAATGAGGGCAATGGTACTTCTATCTTGGCAAAAGATGGAGAAGATATATCTCTTTTGGGAGAGGCTTATTTAAAATATACTCTTAAAAACACATCAGTCATTTTAGGGCGACAACAGTTATCAACTCCACTAATTCAACAGCATGATCTTAGAATATTACCATCTGTTTATGA
>JALWLB010000097.1 GCA_027081145.1 Campylobacterales bacterium
ATCCATACAACTCTATGCCACCACAAGCTACCTTTTATGTAAATTTCAACTCAGCTGCTCCTAGTTGGGTAGGAGAAGGAGATGTAGGTATGATTGTAGATACAAATGTTTCAACACAAAAAGTAAATAGAATTGAATGGTAAGTTATTTCCCCTTAGCACTATTAAGTGAGTGAATATATCCATACTCTATGGGTATATTCTTACTCTTTGGTAAATTATGGGATAACTGCTTTAAAACATCATTAAAATTTTCAAAAAGATAGTTTGAATAACTTCCTGGATTTGGATTTATCTCATTTAGATAAACACAACCGTTTATAACAAAAAAATCACATCTAATTAATGCTCCTTCAAATAAAGAGCCATAAACTTTTTTAAAACTATTTTGTAATTTTTGTTTTAACTCTTCATCTATATTAGCTTCATTTACCCTTTTTGTATTTGAAAAGTTTAAATACTTCTTATCAAAATCTAAAAACTCCTCTTTTATAGGCTCTTCAATAATCGAAAAGATAAACTCATTAGATTTTATTCCAGCTAAATTATACTCTTTAATTCCCTCAATAAATGGCTCAACCAAAACTTCATCATCAAATTCAAATGCAACATCTAGTGCATATTGCAACTCATCACTATTTTTAACTATACTAACACCAATAGAACTCCCAAGTCGTAAAGGTTTTAAAATAATTGGAAATTTAAATTTTATATCCAAATTATCTCTTGTTATCACTTGATAATCTATACTCTTGATATCAAGATATGAAGCATACAGTTTTGTAAAAAGCTTATTAAAACTTATAACACTAGCTTCAACTCTAGGACCTATATACTTAATATCAAAAAACTCAAATAAAGCTGCCAGTTTTCCATCTTCACCATCAGCTCCATGAATTAGATTTATAGCTATATCAAAATTTAAAATCTTTTTACCCAAAAGTGTTTTTTGAAAAAAACCACCTTTTTTGAGTGTAAGTTTTGGAAATTTTTTATACTCTTTTGAGCTAAATACTTTAGCTTTCATCTTTTCTGATGCTACATGATAAAACTCTCTAAATTCATCACAAAATATAAATTCACACTCAAAATCCAACACCTTTTTTAAAGCTATTGCACTAACTATACTTATCTCATGCTCATAACTAACACCGCCAAAAACAATCGCATATCTCAAATCAATAAACCTTTTAAGTTAATTTTTTTAGTGCCTCTTTGATTATATCAGCTGTTTCGTAAGAGCTACATTTGGTTAATACTTTTTGAATTTTATCTCTTTTAAATCCTAAACTCTCTAGTGCTTGTATAGCTTCTACATGATTTGTACTTGTATTTGCACTCATATCCAAACCAAGATCAAAATCTCCAAGCTCAACTAAAATTCTCTTAGCACTCTTTGGACCAATTCCTGGTACTCTTTTAAAAGCTTCAATATTTTGATTTGAAATAGCTTTTGTAAATGAGCTAGGAGTAAAGGTAGAGCAAATTGCCATAGCAGTACTAGGACCAACTCCATTTATTTTAATAACTCTATCAAACATGGTTTTTTCTAACATATCTATAAAACCAAAAAGATTATTACTATCTTCTTTAATAATTTGTGTTATATAAAGCTGAACAAATTTTTTATCTATTAAAGGGCTACAATTTAATGAAACATAGACCAAATATGTTATACCACTACTTAATTTAACATGCAAAAAAGTCGGCTCTTTTTTAGTAACCTCCCCTTCTAATGCTACTATCATGTAATACCTCTAGCGTCTAACAAATTTAAGTTTAAGTCCATCTTCACGGTTCTTATCAATATATATCTCCTTTAACAACTCGTCCTTTTTAGGCATATATCGTAGCTCTTTTGAAGGTTTTAAAATTTTGAATTTTACCTCATTTAACTCTTTCCATGAAGCATTATGAACTATTTTTGCTTTAAAAACGCTAGATTGAATCTCAAAAAGTTTATCATCCAACTCTTTTTGTTTATACTTTATATCTTTTAACTCTTCAAGCAAATTGTTGTGCTCTTTTATCAATTTTTGATGATTTTTAAGTTTAATCATAAAAGACATTGGAACTTGTAAATTATCTCTTTTAAGCTCTTGAACTCTTTTATTAATAGCATTAACATTATCTTTTTCTCTTTGGATATTAAATCTATACTTTTTTATCTCATGCTTTAGTGATTTTATCTTTTTAGCCACACTTATTTGAGCTTTTTTAATTTCTTCTACCTTTTTAGCATACCCTTTTTGTGCAGTTGAATCCAAAATCAAAGAGTTATTAACCCCTGTTGTCTGCTCAATTTTTATCAAATGTGATGCCATTAGGGATGAATTTGACATAAGAGTATCTATATGAATCTCTCTTGCAATAACCTCCCCACCTGAAATTCGTCCAATTTTTACAACATCAGCTACAACTTTTCCAGCCTCTAATGAATTTATCTCTATTATATCAGCCTCAGCATAACCTTTGTGAATATTTATCTTTATATTTTTAGCATTTAAAGTAGCATTTTGATGAACTTGCCCACCAATTTCAATCACTCCAGCATTTAAAATAGCTCCACTGCCCACATTTCCATTTGAAAATATCTCTGCTGTATCTATACGAACTCCTGGACCAATTGAATCTTTTAAATAATCACTATCTTTAACATTGATTTTGATATCTTTATCATCTCCAGCAATTACCGATCCTGTTGTTCTAAAAGTTGCCTCATCAACTATAAGCTCATCCAAAATATCAAATTTATTTTTTTCAACCTCATAAATAAATCCATCTTTTTTAGCAATATATGTAGTATGATTTATATCATCAACAACTTCAATTCCTGATCCAACTTCAATTTTTGGTATCTCTTTTGGTTTAAACTCTCCAACATTGATAATTTCACCCTTTACATTTCGTCCATTTTTACCCTCTTTTGGTTTAATTGTTTTTATAACAACTTCACCTTTTTTAACAGCATTTTGAAAACCTCTATTTGAGTGATCTACTCTATCACTTTTTTTTAATCTCTCTTTTTTCTCTTTATATAAAAACAGATGCTCTTCATAAACATGTGCAATTTCATCAAACCCTTCACATACAGTAAATTTGATATCTTCCAATACTGCTGAGTTAACTCTTATATTTGATATAACTCGTTTAATTTCACTATCAAATGCATTGTCAAAAACACCTATTAAAATACCAAGTTTTGCTCTTTTGGTATTGATACTATTTATCAATCTATCTTTAAGATCATCTTCATACTCTACACTTGCTTGTTCTTTAATAGTCGCTATAATTTTTGTTAAATTTTTATTACCACTTAAGCTCATTGTAAGAGGACAAATACTATTTTTCAATTTAAAAACTTCAATTCTTAAAACTTGTTGGATTTGTAAATCTGGATTTAATATACTCTCTTCTGAAAAAAACTCCTCATATCTATCCTCTTTTAACTCTTTATAAATTTTTTCATCCTTTAATTTATAGAGAGTTTTAATCTTTAATATCCTAAAATCAAGCATACTAAGAGGTAAATTATACTCTTTGGATATCTTTTTTAACTCCTCTAAAACATTGCTAGTTTCAAGTTTTATTTTATTCAACTCTTTTTTATCATCTTCGTCTGTTTTAGTATCTTGTTTATCACTTTTAAAAAAATCAAATAGTGCCAACACTTATCCTTTATCTACTTACTTATGGTATAATCGGCAAAATTTTAACTATTTAAAGGTTTATCATATTTAAATCAATTTTTACAAACAGTTTTGGTATCTTATTTTCAAGAATTTTAGGATTTATAAGAGATATGCTTCAAGCCTCCACTTTGGGAGCTAGTATATATAACGATATATTTATAATTGCCTTTAAATTACCAAATCTTTTTAGAAGAATTTTTGCTGAAGGTGCTTTTACACAAAGCTTTTTA
>JALWLB010000098.1 GCA_027081145.1 Campylobacterales bacterium
TATAAAAAGATAAACAGGGACAGGCTACTTTTTTGTCTAGCAGATAACTTTTTTCTATTTCTTATTGGATTTGCTCTTAAATCCAAAATAACATAGAAAAAGTTGAGGGTCAAAGTGCAACTATTACTTATTTAAAAGTAGCCTGTCCCTATTTATTAATATCACAATTGGCTACATGATATCTTGATTTTTCAAGTACTTCTCAACACCTTTATCCCAACAAATCCCAAAAATAGAAGCAACACCATAGGAAAGATATCTCCAACCTTACTATAAAGCGTCTTTACCCGTTTTGTAGGAATTGATGCTATCATGATACGCTCATTCTCTTCAAAATAGCTCATCGATGCTCTCACTCTGCCATACGCATCAAAAGCATACGAAGTTGCACCTCGTACTGGACGAAGTAAGCTATATCCACCCTCAATTGCTCTTACCATCGCCATTTTTCCATGGATATGATCTATCCCTCTCCAATCACTTGAAGGAACTACTGCAATGTCTATTCCTTTTTTGGCTAACTCTCGTCCTAGACTTGGAAAATCAAAGTCATAACAGATAGCACCTGAGATATTTATCTTATCATGATAAATGACTTTAGCTATTTTTTCGCCCTTTATCGCTCCCTCTCCAGGAACTGGATGATACTTAAAGTAGCTGTCAATTACCTCTCCTTTTTGGATATAAAGATATTTGTTTTCAAACTTTTTGATACCATCTATTGGAACGATATATGCGATAACCAAATCCACGCCACTTTTTTGTGAAATGGCTTTTAGTTGCTTGATAAACACCTCTTCATCATTTTTAAATACAATCGTAGCACCCTCATTCCATGCTACCAATTTTGCTCCATAGCTGATAGCTTGTTTTGTTTTGTCTATGAGTGTTTGTGTGCCTTTTTGTAAATATGATTTTTTAGGAATTTTCTCTTGGGTAATTTGCATATCACTAACAATAGCGGCTACTTTTAGAGTTGGTGATTTTTGAGCATTTTCCAAACGAAATACACCATAAGTGTAAAAAATAGTATAGATGCCTATCATAATAAGAGCAGGTTTTAGCAATTCTTTTTTATCTTTTATGAGTATAAAAGAAGCGATAAATGCAGAAGAGAGATAGATAAAAAAAGAGCCAAGTGTGATACCAAAAAGAGAGCTCATCTGCAAAAATGCTAAATCATGTAGCTTGGTATAACTCATCGCTCCCCATGAGCCAAGCTCACTAGTATAATATGTCAACCACTCCGAAACCGACATCAATGAGGCAAAGAAAAATACCCCCATCAATTCGCTTATGCGAACTCTTATCTTTTCATATATCCACAAAATCACAAAACTTCCCACTGCCATAGGAGCAGAAAAAAGTAGTGCCATTATATAAGGCATAGGCTCTGTCACAATCTTTGAAACTTGCAAAAAATACGCCACTTGAAACAAAACAAAGATCGACAACCACCCTTTTATACCTCTACTATCTCTCACCAAAATCAAAAGAGGCACATACATCACCCATGCCAAGATACTTACATTATAACGCATCCCCACAAGAGCGATAAAAAGCACACTTAAACTCCATAAAAAAGCCCTATTCATTTTACAACCTTTTCAAATATCAAATTTAACTCTGCTTCAAATAGTGCAGGAAGTTGTTTTGCATCATGTTTTAATACCAAAAGAGAAGTACCAAAAAAAAGAGATGATAATATCAAAAAAAGAAGCTCTTCATCCACTTCGTTTTTAAGCTCACCATTTGCCTTTGCTTGTGCGATCAATGATGGCAATATACTCTCTAATCCCATCCCCTCGATCTTTTCAACTCCCTCAATCTCTTCAAAAAAGAGCCACTTTTCCGCTACAGTTATCTGATGAGCTTTTGTATTTGTCTTTCCAGCATGAAAAGCGATGATCTCTAACATGATTTGAGGATGAGCAGAGATATCTTTGGCTGATTCGATAAATATTGTTTTGATAGCTTTTACAAAAGAGTTGCTTTGTGCTTGAACTTTACTAGCTAAATGTTGCATCTGTATAGACCACATCTGAATAAAATAGACCAACATATCTTGCTTAGAATCAAAATAGTTAAAAAAAGTCGGCTCAGAAACTTCGGCTTTGTATGTAAGATCTTTTATCATGATAAAAGAGAGCTCTTTAGTCTCTAACTCATCTAACAAAGCATTTAAAAGTGCCGTTTTTGTTTTGGCAAATTTCTTTTGTCGTTGCGGTAGGGCATTAAATTTTTCTCTGTTTGTTGTTTTCATAATAAAATTATAGCCAAATATATTTTTATAGTCAACTATAATTATAAAGAAAATGGGGACAGGCTACTTTTATTTGATTTACAAACTATCGTATATCATGTAGGATAAATAAAACGGGATACTTTTTTACTCCTACTGTATATAAAGTAGCCTGTCCCTATTTATTTAAATTCTATTTCATATTTCTAAGTTTATTGATATTTTCTAAATGCTCTTTATAGCTATGAGTAAAATTATGTTTATGATCAGTTGATTTAACAAAATAGAGATAGTTCACATCTGCTGGAGCTAGTGCTGCATTTATACTATTTTCATCAACTGAACATATTGGATGAGGGGGAAGAGCTGGAATTTTGTAAGTGTTAAATTGCGAGTCATCATCTCTTATTCTTTTGCTCGTTATCTTTTTTCTTGAGTATTTTCCATAATTTAGTGCTCCATCCATCTGAAGCTTCATACCAATTTTTAATCTATTGTATATAACAGCTGAGATAAGATCCATCTCTGAAACTAAAACTGCCTCTTTTTGTATGATAGAGGCTATTGTTACATACTTTTCAAACCACTCTTTTTGATCATATTTATTAAAAACTTTCAAAGCAAAATTTTTATGCCATGATAGCGAATAATCAACCAAAAACTTTATCAAACTTTTTTCATTAATATCTATTGGCACTTTATAAGTATTTGCTACAAGTACACCATCTGGATATGGAGCCAATTTATCATACTCTTGATATAAAAGAGTTATATTTAAATCAAACTTTTTCGCAACCTCTTGAAAAAAGATATCTTTAGTCTCACCTGGAATTAAGGTGATAGATTTTAGTGCAACTTTAGAATGGGTTAATTTATACAAAAATTCCGCTCTAGTTAAAGAGTTAGATTGTAAATCAATCCAACCAGCTTGTAAATATCCAAAAAATGGTATTAAATATCGATCAAATGGACCAATTTGTGAAAAATTTTTCTCCAAATATGATAGCGTTTGAGTAGTAGAGCCTTTTGGAATAAAAATCAACTTCTTTGTAGTTATATTTTCATCCAAATAGGCTTTAAAAAATAATAAGACAAATACAAAAAAGATAAGTAAAAATTCAACTATAAAAAATGGTATAAGTCTTATCATGTAACCTCAAAAGTAAAATTTACAACTGTGTTTGGCAATATCCACACTTTTTAGCATCAATTGGAATCTCCATAGCACAAGTTGAACACTTTTTGCTAGTTGGTATCTTTACCTCCTCTTCTGTTTTTTGCATATTATTAATAGTTTTTACCATTATAAATACCACAAAACCCAAAATCACAAAAGAGATAGCATCATTTATAAATACACCATACTTGATAGCTGGAGCTCCTGCTTTATTTAAAGCATCTAATGAAGCATACTCTTTTCCATCAAGTGCTATAAAAAGATTTGAAAAATCAACATTACCAAGCAACAATCCAATTGGTGGCATTATAACATTATCTACTAAAGATTTAACAATAGTACCAAATGCTGCACCAAATATAAAACCAACTGCCATATCAACAGCACTACCTTTGAGTAAAAACTTTTTAAACTCTTCTATCATGTAAACCTCCTTATGTAAAATAAGTTTACATTTTAACAAAAATAAGAAGGAAGATAAATTATTTTAAAAACTAGATAAAAAATTGAAGATTTTAAAAGGCAGGTTTATCACCCGCCTTAAACTATTTCACAAGAGAGTTTAATGTTTCTTCACTTACTTCATTAAAATTAAGATACCTATAAACATTATCAGATACATCAGGAGTGATTTTTTGAGATACTTTTGCTAAATACTCCTCTTTTGTAGGAATTCTACCAAGCAAAGCTACAACTGCGGCAACTTCTGCACTTCCCAAATAGACTCTTGCACCATTTCCAAGTCTATTATCAAAGTTTCTAGTACTTGTTGAAAATACCACAGCATTATCAGCAACTCTAGCTTGATTACCCATACAAAGTGAGCATCCAGGTACCTCTGTTCTAGCTCCAGAAGCTCCATAAATAGAGTAGTATCCCTCCTCTTGTAAAGTCTTTTCATCCATTTTTGTTGGAGGACAAACCCACAATCTGGTTGAAACTTGTCCTTCACCTTTTAAAACCTCTCCAAGTGCACGAAATAGACCAATATTTGTCATACAACTTCCAACAAAAACCTCATCTATCTCTTTTTCTCTTCTCTCATCTGCTAAAATTTCACTCAAAGTAGCAACATCATCAGGATCATTTGGACAAGCTAAAATAGGTTCAGTTATCTCATTTAGATCAATCTCAATTATAGCTTTATATTTTGCATCTTTATCAGCCTCTAAAAGTGTAGGATTATCAAGCCATGCTCTCATTTTATCGATTCTGTTTTGAATAGTTCTAGCATCTTGATAACCAACTTTTATCATCTCTTCTAAAAGGGCTATATTTGATTTTAAATACTCAATTATAGGCTCTTTATTTAATTTTACTGTACAAGCTGCTGCACTTCTCTCAGCCGAAGCATCACTTAGCTCAAACGCTTGTTCACATTTGAGATCTTCAAGTCCCTCTATCTCTAAAATTCTTCCTGCAAAGATATTTTTTTTACCCTTTTTCTCAACTGTCAAAAGACCCTCTTTTATAGCTTGATAAGGTATAGCATTTACCAAATCTCTTAAAGTAATTCCCGGTTGCATTTTACCTTTAAATCTAACTAGTACCGATTCTGGCATATTTAAAGGCATACTTCCAGTAACACCAGCAAACGCCACAAGCCCACTACCAGCAGGAAATGAGATTCCTATTGGAAATCTTGTATGTGAGTCTGCTCCAGTTCCTACAGTATCTGGCAAACACATTCTATTTAACCATGAGTGAATAACCCCATCACCCGGTTTTAATATAACTCCACCTCTTGAAGTCCAAAATTTTGGAAGTGTGTGTTGAAACTCTATATCTGATGGTTTTGGATAAGCTGCCGTATGGCAAAATGTTTGAAGAACTAAATCGGCTCCAAAACTTAAAGCAGCCAACTCTTTTATCTCATCTCTTGTCATTGGTCCAGTAGTATCTTGAGATCCAACTGTTACAGTAACAGGCTCACAATAGGTTCCAGGCTTTACCCCCTCAACTCCACAAGCTTTTCCTACCATTTTTTGAGCTAGAGTATAACCACTTCCATCATCTTCTGGTTGATCAGGTGTAGCAAAGATATCAATTGGACCAAGCTTTAATGCTTCTCTTGCTTTAACTGTTAAATTTCTTCCTATAATTAACGGTATTCTTCCACCTGCTCTTACCTCATCTATAAGTGTTTTTGGCTCCAATTTAAACTCACTTACAACTTCACCATCTTTTTCTATTACACCCTCATAAGGCTTTATAGTAATTACATCACCCATCTCAAGCTTATCAACTGGAGCTTGAATAGGAAGTGCTCCACTATCTTCAGCAGTATTAAAAAATATAGGAGCAATAGTTGAGCCAATTACAACTCCGCCTGTTCTTTTATTGGGAACACCAGGAATATCTTCACCCATGTGCCACTGCACTGAGTTTATTCCAGATTTTCTTGAACTTCCAGTTCCTACAACATCTCCAACATAAGCAACCGGATATCCCAACTCTTTTAACTTAGCAATTGTCTCTAATGGTTTCTCCATCTTTGCCTGTAACATAGAGTTTGCATGCAAAGGAATATCACTTCTTGTAAAAGCTTCACTAGCTGGAGATAAATCATCTGTATTTGTTTCGCCAGGAACTTTAAAAACGGTAACTTTAATCTCATCTGGCAGTGTCTCTTTAGAGGTAAACCACTCAGCATTTGCCCAAGACTCTATAACCTCTTTGGCATATTTGTTTCCCTTATCCATCAAATCTTTTACATCATTAAAACTATCATATACCAAAAGTGTATGTTTAAGCTCTTTAGCAGCATAAGATGCAATATCTTCTATTTTCAAAGCCTCTATCAAAGGCTTTACATTATATCCACCAAGCATTGTACCAAGTATTTGGATAGCCTTTTTCTTATCTATAATGCTACATGAAACTCTATCTTGAATAATATCATGTAAAAAAGATGCTTTAATATAAGCCGAATCATCAACTCCAGGATTAATTCTATTTTCAAAAAGATCAAGTAAATAATCACCATCTTCAATATTATCAGCTTTTAAAAGTTCAACCAACTCTTCTGTCTGTTTCACATTTAGAGGAAGTGGAGGAACATTTAATTTTTCTCTCTCTAGCGTATGCTCTTTGTACTCTTTTATTAAGCCCATAAAAACTCCTTCAAAAATTGTCGTTATATAATACAAAAAAATCTTATGAGATAAGTTGTAAAGTTACTATTGGTTACAAATAGAATTTAATTGTTCTATTAAGGTTACAAATTGTTACAATATCTCTCTTTGACCTTTCACATTTGGAGCAGATAAAACTCCAGTCATCTCCAACTGCTCTATAATTTTGGCTGAGCGATTATAACCAATTTGTAACTTTCTTTGTAGATAACTAATAGATGTCTTTTTATCATTTAAGATTATCTTTTTAGCCTCATCATACAAAGGATCAAAGCTATCATCTACACTAGCTTGTGAAGTTGCACTTTTTGTATCTTTAGCTTGTGCATCTGATCCAATTAGATATGATTCATCATACTCAGCCTCTCTTTGTGCTTTTAAAAACTCTACAACTCTTTCTACCTCTTTTTCAGTAACAAATGGAGCATGAAGCCTTATAAGTCCACTTCCACCCGGCAGTGTAAAAAGCATATCTCCTCTACCCAAGAGTGATTCTGCTCCAGTTGAGTCAACAATAACTTTACTATCTATCTTTGTTCCAACACGAAAACTGATTCTACTAGGCAAATTTGCTTTTATAAGTCCTGTTACAACATCAACCGATGGTCTTTGAGTTGCAACTATTAGATGAATTCCACTTGCTCTTGCCATTTGAGCTAATCTTGCTATATAAAACTCAACATCTTTTCCACTTGTCATCATCAAATCAGCCAACTCATCAATAATAACAACTATATAAGCAAACTCTTCAAACCCCTCTTTTCTTGCTTTTTTATTGTAACTATCGATATTTTTAGTTTTGGTTTTACTCATAAGCTTATACCGTTTTTCCATTTCAGAGACCATATTTGCTAATGCAATAATTGCCTGTTTAGGGCTAGTTATAACTGGCGTTAATAGATGAGGAATATCATTATAGATTGAAAACTCTAATAATTTAGGATCAATCATCAAAAGTTTTAACTGATCTGGTGAGTTTTTATACAAAAGTGAAATAAGCATAGAGTTGATTCCAACACTTTTACCACTTCCTGTTGTTCCAGCTATCAATAAGTGAGGCAACTTTTTTAAATCTGTGATAAATGGATTTCCAACTATATCTTTACCAAGTGCTAAAGTTAGCTCTGAACTTGCCTCTTGATAAATTTTACTCTCAAGCACCTCTTTTAGAGATATGGTTTGAATTGATCTATTTGGTATCTCAATACCAACAACATTTTTACCAGGTATTGGAGCTTGCATTCTTATTGTTTGAGCTTTTAGTGCCATTGCCAAATCATCTTGTAAATTTAAAATTTTTGAGATTTTTATATTAGGAGCTGGTAAAAACTCAAAAGTGGTAACAATTGGACCTGAATATGTTCTAACAATATCTCCATCAATTTTAAACTGTTTTAACTTTTCTAATAAATCATTAATCTTTTTATCTATCTCTGTTCCGCTTATTTTATGTTTAGACTTGGGTGCAGGCTGTAAAAGATCCAAACTTGGCAATTTAAAATTTTTAGGAACTACTTTATCGCCTCTATCAATTTGATCTAAATACCTTTTATTCTCATCCAACTCTTTAACAAATTGAACATTATGTGATGATTTTTGTCTGCTTAATTTTTGAGTCTCCTCTTTTATAGATTTTAATTTTTGAGCTATCTCTTTTTTTGATTCTTGCAAAGAGCTATCTTTTGTACTACTCTGTTTTTGTTCTGTTTTTGGTTTTAGTTTTGGCTTCATAGGAATATTTTTTAACGGTTTTGGCTGATTTTTATTCATAAGGTTTTTAACACTTATAAATTGATTTTTACCCTCAATTTGATCAAACTTCTCTTTTATCTTTTTTAAAACAAAATTAAATCCATTCAATACATCTTGAAAAGTAAGCTCTGTCAAAATACCCAAAGATAAAAATGTAGAAAATATTATAAATATCCAAACACCAGAAGTTCCAACATATCCATGTAAAAAATCTACTACCAAAAATCCTATTTCGCCTCTAAATTTTCCATCAATAACTTGAGCTTGAAAAATCAATAATGAAAACAGTAGCAATAAAGAAGCTAAAGTAATTTCAGTCTGTCTTTGTTTAGTATATTCATCTTTTACAGCAAATATAGTAGGAGCTAATAACATAAGAGGATATACAAACCCAACATAACCAAAATACTCTCTATTAAAATTTCCTAAAGTTGTTCCAATACCCCCTACCATTGAAGAGTCTGGAAATATGGTAGAGATCCAAAAAAATATTAAAATAGAAGCCGTAGTGTATAATGCAATTTTTTTTAAAATAATTTACCCTTTGGTCTAATTTTGTACAATTATACCAAAAAAATATTATGTCATCTCTAAAAAATTTTACCTTATAAATACTTTATTTTAAGTAGTTAATCAAAGAGAGAGAATTGACCTTTGAAATAGTTGATAAAAGTGCTTGATAATTTAGTGTTAGTTGGTTAAATTCAAGTACACTTTGAGCTAAGTTAGCATCTATATTTTTTGATTTTAATTCAACTACATTTAACTCCATCACCTCTGTTTTATCTTTGATAGTTGATAAAGAGTTACTAATAGTACCAATACGAGATTGTTGAGTATTAAAATTATTCATAAACTTTTCCAATTTTAATAAAGAGTTTTGCATACCCACACTTCTAGGATTTGTTTCATTAGCATCCATATCAACTCGCCCACTTCTAACAGAGTCGATAATCTCATCTAACTCTTTAAAAAAATTGATATTTTGTTCATTAATTGTTATAGCATTATTTGACATAAATGATAAAGATGGTGCACTCAAGTTTGAAAAATCATTTGAAGCTTTATCATAGAGTGCAAATTTAATTTGACTGCTATCATTTGTAAGGTCTCGAATCTCTAAAAAACCTTGAGAGTTGATTTTAGAATCTATACTCTTTTTAGACTCTATCACTGCACTATTATAATCACTAGCACTATTTGTAGTTGCTGGAAGCTCATTTGATAAAACCATACTAATAATATCATGTAACTGTTGATATGTAAAATCATCTCCATCAGTTACATTTCCATCTGCATCATATATATTATATGTTGTAGATCCTATGCTAAAAGTTGAGTTGTTTGTATCTAAGTTTAACTCAACCGATACATCAGAGCCAGTTATATCAGTTAGCTCCATAATAAAACTTTGACCATTCAAAGATGATACACCTGCACTATCAACCAATTTTGTACTATTAGTTGCAAAATCATCTCCACTCATAATAGCAACATTTCCTCTTAATATATTTGAATCTTTTTCAAAATAAAATTGATCAATTTGTAAAGATTCATTTACTGTAGAATTGACTGAACTAAAATCACTTTTTATAAACTCTATAATTTCAACATTGCTAACATTGTTTAAATTACTCAAATTTTTATCTGTATAAATAGTATTATTTAAATCTGCATCATCTACATTTGCATCACTTATATCTCTATCAATTGCACCTACAATTTTAAAATCAAGCCTACTACTACCAGAATTTAAATCTTTAATAACTATCTGTCCTCGATCATTTAAACTAACTTCAACCACTTTTTGATCTACACTATTTCCAAAAGAGTTACCAATTTTATCAAGCAATTCACTTACACTTCTATCAGTACTTAAGTCAATTTGAGTTTTAAAACTTTCACCACTTGGTTTTGTGCCTGAGATATAAAAGTGTGCCGTTGCATCATCTGATTGATCATTATTGTTATCTCCAACCAAATCTCTAATAGTATCACTATCTTTTAATATCTCATTAGTATCACTAGTTTTATTATAAAGAACTACATTTGTTGAGATAGTTTTATGTTGAGTTGAATCTTTTCCTAAAAATAGAGACTCTCCATCTACATTATAAGCCAGTTTTGTACTCTTTCCTGTAATTGTGCTCAAACTTTTATTATTTCCTAAATAGTTACCATTTTCATCTATCGGTTTTGTATTTATCATATCTCCTGAAAAT
Organism: Campylobacterales bacterium; assembly: GCA_027081145.1. Lineage (GTDB taxonomy): Bacteria > Campylobacterota > Campylobacteria > Campylobacterales > QNZT01 > JALWLB01. The sequence goes on from JALWLB010000098.1 coordinate 10,528, forward strand.
AGATATTTTCCATTAAAAGTTGTATTTGCTAAAGAGATTAAATACTCTTTTTCAGCCTCCAACTCAGATGCAATTGCCTCTCTACCACTTGCATTAACCGTTGCATTGGCAGCTTGAATTAGTTTTGTTTTAAACTTATTTAATGAGTCATAAAAATCACTCAGCGTTGAATCACTAATATCAGCAAAAGTTTTAGCTTGTTCAACAGAGCTTTTTATTTGTGAGAGAAAGTTTTTTTCAGAGTTTAATCTTAAGTTAGCAGAATTGATTGAGCTATCTTCATAACCTTTTTGAATCTTCATACCAGATGATATCTGTTTGTTTAATCTATCAATCTCTTTAGCTGCACTGGCTTGATCATTTTTAAAATTTGCATAAAATAGATTACTAGATACTCTCATTTTGACTCCATTATAGGTGGAATATTGACTATAATATCGACATAAATTAATTTTTTTGAACTTTTTTAGAAAAAATATTTGTTTATTTATCAAAAAAATTGTACAATGACGCGTTTTACAACGACAATATAAAGGATTTAAGTATGAAAAAAGCTGAATTTATTCAAGCGGTTTCAGAAAAAGCAGGTCTTTCTAAGAAAGATACTAGTGAAGTGGTAGATGCGGTTTTAGAAACTATTCAAGAAGCACTCGTTGCTAAAAAGAGTGTTAGTTTCATAGGTTTTGGTACTTTTTCTACATCACCTAGAGCTGCTAGAACTGCTAGAGTTCCTGGAACTAGTCAAATTGTAGAAGTTCCGGCAACAACTGCTGTAAAATTTAAAGTTGGAAAAAAACTTAAAGAGGCAGTAGCAAAAGCTTAATCTTACTTAGTCTATCTATTTTTTTATTACATGATATAGGTAGGCTGCACTTTGCCGAGGTGGTGAAACTGGTAGACACGCTAGACTCAAAATCTGGTGGAATTTTTTCCGTGCCGGTTCGAGTCCGGCCCTCGGTACCACTTAGTCTAATTTAGTTATTTTACTATTTTGGTAAAATTTTTCTACTTTTGGTGATACTTTCACAACTCTTTTTAAATAGTTAAAAAAATTATCCCCATCATATCTAATCTTTAAAAATTTAGGATCAACTCCCCTACTTAATGCAACATAAAATTGACTATCTGCAAATATATGATTTACATTACAAACAAGTCTATCTATACTCATACCTTGAGATTTGTGTATAGTTATAGCATAAGCCAATCTAATAGGATACTGTTCAAGCATACAGAGCGATTCATAATCTACTTCCCCATTTGAATTAATGATAGTTTTATTCATTTGAAATGAAAATCTTTTTACTTTGACAACTTTAGTGCCTTTTTGAACCACAATAGAGTCATCATCAATATGCTCTACTATAGCTCTTTGCCCATTATAATAAGCTCCCCACTTATTTGTAGTAAAAATAACAGGAACCTTCTCTTTTAATTTTAACTCCTCTACAATTGGAAGCGATTTTTTCCAACTTATCGCTTTATTAGAATCCTCTTTTAAGCTCATTGATTTAAAAATTGCTTTTAGTATAAACTCTTTAGAGTTTACAAGCTCTAGTTTTGCACTATTTAACATATCGGCTTCATAATTTCTACCAAATAAAACAGTTGCACTATCTTCATCTATGTTTTGATTTTTTAACATATCTAAATACTCCAAGAGCTCTTTATCCAACTCTCCAACTCTTAGACGATTTAAAATATTTGCAAACTCCCTGTTTTTAGTCCTTTTTACTTCACAAAGCTCAACTATCTTAAAATCAAACACCTCCCAAGCACTACTCTCAAATGCATATACTAAATCATCAAATATATTTCTGTTTGTTTTTTTTAAAACTGGTGGAAGTTGATAAAAATCTCCAACAACCAACACTCTACCCTTAAAATCAGCACCTCTTAATCTATAAAGTATCATCTCCAAAAGAGCTGCACTAACCATACTTATCTCATCTATGACAATCAGTTTTGTAGCTTGTAAAATTTTATTGATCTCTTTGATTCTGTGTCTATTTTTTCTATCAAAAACTTCAAGCTCTTCAAGACTATTACAAATTCCAAAAGAGAAAAAACTGTGAATTGTTTGACCATTTATATTAACAGCACTAATACCTGTACTTCCAAGAGCAATCACATCTTGATAATTTTGTATAATCTCTTTAACAAGATAACTTTTACCAACTCCTGCTCCACCACTCAAAAAAAGGTTATCTTCTTTTAAATAGTTTAAAACTCTCTCTAAAATACTCATATCACCAAAGCCACAATCCAGCCCAAAATAAAACCGATAATGTGAGCATACCAAGCAACTGGCATACCTAAAAGTAAAGGAGCAAAGCTTATAAGTAAAATTGCAACTACTAAACCTACTCTTAAATTTTTATCTTTTAGTGCCATAAAACCTATCAAAACACTCAAAGCTCCACTAGCACCAACAAGTGTGCTATCAATTCCAAAATTTAGCATAAAAACCAAACTCAAAAGTGAAGTTAAAACTCCACCTATCATGTAGAGTGCTAAAAATTTAAAAACCCCAATTTCTCTCTCTAAAATAGTTCCAAACTGAAATAAAACTGCCATATTCATAAATAGATGAGTCCAATTTGCATGCATAAACATACTACTAAGTGGTTGAAAAAATAGTTTATGTTCTAGAAATAGAGAGTTCATACCATAAATCACACTTGCATCAAGAGAGTCTTTTGTAATTAAAAATATTAAAATATTAACAACAATTAAACCTATAACAACTACCATTTTAACTCCTGAAGTTTGTTCATGCAATACTCATATATCTCTTGATTTTTATGTCTTTTGGATCCATTTAGTAAAATATTTAACTTTTTCATTATCTCAGTTTTGATCTCTACATGATATCTACTATTTAAATGTTTTTCAAGTGCATAAACTCTAAATCTATCCATAGCAAAATATCTATAAGATAGTTGATTTTTTTCTCCATCATACTTTGTTACCAATCTTTCATGTAGCAATCCTACACTATACTTATAAAGCACTCTAAGCCATAAATCATAATCTTCACAAACTTTTAAACTCTGATCAAAATATCCAACATCTTTTAAAATCTTTTTATTTATCATCACACTTGATGGAGCAATTTTACAAAAGTTTAAATTTTCTAAAAAACACTCACCTTGAGGTTTTTTATGATGAGATTTTTGATTTATCACTTTATCATCTCGTATCCACAACTCATTTGTATGAGAAAACAAAATATCTCTATTTTTTGTATGAAACTCAACTTGCAGTTTTAACTTATCTTTATGCCAAAAATCGTCTGAATCTAAAAATGCAACCCACTCATTTTTACAAAGCTCTATACCACGATTTCTAGCACTACTCACTCCTAAATTATCTTGTGAAATCAAAACTATTTGATCTTGAAACTTTTTTAAAATCTCTTGCGTCTCATCACTTGATCCATCATCTATAACTATAATTTCATCAGCTTTATAACTTTGATTGAGTACAGATTTTAATGCTCTTAAGATAGTATTTGCTCTATTGTAAGTTGGAATTACAACAGATATCTTCATAAACTACTTTTTTGTAGCTTTAGTTAGATATATCCAAAATAGAGATAAAACAGTTACTAAAATCAAAGGTGCAATCCATGGATTATCTTTTAATTTTCCAAAAAGATTGATAATATACTCTCCACCTTTATAACTCAAAAGTCCAAAAAACAGAGCCCAAATGATAGATGCAAAAACATTTAATACACCAAATTTAAAAAAGCTATATTTTGTAAGCCCTATTGCAATTGGCACTAAAGTCTTAACTCCATAGATAAATTTTTGTATAAAAATAATAAAAGATCCATACTTTTTAATAAGTATATGACTAAGTGCAAATTTTCGTCTATGACTTTTCATATAAGGCAAAAGTGGCTTTTTATTGTATCTTGCTAAATAAAAAAGTAACATATCACCCAAATAGTTTGCAACTCCTGCAACTATCATCGAAACACCCAAATCCATTTTACCAGCATAAGAGAGTGCTCCAGCTGCAACAATAGCAAAAAAACCACCACCAAGAGAGTAAAAAAATAAAAATATATATCCATAAGTGGATATAGATGTTAATAACTCTTGCATTTAGTTAAATTTTGCCTTCAATTTTGATACAACCGCTGGTACTTTTACTTTATAATTTCTAATGATATCTGTTACTGTTGCATCATGTCCATAAAATCTACTATTTGCTTTTTTATCTATCTCTAAAACTGCTCCTGAGAGTGATACTCCTAAAAATAGCCCTTGAGAGATTGAGTATGAGTAAACTTCGGATCTAAAACTCACATCTGTATTTGCTCCAACCTCTCTACCAAGAGGTCCAACTGCAATACTTCCATCAAGACCCAAAGTAAACCTAGAATCGATCAATCCCTCAATACTTTTTCTACTTTTAAAAACCAATACTATATCAGCAACTTGTACACCAGCTTGAAAACCAATACTACCACCTTTCAAAGTTAAAAATACTGGATTGCTCCACTTTCCATCATCACCTTTTACACAAATTACACCCTCACCATATCTTCCACCCAAAATAAAGCCAATCTTATAAGAAGATGGTATGATCGCTATCGCTTTGGCTTTTCTAAATAGTATATGAGGCATAGAGCTTTCAGGTAAATGTAGCATATTGTTTAAAGTTGCAGTTGCTGATAGCACCCTTTTTTCTTCATTTGATAGAGCAAATAGTGAAATAGAAGCTATACTCATAAAAATGAGCATTAGCTTTATAGACTTTATCATCTTTTTTTTCTCCTATTAAAATATTGTGCAAACTTCCCATCTTGGGCTAAGAGCTCTTCTAAAACGCCCTTTTGAATAATTTCACCCTTATCTAGCACATAAACAAAATCGGCCTGTTTAATTGTACTTAGTCTATGAGCAACTATTATAGTGGTTCTTCCTTTTAAAAACAATGATAATTCGTCAAATAATTTTGACTCTGTCTGAACATCCAGTGCTGAAGTTGATTCATCTAAAATTACAATATTTGGATTTGCTATAACCATTCTTGCAATAGAGATTCTCTGCCTTTGTCCACCTGATAATTTTACTCCATTTGCCCCTACAATCGTATCCAACTTTTTTGGCAAAGAGTTAATAAACTCTTCAAGCTGAGCTATTTTAATGGCTCGTTTTATCTCTGTATCATCTACATTTTCACCAAAAGTTAGGTTAAATTTTATTGTATCATTAAAAAGAGTTGGAGCTTGTAAAACTAAAAAAGCGTGTTCTCTAACTACATCAAGTCCTATCTCTTTGATATTTATCTCATCGAAACTAATTTCACCTTTTGTTGGAGAATAAAACCCTACTATAATTTGTGCCAAAGTTGTTTTACCACTACCACTAGCACCAACAATCGCAACTTTTGAGCCTTTTTTGATACTCATATTGATATTTTTTAAAATTGGCTTATCTTTATCATGTTCAAAATAGATATCTTTTAACTCTATACTATTTGTTAAACTATTTGAAAATGGATTCTTTATATGTTTATAGTGTGGCTCAAGCTTCATATCATAAATAGCATTTATTCTATTAAGTGCTGCTTTTGCATTTGCAAAGGCGTATTGGATATTTATAATCTCATTTATAGGATTCATAATAACCCAAAGATAACCAAAAACCCCTAACATTAGCCCAATTGATAAATCAGAATATGCCACTACCAAAATTCCAGCTGCTCTAAAGATTTCAAATCCAGCTAAAAAAAGTAAAAATGAAAATTTACTAGCAGCATCACTCTTATACTCAAACTCTATCGCTGCATTTTTGATATCTTTTGCTCTATTTGTCAATTTTTGTACAAATTTACTCTCTTGATTACTAGCTTTTACTTGGGCAAATAGATCAAGGGTCTCTCCTAAAGCTTCTTGGAAAATGGCTATTTTTGCATTCTCTTGTTTTTTAAACTTAGAGACTTTTCTAGCTATTTTGGCAGTTAAAAACATTATAAAAGGATTTAAAAGAAGTATAAAAAGTGCCAATTGCCAATGTATCATTAATAAAACAAAGCCTATTGCAACAACTGTCAAGATAGAGATAATCAACCTACTAATACTAATAGATAAAAATTTATCAACTGTATCTACATCTATCATCATTAAAGATAAAATTTTTCCACTACTAAAATTTTCATACTCACTTAGTGAAACTTTTGAAATCCTATTTAGTAAATCTTTTCTAATCTTATAGGTAATATTTTTGGATACAATACTAAAAAGCCAATTGTGCAAAACACTCAAAATAAAAAATAGAGCTCTTAAAATAATTGTCATAACTAAAACTATCAAAACATATACATAACTCTCCTGCGGCTTTCCCAAAATAGAGTTTACACTATTTACAACAACTCCCGGTTTATCCAATAACACTTCATCAACAAGTAAAGGTATCAAAAGTGGAGTGGGAGTAATGATTACAACTGCAAGTAGTGCTATGAGATTTGCGATTATCAACTCTTTTTTATAATGTTTTAACTCTTGTAAGATATATTTTAAGCTATATTTTTGCATGAGCCATTATACCAAATATGCTATAATCCTCACTATGAATGATAAAAAAATTATAAAATACAAAAGAACAAAATATATAAGAGAGTCTGAAAGATTTATCAACAAAAGTGTAAACTTTATCTCAAAAGATGATATAACCAAAGATGAGTTTGATCTGTTTATACAAAAGATTTATACCTCTTTTTTAGAGGTAGAAAAAGTAGCACTCTATAGTGAATACTTTAATCTACTAGAATCGACTATCCAAAAAATAGCCAACTTAACACAAGAGAAGCTCCAAATTGATGAAATTAAAAAAGTTATCATGTACGAAGCAAATCAGTTAAGAAAGCTAAAAAGAAAAAAGAGCTTTTCAAGAAAAAGATTTAACTTAGATTATACAAACGAAACATTTTAAAATGTTTTGATGTATAATCCAAATTTATTATACTAATTTTGCACCAAAACCCAATCCAACTCTTTTGAATTTTTTATAAATGTAAATGTATATCTTCTGTTTTTACTATCAATTATGCAATTTGATTTTAATGGATAATAGTCTGTATCATTGAGAGATACACTAATAGAATCCGATTTAAAAACTGCATCCGAATCAAGATCAGTTCCAACTCCCGGTAATTTACCCTCAATTTGCAAATCCATACAAGTCTCAACCAAAGAGTTAAATTGGTTTGGATCAATCTTCTCTTCAGCCATTAAAAAAGAGTTCACTCCTACAAGTAATCCTACTAAAAATAGTTTTTTATACATGATATTTTTTCCTATAAATTTAATAAAAAACCTATTGTACAAAATAATATTTAAATGTTGTTGAAATAGTTTTACTTAAACCAACTTTTTACCTTATCCATTACACTTTCAAACTTACTCTCATTTGGAGAACTCTCATATCCAAATGAAGCTTGAAGCCTCTCTAAAAGCTCTTTTTGCTCATCGGTCAATTTTTTTGGATAGACTATTTTTATTTGAACTATCATATCACCTTTTTGACCAGAGTGCACATTACTAACACCCTCACCTCTTAAGATAAATTGCTCTTTATCCTTAACTCCTGCTGGAATTTTGATCTCCTGCTCAGAATTTAGTGTAGGAACTTTAACTTCTCCTCCAAGTACAGCTTTGGTAAAAAATATAGGAACCTCTATATAGATGTTATCCCCATCTCTTATAAAGTGATCATCCTCTTTTACATTTATAAAAAGATATAAATCCCCTCTTTGTCCATATTGGCTTATATTTCCTTTTTTGCTAACTCTAATTCTATTACCGCTATCAACTCCAGCTGGGATTTCAACTTTTGTACTAGATCTACTTTTGATATAACCTCGTGCACTACATTTAGGGCATCTATTTTTAGATATTTTACCCTCCCCTTTACAGACACTACAAGTTTGTGCAAAGGTCATAAAACCTTGTCTATAATAGACCTGCCCTTTTCCATCACACTCATAACAGACTTGTAATTTTTTATCCCTATCACCTGTACCATCACAAGCTTCACAAGGCTCTAAAAACTCAAACTTTATCTCTTTTTGACACCCAAATATAGCTTCATTAAATTCAAGTACTATTTCACTCTCAACATCTAATGGATACTTTTGATTATTTCTTGAATCTCTTTGAGAAAAGCCTCCAAATCCACCAAAACCTCTACCAAAAACAGATTCAAAGATTGAGCTTAAATCACTCATATCAGAAAAACCACTAAAACCTTGATTTTCAAGCCCAGCTTTTCCATATCTATCATATATCTCTCTTTTTTGAGGATCGCTCAAAACTTGATAGGCTTCATTAACAAGTTTAAACTTCTCTTCAGCCTCTTTTTGGCCTTGATTTCTATCAGGATGATATTTTAGTGCTAACTTTCTATACGCTTTTTTAATCTCAGCACTATTTGCATCTCTTTGTATCTCTAAAATTTCGTAATAATCAAGCTCCATAGACATTTAAACACACCCCTCTCTTAATATGGCGAAAATATTATCTTCTTTTTGCTAAAAAAATATTAAATTTGTCGATATTACACCAAAGTAAGTTCTTTTAAGGAAAACAAATGGGTACACATGAATTGCAAATAGTAACTAATGAGGCTTTAAAAGAGAGTAGTAAATTTGATGTTGTAACACCATCTTTGTATGAAGATATATTTTACTCCAAAGCTGAAGATAAAAATGTAGCAATTGAAGAGCTAAATATAAATAGCGAGGCTAAAATTTTGGAAAAAATTTTAAAAATTCAAGATGAGACTAAAAAAAATACAATGGCACTAAAAGATAATATAGATCTTGCAAAAGTTGCTATAGAAAATCAAGATAACGAAGCTTTAAATAAAATAAGTAGCGATGTTGAAGAGCTTAGACAAAGAGTTTTATTGCTTGAGACTCAAATATATTTTGATGACTTGACAAAAGTATATAATAGAAAATGGCTACATGAGAAGTGTTTAGTGGATGATAAATTTATAACCGATGGAGTATTGGCATTTGTTGATGTAAACTATTTTAAACAGATAAATGATACTTATGGTCATGTTACTGGAGATAAAGTGCTATTTATGGTGGCAAATTGGATAAATAAGATAGAAAATGCCGATATCTTAAGATATGGTGGTGATGAATTTATACTAATTACAAAAGATACCGATGTATCAAAAGTTGAAAAGTTTTTTAGAAATTTAAATGACTCTTTGGCAAAAAAAAGTTTAAAATACAAAGATAAACTCTTTAAAGTTAGTATCTCTGTGGGTATTCAAAGCTTTAAAAAAGATGATGAATTTAAAAAAATCCTTGAAATAGCTGATCAAAAAATGTATGATCATAAAATGGAGATCAAAAAAAGGTGTTTAGCTCCTGTTTAGTGCAGTAAATATCTTTTGAAATCTCTTTTTTTAACTCATCTAAATTGGAAAATTTTCTATTTTCTCTTAAAAATTTGACAAATTCAATCTCTAGTGACTCTATCTTGATCTCTTTTTTTATATCAATTATATGTGTCTCTATGCTAAAACTGTTATCTACACTCAATCTATGACCTATAAAAGTAACCGATGGGAGCTTTTTATCATTTATAGTGGCTAATGTAGCATAAACACCACTTTTTGGAATCAAAAATTTTTCAACTTTTATATTTAGTGTTGGATAAAGACTCTTTTTTCCAATGCCCAATCCTTTTATTACATCTCCTTGAATCAAATAGTTTCTACCTAAAAGTCTGTTTGCCTTTTGGATTTTTCCACTTTTTATCAACTCTTTTATAACTCTTGAGTGAATTGCGATATCATCTAACTTGATCTGCTCTATAACTTCAACTTTATGTTTAAAAAGCTTTTTGAGCGTTGTTACATCACCCATTCTATCCTTGCCAAATTTAAAATCATACCCAACAACAATCTTTTTTAAATTTTTAAATCTCTTTAGTAAAAAATCGACAAACTCTTTTGAAGATAGATCTTTGATCTTTTGATAATCTATAAAACATACACCGGTATTTATATATCTATTTCTTTGGGTACTTGGAGTTAAAGAGGCTCTTTTTTTATCAATAACCAATACCAATGAGTTTGAACTAAGTTTTGAGATTAGGTGTTGATGAGCTTTATGAACACCATCAAATCCACCAATTGCAATAGAATCAATTTGATCATTTTCTAAAGTGGTAAAATATCTCAAGATTTCCCTCTTTGCCTTTAGGAAAAGACTCTGTTTTTTGTAAAAGTTGCCACGAAAACTCTCTACATGATATCTCAAATTTACTTAGTGCCAATTCAATTGACTCTTTTTGTTTAACAACTCCTCTTTTATCTCTTTTTACATCTTTTCCCACCTCAAATTGAGGCTTAAACAAGATAACAATATCAAAACTTGCCAATCTATCAATATCTCTTAAAACATGCTCAAGTGAGATAAATGATAGATCACAAGTAACTACATGAAAATACTTCTCACTTTTAAAATTTCGTATATCGCACTCTTCATATGAGACAACTTTTGGTGAAGATTTTATTTTTGGATGGAGCTGATTTTTACCAACATCAACCCCAATAACCTCTTTTGCTCCAAATTCAAGCAACACCTCTATAAATCCTCCACTACTACTACCTATATCTAAACATATTTTATTTTTTATGTCTATATGATATGAACTTAGAAAATTTTTTAGTTTTTTACCAGCTCTACTGACATATTGATTTGACTCTTTTATGCAAACACTCTGAGAAGTGATTTGAAAGGAGGGCTTTGTGACAATCTTGCCATCGACCAATACTTTTTTACTTTTTATTAATTCTTGTGCTTTATTTCTACTATCACAATATTTTTTTAAAAAAATGTAACTATCTAACCTCATTTTTTACCCAATTTGGACTATAAAATCACAAAACTACAAAAATAGCAGTTAATTATCGCTTAATTTATAAATTTTTTTCAAAAAAAGCTAAATAAATTTTCAATTCTATCGATATAGAGTATATACAAATATATAAGGGAAGAAAATGAAAGTATCAAACAAAGAGATAGCAGCCGCAATTCACAAAACACCTTCTGCAATTTCATATTTAAAAAAGAATAACTACGATGAGTATTTGATTTTAAAACTTGGAGTTGCTTGTAAAAAGTTAAATCTCGATAGCGAAGATTTAATGGCGATGTACTCACTCAAACAAATTGAGTTAAAGAGTATGGCATCTTAGTTAGTACTTGATCTTTGCCAAATATAGACCATTTGGCAAAGCTAAAGTACAATTGTGCAGTTTTTTACATGATAACTGCTCAATCAAATCTTTAGTTGTGAGTTTAGACTCACTAATCTTTAGTAAAAACCCAACCATCATCCTAATTTGAGATCGTAAAAATCTATCAGCTTCAAAGTACATGATATAAAGATCGTTATATTTATAAAATCTTGTTTTATAGATAGTACAAATATCACTCTTTGTATCACTGTTGCTTTTTTTAAATAGGCTAAAATTGTGTTTGCCTTCAAACAATTTTATAGCCTCTTGGATTTTACTTTCATCAATACTTTTTACAAATGTTATGTATGAGTTTAAAAATACAGATACTTCATTTGTAGATATCATGTAGCGATAGACTCTTCTTTTTGCACTAAATCTAGCATGAAAATTTGAATCAACTTTTTGAATCTTTTTGATATAAATCTCAGGTAAACAGATACGATTTAGACAAGATTTCAATTTATCTAAATCTTTCCAAAAAGATGGCAACTCCAAATCAACAACCCCAGCCAAAGCATGAACCCCACTATCGGTTCTACCACTAAAATTTATTTTAGAGTAAATATTTAAACAACTTAGAGCATATGAGAGTTTAGAAGCGACTGTTTGGCTGTGCTCTTTTTGTATTTGTGAGCCTCTAAATTTACTTCCATCATAACTAAGAGTGATTTTGATTTTCATAGTTTTGATTATGCAATAAATTTTATAAAATTTAGGAGTTAAATTTGATAATATTTTGCTAAAATAGCTCAAAAAGGAGAGTGTTTGGAAGATTTTATAAAAGATATATCAAATATACAAACATTTATAGATGGTTTTTCTGAGTATGGGGTTGTAAAAATAGCTATTGCTTTAATGGCTTTTTTTCTATTTCTATTTTTGAGAAAACTGTTTTCATTGATTGTTATCAAAAGTATTAAAAAAATCACTTCAAAAACAAAAACCGATCTTGATGATAAGTTGGTTAAGATCTTTAGTGAACCTATGAAGTTTTTATTTATCATTTTTGGATTGAGCGTGTTTTTATCTATACTTGAGATCAAAACAAGCTTTAGCCAAAATCTCTTAAAATCTCTATTTACATTTGTAATTTTTTGGATATTTTATGGATCGATTGAGATTATCAAAGAGCCAATTTTTAAATTTGGTAAAAAATTTGGAAGCGATTTAACAAAAGAGATTACAGACTTTTTATTAAAAATTATAAAAATATTTGTAGCATCAGTTGGAATAGTCTCTATTTTACAAATTTGGGGTATAAATGTTAGTGCTTTTATAGCATCTTTAGGGCTTGGTGGTTTGGCATTTGCACTAGCTGCAAAAGATACAGCCGCAAATCTTTTTGGATCTTTGGCGATTTTAGCCGATAAAGCTATAAAAACAGGAGAGTGGATAAAGGTAAATGGTGTTGAGGGAGTTGTTGAAGATATAGGTATGAGAACTACCAAAATAAGAACATTTGAAAAATCACTCATAACAATACCAAATCAAATCATAGCAAACAACCCAATAGAAAACTTTTCAAGAAGAGGCATAAGACGGATAAAAACTCGTATAGGCTTAGACTATAACACTACAAATGAGCAATTGAGTAAAATCATACAAGATATAAAATCGATGTTAAAATCCCATCCCGAAATCTCTCAAGATAGTACAACTATAGTAAATTTTGATAGATTTGATGATAGTTCATTAAGCATCTTTTTATACTACTTTGCAAATACTGCAAATTGGAAAAGGTATTTAGATATAAAAGAAGATACATATCTAAAGATCATTGAGATTGTAGAAAAAAATGGCTCTTCATTTGCATTTCCAACTCGAAGCATATATTTGCATAATGAGGATAAATGAAAAAAGTAGCTCTTATTGGAAAACCAAATGTTGGCAAAAGTTCACTATTTAATCTCATAGCTCACAAGTTTGATGCTATAACTTCTGATATCAGTGGCACTACAAGAGATGTAAAAACCAAAGAGGTTTTGATAGAGGATAAACCAGCTATTTTAATAGATACTGGTGGATTGGATGATTCAAATGAACTCTTTAAAGAGGTAGAGAAAAAATCTTTACAAGTGGCAAAAGAGTCAGACATTATTCTTTATTTGGTAGATGGTAAGATTTTGCCAAGTGATGAAGATAAAAGGATCTTTTTTAATCTTGAGAGATTAGATGCTGATGTAGCTTTGGTTGTAAATAAGATAGACAATGAAAAGATGTTTGAACAATTTAGCTGGGAGTTTTACTCTTTTGGTGCAAAAAATATCTTTTTTATCTCAGCATCACACAAAATAGGCACAAGAAAATTACAAAATTGGATAGCTTCAAAACTAGATGATAATAAACCAATATTGGTAGAAGATGATGATCTTAGCTTTGAAGAGTTTTTAGAAAATAAACCACAACAGATAAAATCGATAACAAAAGAGATTAAGATTGCAATAATTGGTCGAGTAAATGTAGGTAAAAGCTCACTCTTAAATGCTCTTATACAAAAAGATAGAGCAGTTGTTAGTGAAATTGCTGGAACTACAATTGATCCTGTAGATGAATCTATAATTTATAATGATACAACTTTTACTTTTGTTGATACAGCAGGAATTAGAAAAAGAGGTAAGATCGAAGGAATAGAAAGACATGCACTTTTTAGAACTCAAAAGATGCTAGAAAATGCTGATATAGCTCTTTTGGTGTTAGACTCTTCTGAAGAGTTTAAAGAGCTTGATGAAAAGATAGCCCATTTGGTAGAAAAGTTCTCTCTAGGTTGCATTATAGTGCTAAATAAGTGGGATAAAACTCTACATGATTATAAAACAAGTGTTAAAAAAGTAAAAGATAGATTTAAATTTTTATCTTATGCTCCTATTATAACTCTATCAGCTCTATCAAACAAAAGAGTTCATAAAGTAAATGATCTTATTTTAAAAGTGTATGAGAACTATTCAAGAAGAGTACCTACTTCAAAATTAAACGATCTTATAAAGTTTGCAAACTCAAAACACCATTTACCATCAGACATGGGAAAAGTTGTAAAGATATATTTTGCAACACAATATGATATAAAACCACCTAGAGTTGCACTTGTTATGAATAGACCAAAAGCTCTTCATTTTAGCTATAAAAGATATCTTACAAATCAACTAAGAGAGCATTTTGAATTTGAAGGAACGCCAATTATTTTAGAGGCAAAACCAAAAAATCATCAACAGGAGAGTGAGTGAAAAATATACTCTTAATAGGCTTTATGGGTGTTGGAAAAGGTACAGTTGCAAGAGAGTTTACAAAAAATAGTGATCTTTTTGCAATCGATTGTGATGATCTTATAGAGAGTTTAGAAAATAGAAAGATCAAAGAGATATTCAAAGAAGATGGAGAGAGCTACTTTAGAGATTTAGAAAAAAAGACAGCTCTTTGGCTTGAAAAGAGTGTAAAAAATGCTATCATTTCAACTGGTGGCGGATTTTACAAGGTAAAAAATTTGAAAAAGATAGGCACTGTAGTACTGCTTGATTCTTCATTTGAAGCGATCTTACAAAGAATACTAAACCACCCAAACGCTAAAAACAAATTGGCAAAAAGACCTCTTTTTAATTCACCAAAAGAGGCAAAAAAGTTATACAATCAAAGATCAAAAGAGTATAAAAAAGTGGCAGATATCGTCATAAATGTAGAGAACAAAAGCCCAAAAGAGATAGTAGATGAGATCAAAAAAGCTCTTTAGATCAAATATGATGTTAAATCCTCTAAATGAGAAACATTTTAAAAAGTTTGACTCTCTTGAAGCTGATATGATAACTCTAAATTTAGAAGATGCTATCGCTTTATCAAGAAAAAAAGAGGCATTAGAAAATTGTACTAAATTTTTATCAAATAGAAAAAAAACTGATCATTTTATAATAATTAGAACAAATCCAATTGATCAAGGTGGAGACAAAGAGATAGAGCTTTTAAATGATTTTGAATTTGATGCGATAAGAATCCCAAAAGTAAAAGATAGCTTAGATGTTAAAAAAGCTCTAAATATATTGGATGATAAAAAAGAGCTCCATCTCTCCATAGAAACAAAAGAGGCATTTTTAAATATAAGCTCTTTAAAAGTTGATCCAAGAGTAACAACTCTTAATCTTGGAATACTTGATCTTTTGAACTCTTTAAACTTACCACAATCTCTACTAACTTTAGATAATCCAACAATAGAGTATATCTTGAGTAAATTTTTAATAGACGCTAAAGCAAATGATCTACTTGCTATCTCATTTATGTTTCAAGAGTATAATGATACAAAAACATTTACCTCATGGTGCAAAAAGGAAAAATCCATGGGTTATGAAGCCAAAGCATGTATGGGACCAAAACAGGTAGAAATAGCAAACCAAATCTTTGATATCTCAAAAGAGGAGTTAAAAAGAGCAAAATATATAAAAGAGGTATTTGAAAAAAACTCTCTAAAAGCCAATAACGGCTTTATGGATGAGAAGTATGGTTTCATAGATGAGCCAATTTATAAAGATGCTCTTTTGATACTCAAAAAACTACGCTAATATTTATCAAAATTTTATCTCATAAACAGCTATAAAAAAATTTTTAAAGGTCGATTTATAAAAAAGAGGTGCAAAATGGATACAGTAACTATAATAGACAATAGAACAAACAAAAGGGCAGAGTTTCCTATACTAAAATCTACTGCTGGAAGTGATGTTTTTGATATATCAACTCTTAACAAAGAGCTTGGTCTA
This sequence comes from Campylobacterales bacterium, assembly GCA_027081145.1. GTDB lineage: Bacteria > Campylobacterota > Campylobacteria > Campylobacterales > QNZT01 > JALWLB01. Next base: position 26,549 of record JALWLB010000098.1, read on the forward strand.
TACACTTATGATAATGGCTTTAGCATGACAGCTTCGTGTGAATCTAGCATAACCTTTATAGATGGAAATAAAGGAGAACTATTTTATAGAGGATACCCTATAGAAGAGTTGGCTGGTAAAAAGAAGTATCTTGAAGTATGCTATTTGCTTCTACATGATAAGTTACCAACAGAGAGTGAATTTAAAGAGTTTCGTGAAGATATGAGAATCAAAAGATATCCAAATGAAGGGATTAAAAAAATCTTTGACTCATTTCCAGATAGTGCTCACCCTATGGCGGTACTATCTTCAGCTATCTCTGCTTTGAGTGCTTTTCACCATCAACACTTAAATATAACATCTCAACAAGAGTATATAGAGATGGCAAAAAGAATAATAGCAAAAGTACCTACACTAGCAGCATACACATATAGACACTCTATGGGTTATCCAAAAATCTATCCCGATCTTGATCGTGGCTTTGTAGAAAATTTTCTCTATATGTTAAGAGCATTTCCAGGTGGCAAAGCCGAAATTGCTCAAGTTGAAATAGACGCTCTTGATGCGATTTTCACTCTACATGCAGATCATGAACAAAACGCTTCTACCTCAGCAGTTAGATTGGTTTGTTCAACCGGAGCACATCCTTATGCTGCAATTTCAGCAGGAGTAAATGCTCTTTGGGGAAGATCTCATGGTGGAGCAAATGAATCGGTAATTGCTCAACTTGAGCTTATTGGAAGTGTTGAAAATGTTGATAAATTTATAAAAAAAGCAAAAGATAAAAATGATCCATTTAAATTGATGGGATTTGGACATAGAGTTTATAAAAATTACGATCCAAGAGCTAAAGTTTTAAAAAATATGAGAGATAAACTTCAAAATGAGTTAGGGATAAATTCAAAACTCATAGAGATTGCAAACAGAGTTGAACAGATAGCTTTGAGTGATGAGTATTTTGTAAAAAGAAACTTATATCCAAATATAGACTTCTATTCAGGCTCTTTATTGACAGCTTTAAAAATTCCAAAAAGTATGTTTACTCCAATTTTTGTAATAGGAAGAACAGCAGGTTGGATAACTCAATGGATAGAGCAAAAGAGCAATCCAAAAAATAAAATCATAAGACCAAGACAGAGGTATATTGGAAAGTATTAATACTTAATCCATCTTATCATGTAGGGCTCTAAATCGATATTTTTTGTATTTATAGCCCTTTGATGTATCAAATCATATGCACCATTTTGCTCTATAGGCGTTTTACAATTTAGACTCTTATTTGAAAAGTTATAAATTGCCAATATACTCTCACTCTTATCGATCGATTTTCTCTCTATCGCAAAGACCTTATCATGTAGAGATAAAATTTTAAACTCTCCAAATGGATGAAAAGCTTTTTGTTCTTTTCTAATCGATAATAATCTTTTATACTCATTAAATATTTCTGCTCTAATAGATCCTTTTTGGTTTAACTCTTTTGTTAATGTATCATAATCCAGCTTTTGACGATTTATAGATCTTTTCTCTTTTGTCTTTTTTACACCCTCTAAATCATTAGATGATCCAACCAAAGAGTGAAAATAGATCCCCGCAACTCCTGGCATACTTAATACAACAGCTTGAGTTAAAATCATCTTTTTAACTCTTAAATCCTGTTTTTCATCTTTGTTTGAGATGATATCTATATAACTAGCATTTAATTCATACGGTAACTCTTTGCCATCACTAGTAGATCGATACGACACAAAACCGCCATTTTTCTTCACATTTTTAATCAAATCATCTATATCTTGTAAACTTAGTATATCACTAACAGCTCTTAATCCACACCCATCATGACTAGCACTAAAATTAAAAAAACAGACTCTATCACTTGGCAAACTTAAAGAGTTAGCCCATTTGGTTAAAGCTTTTGTATTTTGTTTTAAAATGCTATGAGCTAGTAAGGGTGAGAGAGCAAAATTATAAACCATTTGAGCCTCATCATAACCATTGCCAAAATATGAGATATTTTCATCATGTGGAACATTGGTCTCTGTTACTATTATAACCCAAGGGGCAATTTTATGTATAACTTCTCGCATAAGCTTTATCAATTCGTGTGTCTGTTTTAGATGCACACAAGAGGTACCAATAATCTTCCATATAAAAGCAATTGCATCAAGCCTAAGCAGATCTGCCCCTTTTTGTACATAAAAGAGTAAAACATCCAAAACAGCTATCAAAACTTTATAGTTTGCATAGTTTAAATCAACCTGATCTTTACTAAAAGTTGTCCAAATGTATCTATTTTTTTTATCGATATCTTGATAATCATGTAGCAGTGGCAGTGTACGAGGCCTAGTTACACCTGATAGATCCACACTTGGATCAACTTGTGTAAAAAACTCTTTATAACAAGGATCATTTTTCAAAAATTTTTGAAACCAGCTTGAAGATTGAGATACATGATTTATAACTGCATCAAACATCAATCGATAATTTTTAGAGAGATTTTGGATATCTTGCCATGAACCCATCTTTGGGCAAACCTCTTTATACTCAATAACAGAAAATCCATCATCTGATGAGTATGGATAAAATGGCAAAATATGTACAGAGTTTATAAAATCTTTTACATATCTATCTAAAAAGTTGTTTAAACTAAGAAGTGGTTTTTGATTTGGCTTTAACACTTGATTGGCATATGTTATCAAAATCACATCTTTTTCACTCAGTTGATACGATTTGAACTCTATCTTATCTTTATACTTATCTATTAGCTCATTTATACACTTAAATGCTTTTTGTGCATCTTGATCACTATATATTAGTTGCAATCTACTTAAAATAGTATCTTCTTTTTGATATATCTTATTCATTATCTTTTTTTACCGCTTTATAAAATTTATCTGTAAACTCTGGTAATACAGATCTTACACTTGTCCATGCCGAAAGAGCTGGTACGCCCATAGGATCATCATTAAACTCCTCATTTGCTTTTTGCAAAGCTTCTGTAAAAACCATAATGGCCTCTAACTCCTCTTTTCGATTATATTTTAATCCATTTACTTGTGAGAGTGCACTATATTGTGATATTGCACGACGAGACTCTTCAAAATATGTAGTAAGAAGAGATTTAAAGGTAGCTTGAGAAAATTTAACTCCACTTTGTGACATAATACGAAATATGGTCTCAGCTATCTCTTTTGCCATTTTTGATATACCATCATCCAGTGAAATAGAGCCCAAATCTTGATGTTTATGCTCATAAGTTTGCATGATCTCTGTTTGACAAATTCTCTTTTTTGAAGTGTTATTATAAACTTCACTCAAAGTTGATACTTCAAGCCCCCAAGTAGGAGATATCCTAATACCTCTAGCCAAACTTCTTATAAAAGCACACTCGCCAGATAGTGCATATCTAAAACTACTCATATAATCAAGATATCTGCTTCTTCCAAAAACCTTCTCTAATGATCTTAAAAATGGAGTATAAAAAAGCCTTGTCACTCTTCCATGAAGTCTATCTGTCACTCTTGAGTAGTATCCTTTGTTAAACTCAAAATCAAAAGCTTGATGGACAATAGGATAAAAGAGTCTTGCAGGAATCTCTCTAGTATAATTTAAAATATCACAATCGTGTAGTGCCAAAGCATAAGCATCACGATCGGATAAAACATATCCAATCATCATCCAAACATTTAACCCCTTGCCTCTTATATCAGCACTTTGAAAACCGGCACTTAAAAGCTCATCTCTTAAAGCATTTATTCTAGGTCCATCTTGCCAAATAATATCAACTTTAGATGGGATTTTACTCATAATCTTTTTCACTTTTTCAAACTGCTCTTTTGTAGCGTTATCTAAGCCTAAAACTATTTTATAAAGATATTTTATCTTTTTTAACTCTTCTATAATATCTTTCATAGCTGGAGTTTCAAATTCACTATAAAGTGCAGGTAAGAGTAAAACCATATTTCTTCGCTTTGAAAATTTTAAAAGATCACTCTCTAAATCATCTAGCGTTCTTCTGCCAAGTTTTGGAATTGTAGTAATTACTCCATTTTGAAAAAAATCAGACATCAACAACTCCATTAGTTTTTAATTCATTCAAAGCTTTTTTAAAACTCTTTTTGCTAAGTCCAAATATTTTGTATATCTTTTTAGGATCACTCTTGCTATCACACGGTAACACGCCATCATACTCTTTTAAAACTTGCATAACTTTTTTAATAGCAACTTCATCTTTTTCTCTCTTTGGTGGATTTAGTGAAATATCCAATTTGCCATCTTGTCTGATATTTTTTATAAAACCTATTTTGTGATCTCCTATTTTGATATCTTCAAAAATCTCATTATAATATAACATACCCTCATATAAATTTTCCACTATAACTTTATATCCCATTGGAGTTTTTGCAAAAATGAGTAGTTTTATCTTTTGATCTTTTTTCAACTCTTTTGTGTTTGAACTTAAAAACTGTTGTACTTTTGTACTTCCTATTAATCTATCGCTCTTTTGATCTACACTAACTCTTAAGATTACTTTTTGAGAAATTTTTAAAGGAGTCTTTTGAAGTGATTTTGGTACAAATAGATCCTTTGGTAATCCCCAATCAACAAAAGCACCAATTTTATTAACATCAACTACTCTAAAATTATAAAATTCCCCCAACATCGCATATGGACGCTTTGTAGTAGCTACCAATCTATCTTTGGAATCTTTATAGATAAAAACATCTATGATATCTCCAATTTTCATCGAAGATATCATGTAGCGATTTGGAAGTAGTACCTCTTGATTATCACTTGAGCTTAAATAGAGTCCATTTTCTGAAGCTCTAACTATTTTGAGCGAATTTACTAAACCAAGAGCTATATGCTTATTCACACCTATCAATGCCAAGAATTTTTAAAAGTTTTTCTATAAAATCTCCAGCATCTCTGCTTTCACCATTATGTTCAAATTCAAGTGCAAAATTTCCACAATCATCAGTAACTTTTCTCTCAACAATATCAGGAATTAAACCGGTCTCATTTTGAACTTGTTCGATAGCACTTTGAATCTGCTCTCTAAACTCTAAGTTACCATAATCGATCGTTACTCTTACATACATCTCTTCCATTCTTACCATAGCACACTTATTTCGTTTCACAAAAACTCCTGTTTTACAATCTTTTTTTAAATCTTTTCTAAGATACTCGTCAATAGATTTTGCAGCATTTTTTGCTGTTCCCATAGCCAATATAACAGTAGCTTGACCCAAAGTTATATCTCCACCTGCCCATACTCGATCTTTAGTTGTCTTCCCAGTTTCTGGATCGGCTACTATATTTCCCCACTCATTTGTCTCTAAACCATCAGTTGCTCTTGTTAAAATAGGATTTGCATCTGTACCAATAGCAATAATAGCCAAATCACAATCCATAAAAAACTCTGAATCTTTTATAGCAACTGGTCTTCGTCTGCCAGAACTATCTGGCTCACCAAGCTCCATTTTCATACATTTAAGCCCTATAAGTTTACCATTTTCATCACCAACAAACTCAATTGGAGAGGTCAAAAGTTTAAATTTTACCCCCTCTTCTTCAGCATGATGGATCTCTATATGGCGAGATGGCATCTGCTCTCTTGATCTTCTATAGACTATAGTTACACTCTTAGCACCCAATCTTACAGCAGTTCTAGCAGCATCCATAGCAACATTTCCAGCCCCTAAAATTGCAACATTATTACCTGCAATTATAGGTGTATCATACTTTGGAAATTGAGAAGCTTTCATGAGGTTAGCTCTTGTTAAATACTCATTTGCTGAAAAAACCCCATTTAAATCTTCACCTTTTATATTCATAAACTTTGGAAGTCCAGCACCAACAGCTACAAATACTGCATTATATCCCATTTCATCTAAAAGTTCATCTACATCAATAGTTTTTCCTATAACGCTATTATACTCTATTTTAACTCCAAGATCCATTAATGCATCAAGTTCATATTCAACTATATCTTTAGCCAATCTAAATTCTGGAATACCATATAAAAGCACTCCACCAGCTTTATGAAATGCTTCAAAAATTGTAACTTCATGTCCCATCTTTGCAAGTTCACCAGCAGCAGTTAAACCAGCAGGACCTGAGCCTACAACAGCCACTCTTTTGCCACTTTTCTCTCTTGGTTTTGCAACATTTTTTATACCATTTTTTCTTGCATAATCGGCTATAAACATCTCCAATGCACCAATAGATACTGGCTCTTTTCCTTTTTTTAATCCAACCACACAAACCTCTTCACACTGTATCTCTTGAGGACAGACTCTACCACAAATTGCAGGTAATGCAGTAGCTTCCCAAACTTTATGTATAGATTTATCTAAATCTCCTTCAACAATAAATTTTAAAAATGATGGTATATCGATACTAACTGGACATCCTTGTACACATTTTGGATCTTTACACTGAATACATCTTGCTGCTTCGTATTGTGCTTCATGTAGTGAATAGCCAAGAGTTACCTCATCAAATGTATCTCTTCTAGCTTTAGGATCAAGCTCTGGCATAGGCTGTTTTGGAATTTGTCTTCTCTGTTTTTTAGTAAGATTTCTAGCTTCTATCATGAATTTTCCTTTAATTTGCAATATTCATTATCTGAGCACTGTTCTTGAACTTTATAAGCATTTAATCGTCTCATCAATCCATCAAAATCAACTTTATGTCCATCAAATTCTGGACCATCAACACAAGCAAATTTTATTTTTGAATCTATTGTAACTCTACACCCTCCACACATTCCAGTACCATCTATCATGATAGGATTTAAGCTAACAAGTGTTGGTACATCAAACTCTTTTGTCATTTTGCTAACAAACTTCATCATAGGAACTGGTCCAATAGCTATAACTTGATCAACCTTTTTACTCTCTAAAATCTCCTTTAATACATCAGTTACAAAACCATGATGACCATATGTTCCATCATCTGTACAGATATGAATCTCATCTGATATAGCTCTCATCTTATCTTCAAGTATTAGATAATCTTTAGCTCTAGCCCCAAGTATTGTTATAACATTGTTACCTATCTCATGATTTGCTTTGGTTATGGGATGTAAAACTGCCGTTCCAGTTCCACCACCTACACAAACAACTGTTCCTACTTTTTCTATATGTGTTGGTTCACCAAGTGGGCCTGTTATATCTTGATAAAAGTCTCCAACTTTCAAAGAGCTAAACAATCTTGTACTTTTACCTACTATCATGTAGATAATTGTAATAGTTCCATTAGCTTTATCAACCTCTGCCATAGTTAGAGGAACTCTCTCGCCTCTCTCATTAGCTTTAACCATAACAAACTGTCCTGGTTTTGCTTTTTTTGCTATTTGGGGTGCTTTGATCTCATTAGAGATAATCGACCCCTTTGCCATGCTAACTCTACTTACAATCTCATACATCAAACACACCCCTTTATAAGTAAAATAAATAATATTTATTAGATTATACTATCTTTAAAATTATAAGTTTTTTAAGTTGGATACTTTTTCTAAAAAAACCTTAAGCTTTATAAACTAATATAACTTGACAAAGATCGACTCAATGTTGTATAATACATAAAAAAAATTAAAGGATTTAACTATGCAAAATATATTTGAAAAATTAACACACGCTACAAGAGAAGCAATTGAGAGTGCTATTAGCCTAGCACTTCACAATCAAAATCAAGAAGCCACTCCACTACATTTGCTATGGGGAGAGTTGGCAAATAGTAACTCTATTTTAAATCAAGCATTAAATAAGATGAATGCTTCTAAAGAGGCAATTGCACTAGAGGTAAAAAGCAGAGCTGAAAAATTACCAAAAGTCTCATCAGTTACAAAAGAGAATATTAAAATTTCAAACGATTTAGCCCAAAGTTTGCAAAAAGCTGAAGCTTTAATGGTAAAAAATGGGGACTCTTTTATAGCTATTGATACTTGGTTTATAGCAAATTTGGATAATCCATCAATTAAAGAGCCATTATCAAAATTTATAGATTTAAGCGAACTTAAAAAGACATTTGAAGCTATGAGAGGTGGTAGAAAGATTGACTCTAGTACTGCTGAAGAGAAGTTAGAAGCTTTAGAAAAATATGGAATAAATTTAACTCAAAAAGCAATTGATGGTGAACTTGATCCTGTGATTGGCAGAGATGAAGAGATACAAAGGATGATGCAAATATTAATTAGAAAAACTAAAAATAACCCTATTTTATTAGGAGAACCAGGAGTTGGTAAAACTGCTCTAGCTGAAGGTTTAGCTCAAAGAATAGCAAACAAAGAGGTTCCTTTAAGCCTTCAAAATAAAAAATTAATAACTCTTGATATGAGTGCTTTAATTGCTGGAGCAAAATATAGAGGAGAGTTTGAAGATAGATTAAAAGCTGTTATAGATGAAGTCAAACAAGATGGAAATATTATACTTTTTATAGATGAGATACATACAATTGTTGGAGCTGGAGCTAGTGAAGGTAGTATGGATGCTGCAAATATATTAAAACCAGCCCTTGCAAGAGGTGAACTTCATACCATAGGAGCAACTACTCTAAAAGAGTATAGAAAATATTTTGAAAAAGATGCAGCCTTGCAAAGAAGGTTTCAACCAATTACGGTTAATGAACCAACTATAAATGAAGCTCTACAAATCATGAGAGGTATCAAAGAGAAACTAGAAGCTCACCATAATGTTCAAATTTTAGATAGTGCTCTAGTAGCTGCTGTTAAACTTAGTAGCAGATATATAACCGATAGATTTTTACCAGATAAATCTATAGATCTTATAGACGAAGCTGCTGCTGAACTTAAGATGCAAATAGAATCAGAACCGTTTGAGCTTAGTAGAACAAAAAGAGAAATTGAGAGTTTATTGGTTGAAAAAGAGGCACTTTTGATGGAAAAATCTAGCAAAAATGAGGAGAGATTAAAAGAGATAGAAAAAGAGATAGCAAACCTTGAAGAGAAAAAAGTAGCCCTAGAGAGTCAATTTGAAAATGAAAAAAATGTCTTTAAAAATATTGCTGATATCAAACAAAAGATTGATGAGTTAAAAAGGGAGGCTGAACTTGCTAAAAGAGGTGGCGATTTTAATAAAGCTGCAGAGATAGAGTATGGTGAAATTCCTAAACTTCAAAATAGGGAAAAAGAGTTAAATGAGCAGTGGCAAAAGATGCAAGAAGGAGGAGTACTTTTAAAAAATAGTGTTGATGATGAAATGATAGCTTCCATCGTAAGTAAATGGACATCAATCCCTGTAACTAAAATGCTAACAAGTGAAAAAGAGAGAATTTTAGGGGTCGAAGATGAATTAAAAAGAAGAGTCGTAGGTCAAGATAGTGCTCTTAAAGCGATCGCAAGAGCAATTAAGAGAAACAAAGCTGGTCTTAGTGATCAAAATAGACCTATAGGATCTTTTATGTTTTTAGGACCAACTGGAGTTGGTAAAACTGAAAGTGCCAAAGCTTTAGCTTCGTTTTTATTTGATAGCGATAAATCATTAATTAGATTTGATATGAGTGAATATATGGAAAAACACGCAGTTAGTCGTTTAGTTGGTGCACCTCCTGGATATGTTGGATATGAAGAGGGAGGTCAATTAACCGAAGCTGTAAAAAGAAAACCATATAGTGTAGTACTATTTGATGAGATAGAAAAGGCTCATCCAGATGTTTTTAATATACTTTTACAAGTATTAGATGATGGAAGGCTTACCGATAACAAAGGTGTAACGATCGATTTTAAAAATACAATTATTATCTTAACTTCAAATATAGCAAGTGATAAGATTATGGAATTTCGCGATCCAGAAGATAGAGAAAAAGCGGTTAAAGATGAATTAAAACTTCACTTTAAGCCTGAATTTTTAAATAGGCTTGATGATATTATAATCTTTAATCCACTAGAGATCGAACAGATTACAAAAATAGTTGATATACTATTAAAAAGTATTGAAGATAAATTAAAAGATAGATCGATTGAGCTTGAATTAACTCAAAGTGCAAAAGAGTATATAGCAAAAGAGGGATTTGATCCAGTCTATGGTGCAAGACCACTAAAAAGAGCACTCTATGAAGAGATAGAGGATAGATTGGCTGAGCTTATACTATCAGATAAGCTACATGATAATCAAAAAATTGTCTTTGATTTACAAAATAATCAATTAACTTATACAATCACTTAAAAATTGCCCAATTTATGGGCAATTTTATATCACTATCTTCGTAAAACTTGATAGATAGTAATTGACTCTTTTTTACCTTTTACACTTACTTGACCTATCTCTTTGATGTTATAATTTAATTTTAATCTATCTTTTGTCTGTTTGGTTATCAAAATTTCAGCTTTATACTCTTTACAAAGTCCCTCAACTCTTGAAGCTATATTGACACTATCTCCTATGATAGTATAATCACTCCTATCTCTGCTTCCCATCTCACCAACAACAGCTTCACCACTATGAATACCTATACCAATATAAATAGGGGGTAAATTTTCTTTAGCCAACTCTTTGTTTAATCTATCCAACGCCTCTAACTGTTCAAGTGCAGAAGTTAAAGCTTTATCAGCATGATTTTCAACCTCCAATGGTGCATTCCAATAAGCCATTATCGCATCACCTATATACTTATCGATTGTTCCTTGATTTTTTATAATTATTTCACTCATTGGTGACATATAGCGATTTAAATACTCAATCAGATCATGTGCACTACCAAAACCTTCCGAAATTGAGGTAAAGTTTCTTACATCACTAAAAAATATACTAATCTCTCTCTCACTAGCACTAAAGTCTATTTGTGATTTTATAAGAGTTTGTGCAACTGCTGGAGAAACTTTTTTAGAAAATTTACTTAAAATTTGCTCTTTTTGTTTCGATTCTTGAAATAGTTTGATTAAAAAGATAATAATCATAACACTAATTACACTCAAAAGTGGATAGATAAAACTAATAACCACTCCATAATCAAACATCAATTTATAAAATCCAACCAACATCAAAAAAATAAATCCAACCGATAAAACCAAAGAAAGAGCAATTGAAGAGCCTATTAAAATAGCTCCAGCAATGATTGAGCTAATCAAAATATTTAAAATATTTAACCCTTCTATATTTGATGGCTTTTGCAGAAAGTTTTGATTGATAATATTATCGATCGCATTTGCATGAATTTCAACTCCAGGAATAGTCTCATCAAATGGAGTAGATCTCAAATCCAAAAGCCCAGCCGCTGATGTACCTATGAGAACTATTTTACCCTCTAATGCACTCTTTTTAACTCTTTTTTCATACACATCCAGTGCTGAAATGTATCTATAACTTTTTTTAGCTCCTGCAAAATTTACAAATAATCTTCCATACTTATCTGTAGGGATTTTAATCTCACCCATCTCAATATTTAAAACCCCAAACTCATCATAATTTATATTAACCATTCCTACACCAAGTGCTAATCGCAACATCTCAAGTGACAAAGAGGGATATATCATACCATCTAGCGAAAATAGCATTGGAACATACCTAACAACACCATCACTATCTGGAAACATATTAAAACTTCCACTTGAGTATGCACTATCTTGTAAAATTTTTATATTTGATGTAACACCTTTTGCTTTTGGTAAAAAATCTTCATCTGGCTTGTTTTTTTGTATAAAAATAGCATTAACTGATGGGGTATAATTTGAAAAATTTTGCTCCATATTTAACACATATCCCAAAACTGCTGGTGCATTTGCTATAGATTTAGCAAAGATTTCATCATAATCTTTAGCATTTTTAATCTCTATATTTAACTCTTTTGCAATCTTTTTTGGAGAGCTTCCATCACTTTCAGCAAAAACCATATCAAATCCAACAATTCCAACCTCATAATCTCTTAAATTATCCAATAAAGTTGCAACCTTATCTCGTCTCCAAGGCCATCTACCAAGCCTGTTTAAAGATCTCTCATCAATATCAACTATAACTATATCTTTACTAGCTACTACTTCACCTCTTAGATTAAAAAACATATCTATAAAATTATTATCAAATTTTTTGATACTAGATAAATTTAGAGTATAAAGCACTATAAATATAAAAGCTACAATTAGTGATATATATAGATTAAGATATTTAATTTTATGCAACTTACACTCCATTTGACAACATAAACCAATTTTTGGGTCGATTTATTAATTAAGTACAAGATATATCGGAGATAGAATGAAAAGCTTAATAATGCTATTTTTTATATTAACAACCTTTTTATATGCAAATATAGCAAAAGTTACTGCAATTAGTGGTGAAGCGATAGTCATAAGAGATAAAAATGAAATTTCAATCAAAAAAAATTTTGAAATTTATGAAAAAGATATCATAAAAACTATGAAAAATTCTAAATTACAACTTGTTTTTAAAGATAAAACTATGATCTCTTTGGGTCAAAAAAGTACATTTGAGATAGAAAAATACCTCTTTTCAAACAAAAAGCCAGTTGCAAAGTTTAAAATTTCAAAAGGAATTTTCAAATCGATCACTGGAAAAATTGGAAAAATTGCTCCTCAAAATTTTAAACTAAAAACTCAAAATGCAACTATAGGTATAAGAGGAACTACAATCATTGCAGAAGTTTCAAAAAACTCAGACACAATTATCTGTAGCTCTGGTCAAATAGTAGTATCAACTCCAAAAGGTGAAGTTATAGTAAACAAAGGTGAAAAAACCGTCGCACAAAAATTAAAACCTCCTACAAAAGCGATAAAAGTTACTAAAAAAAGTATCCAACAATTAGAAAAAAAAGTTGATGCTAAAGCTGAACAATCAACTTCAAAAGAGGTTGAAAAAAAAGCCAAAACCAAGAAAGAAAAAGAAAAAACTGAAAAAAAGAAGAACGAAAACGAAAAAAATGAAAAGAACACAAATGAAAAAACAACAAAAACTACAGAAAAAAAGAGTACAAAAGTAGAAAAAACTGTTACAAAAAAAATTGCCAAAACAATCACTCCACTACCACCAATTATTAAAAAAGAGTTACCAAAATTTGATAATCAAATCAAAGATAGATGGGGTGATTGGAATAAAGAGAAGTTTTTTAAAAATGAAGCAAACAAACTTCTACCAAAAAAACCAAATCCAACAAAAGAGATGCTAAAAAGCTTAGAAGAGTTGCGATTAAGAGCTGGTCAAATCAAACCAACTTATGAAGGAAAAGTTTCTGGTTTTGTAAATCAAACATATAAAATATCAGATCAAAACAATTTTATAAAATTAAATTTTGATTTAGGCTCTGGAAAAGTTGATGGAAGTATGAAATTTTACGCAAATAAAGAGCAGTGGTTTGCCAATATTAAAGATGGCACAATTGATCAAAGAGGGAAGTTTGATTTTAACTTGCAAGGAGCAAATTCACAAGGTTTAGGAGATGGCATTTTGAGTGGAAAAAAATTAGAAAATGCAAATGGATCTTTTATGTTAAAAAATAGTAAAAACCAACAAGCGTTTGGTACATTTAGTGCTAAAAAGAAGTAATCATGAAAAATTTACAACTATTTATACTCATACTCTTTTTATCTTTTATGATAAATGGATGTGGATCAAATGAAAAAAAGAGACAAAATGGTACTGAATTAACGATAAAAACAACTGCATCTAACACTAAACAAGAGTGGCAAGCAACTCCAGTACTAAAAACTTGGGAAGAAGCCAAAGAGTATTGTGCCAATTTAGATTTAAATAATCAAACAGATTGGAGATTGCCAAGTAGTGAAGATTTTTTTACTCTCTTAGATGGCAACAGATCAATAGATGAGTATTTTCCAAAAAGCTCTCTTATAAAAGAGTTTTACACAAATAACAAAACCGATTTCGATGAAAATCAGATATGGAAACTATCGGCTTGGAGTAACACTCTTTCTTATACACATAAAAGTAAAAAATTGGGTGTTAGGTGTGTAAGAGGTGAAAAAAAACAGACACCAGAGCTTATATGGAAGCCACATAATGATCAAACATTCACATGGAATGAAGCAAATAGTTATTGCAAAAATCAAAATGCAAGAGTTCCAACAATTTTAGAGCTTATCAAGCTACATGATATCAACCAAACAGATAATTTTATCCCATTTTGGTCATCAACTCCACTACCTACAAATCATAACCAATATCTAAATATTAATTATAAAAAAGGGATCTATTTTAGCAATAAAGAGACAAAAAACTATGTAAAATGTGTCAAAAATAAGATCATACCAACTATATCGGTTTATGATACAAATTTTTCAGAAGATGGTAATTCAAACTTTATGGTACTAAATATAAATCCAGCACCAACACAAGATCTACAAATAACTTACACTCTAACTAGTGGTAGTGCAAAAAAGGGAGTTGATTTTGATGAGACAAATCAAACACTTACAATAAAAAAAGAGACTCCATTAACTATTATTAATATACCAATCATAAATGATCACTTTCCAGAAGATACTGAAAGCTTTTATATCACTCTAAGCAATCCAATCAATGCTAAATTAAAAAATATAACTGCAAAAATAACCATTTTAGATGATGATTCACAAAATAGTGCTTTTATAACTAAATGGAAAACAACATCTGCTAATGAGTCAATAACTATACCAACAAAAGCTGGATTTTATTATAACTATAGTGTTGATTGGGGTGATGGCAATCAAACAACAAACCACACTGGCAATGCTACACACACTTATACAAATCCAGGAAAATATACCATAAAAATATTTGGTATTTTTCCATCTATAGACTTTACAAACTCAAACAATCAAAATCAAATCTTATCCATAAATCAATGGGGAAGCGTAGGTTGGCAAAATTTGGATAACGCTTTTTATAACTGTATTAATTTAGAATTAAACGCTACAGATACACTAAATTTTCAAGAACAAAATATCTCAATAGATAAAATATTTTTTAATACCTCTGTATCAAACGAGAGCATCTCTTCATGGAATGTTAGTAACAAAATCATGCCTCAATCTATTCATAAAACAGTAGATGAAGATCATAATATATCGATAGATTTAAGAAGAGGCTATGATGATAATCTAACATATCATGTAGAGACAAATACAACAAATGGATCTTTAAATATAGATAATTTACCAACTATCATCTATACTCCAAATGAAAATTTTAACGGTAGTGATAGTTTTATATTTAGAGTAAGTGATGATAATAACTTCTCAGATACAGCTACAGTTACTATCACCATAAATCCTATAAACGATCCTCCAAATGTTAATATAAATATCATTGGAGCTTGGGAAGTTGGAGAAAGTATTATATTTGAATCAAATAGTAGTGATGTTGATGGGGATTTTTTAACTTATCAATGGGAAGAAAATGGAGTATCTATATCAACTAATGATCAAAACTTTACAAAAACTTATACAGATGAGGGAAATTATACAATTACACTCATAGTTAGTGATCCATATATATCTATTGTAAAAAGTATAGATATAAACATCACAAATCCACCTTTTAAATTACCAAAAACAGGTCAAATCAATACATATCATAACTTTGATGATGGATACTATCAAAAAGGAAGCCAAAGAGTATTTACAAAATTTAACAATATGGTAAAAGATAAAAACTTAAACCTTTTTTGGCAAGATGATAATAATACAATTATTAAAAAAACATTTATTCAAGCGTATGATTATTGTGATAATTTAACTCTAAATGCCAAAAATGATTGGAGATTGCCAACTAAGCATGAACTATTTTTTCTAGCAAAAAAAGATACAAATGAAACTTTAGAAGATATATTTTCATATAAAAAGTATGATCAATATTGGAGCTCTGGTATGATAGATACTGCTACCTCAATAATTACTATTGACTTTTCAAATGCAACAGAGCAAATAGAGTCTATTGATGAAGATTACTATGTTAGATGTGTTAGAAGTGATATTGACTTTTATCCAAATATTTCATCATCAAATGGTATCATTACAGATCATACACTAAATCTTATGTGGTATGATAGCTCTGAGTTTTTAAACTATAGTGATGCTATAAATAGATGTGAAGATTTGAATATTTCAAACTATAATGATTGGAGAGTTCCAAATATAAATGAGTTATATACTATACAACAAGATTTTTTTCCTAACATTGCTCATGTTCAATACTGGTCATCTACTGCACAATATGACACTAACGGTTCAAAAATTTATACATTTGATTTTAGTCTAAATCTTATAGAGTTAAAAAATAGTATAGATTATGCAAAAACAGTATGTGTTAGAGATATTAAATAGCTATAAAATAGCCAATAAGCTGGAAAACTCCAGCACTACAAATTCCAGCAATAACACCAGCTAACAGATCATCTCCCATAACTCCCAAACCACCTTTAACATCTCTATCAATTTTTCCTATATATGATGGCTTGAGAATATCAAAAATTCTAAAAAATATTATTGATAAAACTATTTGTAAAATTGTTCCACCACTTAAAGATAGTGCTATCCAAATACCAGCAACCTCATCTATAACAATCTCTTTAGAGTCATGAGTTTTGGTTATTTTTTCATACTTATCTATCTCTTTTATAGCTATAACAGTTATTAAAATAGAGAGTAAAAATAGTGTACTCTGAGGTAAAATAGAGAGTAGCAAAACTCCCACTATAGCTCCTGCAAGTGTGCCAACTGTTCCAGGAGCAAATGGAGATAAACCTGAGTAAAAAAATGTTAAAAAAATTTTTTGCATAATTTAGGTCAAAGATGTAGTTTGATGTAGATTCATAATTTGCATATAAAACTCTCTATCGTTCATTTTAGTCTCAATCAATCCAGAGTTTGGAAAAAAGTTTGCAAACTTATCTCTTACATATTTAATTCTATTTGGAAACAACTCACTCAAAATTATAGCTGAAATCTCTTTTCTAACCAAAACTGCAGGTGGTAAAACTCCAACTTTATAAAGTTCAGCAATAAGTTTAGCATTATAAGATATATGATGGTGAGATCCATGAGGACAAGCTCTAGTACTAACTAAAGTCCTACACTCATTACAATATACAAACTCATTAACCATATCTATATCGATACCTATATTTTTAAAATTTTTTACAGTTGAACAAATCGAATCTTTTTCATAATAAAGCCCAATTCCAGAGTGGTTTTGTCCAATTGCTATACTATCACACCCAAAATTTTTAGTAACAATCGAATCTAAAATAATATTATTATATCCAGCAAACAGATAACTATTTTCAAGTGGAACTATTAAAACTTTGTTTTTTGGCAAAAAGTTATCTGTAAAATATTTTAGTGCTTTATATCTAATCTCATAACTAAAGATATCTTTTTTAAACGGTTTTAGTAAAAACAGTACTACCAAATCACTCTTTTCAAGTGCCATTCTAATCATCCTCTCATGTGCTCTATGAAGAGGCTTACCACTAAGTACAATCGCAGTTGTTTTTGTAGCTTTGATTAACTCTTTTGCCTTTTTAATCTCTTGTTTTGTCTTTTTAATCGATGATGAATCTATCTCAAACTCACCACTAATTGCTAAATCTCCAAGTCTTTTATAGATATCTTTCACTCCCGGGTGTTCAAGATCAGTTGTAGTAAAAATCTTTTTTATTCTCTTTTCTTTATTGATCTTAAAAATCTCATCTACAACAATTTCACCCTTTTTCTCTTTTTCGCAAATTAGATCAAGTGTATCACCCTTTTTTGCCTCTTGAAGAACCTTTGCATTTCTTTTGCCACTAGGAGCCAATATAAATGAAAATGGAAAGAGTTGGTTTTTGTATTTAGAGTACTTATCAACATATAAAGACTCTTTTTTATTCATAAGTTTATCACATGGAAGAAGAATTTTCTCTTTTAAAAGGGCTAGTGTGGAGACTGCTTCATTATCTATAAAAAGCTTTCTATTTCCTTTTTGATATCCCATATTTTTTTCTCTTCTCCCACAAGCTTTTTCTTGAAATGCCAAGTTTTTTTGAGAGTTCAGTATCTGGAAACTTACTTTGGTATTTTAAAATGATATATTTGACATAATTTTCAATCGAAAGTATATCACCTTTTTCAAAGACACCATCGTCACCTTTTACCTCAATAACTTTTAAGCCCTCAACCTCTTCACTTAAATTTGTGGTTGATAGTATAACATGCTTATTGTGAATAAGTGATAAAATTTTTGCTTTTTCAGATTTTTTTACATTTTGAAAATTAATAAGATATATTAATTCATCCTCTTTAATCTTTTTGATCTGCTCAATCGCATCAGAGTCTGTTAATGAAACAAATACAAAAGATTTTTTTGACTCCTTGACATAATTAAAAACTATTGCATCTGCAATTTTTTGGCAATTTGTCTTTAGCAGAATCGGAAATTTTATATTTTTCAAATCTACCTGAGCAACATCTTTATTGAGTACATGATTTAGATAGTTTTTATAAGTTTGGCTCTCTTTTTTATAAGATATATAATCTTGAAGATGATTTAACTTTCTAACCAACTCTTCAATCATAAAAGGTTTTAATATATAGTCATTTGCACCTTGTTTAAGAGGAGTTGATACGGTATCGTTGCTAACATACGAAACCATTAAAATTATAATCGAATCTTTATACTTTTCAATGACTGGAGCAAAGTTTTGACCAGAAACATTTGTTGATAGTAGCACAGCATCAAATGTATCATTTTTTAGAGCATCTTTTACAGTAGTTGCACTTTTACAACTATGACCCATCTGTGTTAATTTTGTAGCAATACTTTGTGCCAAATATATCTCATTTTCTACTATCAATATTTTCATAATCTCTCCAATTAAAATAGTTTAAAGAAGTACTCGCTTTTACAGCAACACCCTCATTTCGTCCTATAAATCCAAGTTGTTCAGTTGTGGTAGCTTTTATATTGACAAAAATAGGCTCTATTTGTAAAATAGATGCGATAGTTGTTTGCATCAGCTTTTTATAACTGGATATCTTTGGAGTTTGAGCAATAATAGTTATATCAACATTATTTATCTCAAATCCTACACTTTTTACAAATGCAACCACTTTTTTTAGCATTAGCTTAGAATCTAAATCTTTATAAGCTTCGTCACTATCTGGAAAAAGTTCTCCAATATCACCACAACCAATTGCACCTAAGAGTGCATCTATTAGAGCATGAAGAGCCACATCGCCATCAGAGTGAGCTTTAAACCCAAACTTACTTTTAATATGAACTCCACCTAAATACATAGGTTTGTTATCCTCAAAAGGATGTACATCAAACCCACTACCAATAAATACCCTATTTGAAGGTGCATTTAAACATCTTATGCTCTCTAAATCGGTAAAATAAGTAATTTTTTTAGCACACTCATCACCTTTTACAAAAAACACATCTCCATTGATCGATTTTATGGCACTGCTATCATCTGTAAATAGTCTCTTTTGATTAAGTGCTTTTTTTAAAACTTTGGTTTTTGATAGTTGTGGAGTTTGAATAAGCTTTACATCATCTCTACAAATTGTACTATCTTTATAAACTACAGTATCATTGACATTTAAATATGGCACAATGATATCGGCTCTATTTTTGTGTTTTATAATCTTCTCTAACATATCTTTACTAACACAAGCTCTTGCTACATCACTAACCAAAACATACTCTGTTTGAACATTTAAAAGAGCATTTTTTAAAGACTCTTGTCGGCTCTTGGCTCCTTCTACAATTTCAAAACCACTTAAAAATCTCTTTTTGTAATTTAAATCATCTCTGTTTGCTGTAATGATTGTCTTGCTAAAGTTATAATATGAGTTTAATCTTTTTGCAACAAATAACCACAAAGGATCATCCCCTACTCTAAGCCACTGTTTTTTTAAAAATGGGCTAAATCTGGTCGAATTTCCAGCCGAGAGAAGAATTAGAGTTAAATCGGGCAAAATTTGTCCTTTTTTTCATAAAGTGTTACGAAATTATACACTCTTAAAGCTTTTTATTATCTTTTTTTTGTTAGATTTGAGTAGTATTTTTAATAAGGATAGGTTATGAGAAAAGATTGGATTAAAGATAGAAAAAATGATAAAATAAAAACTCAAATGCACTATGCAAAAAAAGGTATTATTACAGGTGAAATGGAGTATATTGCAAAAATCGAAAACCTCTCAGCCGAATTTGTAAGAGATGAAGTAGCAAGAGGTAGGATGATAATTCCAGCAAATGTAAATCACGAACACTTAACACCAATGGCGATAGGAATTGCTGCAAGTTG
>JALWLB010000099.1 GCA_027081145.1 Campylobacterales bacterium
TTCCTTTTGCTAAAAGCTCTCCATCTTTTAAAACATAAGCATGATCACAAATTTCAAGAGTTTCTCTAACATTATGATCGGTTATTAATATCCCTATATTTAAATCTTTTAACTCATAAATTACATCTTGTATATCTGAAACTGCCAATGGATCAACACCAGCAAATGGCTCATCAAGAAGTAAAAACATTGGATTTGTTGCAAGTGATCTTGCGATTTCACATCTTCTTCTCTCTCCTCCACTTAGAGAAATTCCAAGTCTATTTCTTATTGGCTCTATATTTAGCGTCTCAAGCAACTTTTCAACTCTCTCTTGTCTGGCATCTTTATCTTTTAAAACAATTTCAGTAGCCAATAATAGATTCTCTTCTACGCTTAACTCTTTGAAAACACTTGATTCTTGTGGTAAATAACCTATACCTATTTGAGCTCTAGTGTGTAGTGGCATTTTAGAGATATCTTGATTGTCTAAAAATATCTTTCCATTTGTTGGCTCTATTAGTCCACATATCATGTAAAAAGTTGTAGTCTTTCCAGCTCCATTTGGTCCAAGCAACCCTACAATTTCACCACTTTTTACTTCAAGTGAAAAATCTTTTATTATTTGATAATTTTTTATCGTTTTTGAGAGATTTAAAGCTTCCAATTTATGTATCATTAATAACCTTGTAGTATCTTTTATCATCAATTACTTCTATATTAAGTATTATATATTTAAATCCATACTCTTTTAAAATTTTCTCTAAACTCTCATCACCCCACTCTATCATATGATAGCCTGATAACTCCAAATTCTCCAACATTCCATTTTGTATAAATTTTGTAACCCCTTCATTATAGATATCATAATGGTAAATTTTATCATCATAGATATTTAAAATTGAAAAGGTAGGTGAGCTTACCTCATCTTTTATACCAAAAGATGATACAAACTCTTTTACAAAAGTTGTTTTTCCACTAGCTAAATCTCCTCTTAGTAGTACAACTCCTCCATTTGGTAACAACTCTTTTATCTTATTGATACTACTTCTCACCTAATTATCTCCTTTTTGTTGGAAGTAAATTCCAACAAAAATTCCCCTCTCTAAAGCTTTGCCCTATTGGGCAAGAGATGAAACTCTCAAGATTTTTACCTCTTTTTATAATTTTATTAAAAATCATGTAGAGTTTCATTTGATACTTTAATAATTTGTTCAAGTTTTTTTAAAGCTAACTTAGAATCGATCGCTTCAGAGGCTAATTTAATACCATCTTCAATAGTGGATACTTTTTGATCTACTACCAAAGCTAAAGCACTATTTAAAAGAGTTATATCTCTTTTTGCCCCTTTTTGCCCATTTAAAATATCAAGGGTTATTTTGGCGTTTGTTTTAGCATCGCCTCCTTTTATCTCTTTGTTATCATGTAGCTTAAATCCAAACTCTCTAGGATCAATGATAGACTCTTTTAAAACACCATCTTTTATAAAAATAGCATGGGTTATATCGCTTATACTAGCTTCATCCATACCATCGTTTGAGCTAAGAATGATAGAGTTTTTTACATCTAACAATAGTAGTGCTTGAGCAATCTTTTTTATAAAACTTTTATCAAAAACACCCAAAAGATACTTTCTAGCTCCTGCTGGATTTGTAAGTGGTCCTAAGATATTAAAAATAGTTCTATGATTTAGAGATTTTCTAATTGGCATGATATGTTTCATCGCTGGATGGTGATTTATCGCAAACATAAATGTAAATCCACTCTTTTTAAGCATATCAATCTGTTTGGAAGGATTTAGATTTAGATTTATCCCAAGCTCTTCTAACATATCCGCAGCTCCAGAGTTGCTTGTAATTGCACGATTTCCATGTTTTGCAACTTTAGATCCCAAAGATGCAACTATGATTGAGACTGTACTAGAGATATTAAAACTTCCACTTTTATCTCCACCCGTTCCAACAATATCTATAAGCTCATTTTGTAAAGCTTTATCAATATCAAGCTTGATAGAATATTTTCGCATAACACTAGCTGCTGCTGCGATCTCATCTGGAGTTTCACCTCTTTTGTATAGAGAGATTAAAAGATCTTTTGCCTCATCATCTGTAATTTGATTTGAAAAAAGTCTCTCAAACTGCTCTTTTGCTTCATTATAGTTCATTTACATATTTTCCTTGATCACTTTTTGGTATAGTTTTTGTTGTAGGGATTTGCAAAACTTCATATCTTACACTATTTTTTAAATATTGTATCTCAATAATATCTGAAACTTTTACATTTTTTGAAGGCTTTACTACTACGCCATTTATACTAACAACTTTGCTTTTACACATATCTTCAGCAATTGCTCGTCTTTTTGTGATATTTACACTATTTAAAAACTTATCTATTCTCAAATCTGTCTTACCTAATTTGGTTTTTTAAATAATATTTTATAATAATTGAGCATAAATTTTGATAAAATCTGATACAAAATAATTTATCCAAAAAGGGAGTAGATGAAAAAAGATATTAAAAAGGTTGTTTTAGCATATAGTGGTGGATTGGATACTAGTGTAATTTTAAGATGGCTTCAAGATGAATATAACTGTGAAGTTGTAACTTTTACAGCAGATATTGGACAAGGTGAAGAGGTTGAACCAGCTAGAGAAAAAGCACTAAGCCTTGGTATAAAGCCTGAGAATATATTTATTGAGGATTTAAAAGAGGAGTTTGTTAGGGATTTTGTATTTCCTATGTTTAGAGCAAATGCCATTTATGAAGGGGAGTATCTATTAGGAACCTCTATCGCAAGACCATTAATTGCTAAAAGACAAGTTGAAATAGCCCATTTAACAAATGCTGATGCACTAAGTCATGGAGCAACAGGGAAAGGAAATGATCAAGTTAGATTTGAGTTGGGTTATCTATCAAAAGATCCAAATTTAAAAATAATCGCTCCATGGAGAGAGTGGGATTTAAACTCAAGAGAAAAATTACTAGCTTATGCTAAAAAACATGGTGTAAAAATTGAACAAAAAAAGGGCAAATCACCCTACTCTATGGATGCAAATTTGCTTCATATCTCATATGAGGGATTGATCTTAGAAGATCCAGATAAAAAGCCTGAAGATAGTATGTGGAAATGGACAAATTCACCAAAAAATGCACCAGATGAGATTCAAAGTATCGAAATAGAGTATAAAAATGGAGACCCAATAGCACTTGATGGAGTAAAGCTTAGTCCTGCTAAAATGTTAGAAGAGTTAAATAAGCTTGGAAATAAACATGCAATTGGTAGAGTGGATATAGTTGAAAATCGCTTTGTTGGTATGAAAAGTAGAGGCTGTTATGAGAGCCCTGGTGGTACTATTATGTTAAAGGCTCATAGAGCTATTGAGAGCATTACGCTAGATCGTGAAGCTGCTCATTTAAAAGATGAGTTGATGCCAAGATACGCAAAGTTAATCTATAACGGTTTTTGGTTCTCTCCTGAGAGAGAGATGTTACAAGCTGCTATAGATAGATCTCAACAGAGTGTTAATGGGATTGTAAGATTGGAGCTTTATAAAGGAAATGTAACAGTTGTTGGGCGAAAATCACCAAATTCACTATTTGATGAAGAGTTTTCAACATTTGAAGAGGATAGTGTTTATGATCAATCAGATGCAGAGGGTTTTATCAAACTAAATGCTCTAAGATTTATAATAGGCAAGAGATAGAAAAACTCTATCTCTTATAGTTTATTAATAACTTTTCTCTTATCTTTTTATATTAATATTAACTTTTCGTTACATGATAGTATCTAAAATTTTACCCTTTTGATGTATAATAGAGTAAAATATTTATTCTAAGGATAGAGCAATAAACCTACATGATGAAGAGATAAAAAAACTTCTAAACAATAAAAAAAAGCTTCTTAGTGAAATCTATTTTGATTTGCAACGATACTATGAAAAACGCTATGGTAAAGATACTGTTGTCTTGATGGAAATTGGAAGTTTTTTTGAAGTTTATGAAGTAAATAATGAAAAAGAGCAGATTGGAAAAGCTAAAGAGATGTCTGAGCTTTTAAATATACAATTAACTAGAAAAAACAAATCAATCATCGAAAACTCTGTACAAAATCCTCTACTTGCAGGAGTACCATCTGTCTCTATCGAAAGACACTTAAATAGAATAATCCAAACCAAAAAATATACTATCGTTTTGGTCAAACAAAAAGGAGAGCCACCAAATGTAAGTAGATATATCTCAAGTATCATCTCTCCAGGAACCAATTTTGAGTATCTTCAAGATCCAACTGAAAATAATATCTCATCACTCTTAATGGATCAAAATGCAGGTATCTATTCGATTGGCTACTCTGCTATTGATGTTAGCACTGGAAAGACCATTATTTGTGAAATACACGGTACTAGCGAAGATAAAACATTTGCATTAGATGAAGTTTTTACTCTTTTGCAATCTTATAACACTTCAGAGGTGATTTTAACTTTTGCAAATACAAAAATCGATAAAGAGTGGGTTTTAAACTATTTAGAAATTGAGAGAAATTATCACTATAGTTTTAATAAATGTCGCCTTAAGATCGCTTATCAAAATGAGTTATTTAAAAATATTTACTCTATTAAATCTTTTTTATCCCCTATAGAGTATTTGGATATGGAACGATATCCATACGCTAGTGAAGCACTTGGAATATTGTGTGATTTTATCATTGAACATGATAGTTCACTCATCGAAAAGATGGATAAGCCAAAATTTTTGAGTGGAAATCACTTTTTATATCTTGGTAATAATGCACTTGAACAACTTGGCATAATTTCACGAAAATCGAGTGATAAAACAGTTTTAAATTTGATAGATAAAACATCCACAGCAATTGGCAAAAGAATGCTAAAAGAGAGACTCTTAAATCCTATATGTGATTTGCAAATTTTAAATGATAGATTAAATCTAAGTGAAAAACTCATTCCCCATTATAAACAGTTTGAAATACTTATGAAACAAATTTATGATTTAGAGAGGATTTTAAGAAGAATCAAACTCAAAAAATTGCACCCATTTGAATTAAGCTATCTCTTTACTTCGCTAGAGTCAATTTATACTATTTTAAAAGAGGAGCAAAATGTCAATATCTCAAACAAACAAAACCTTATAGATGAGACAAAAGATTTTATTCATACACTTAATAATACTTTTGATCTTGATCTATGTGCAAAAATTTCTAAAAATCAGATAAATGAGAACTTTTTTAAATCTGGAGTTTATCCTGCAATTGATGCACTAGAGAAGAAACAACGATTGGAGTTATATAAAATAGAGACAATTTGTAGCCATATAAATAGTATGTTTGAGAGTAAAAATCAACAATTTGCTACTGTTGAATTTCTCGATAGTGAAGGCTATTATATCAATATGACCAAAAATCGATTTTCACTTATTGAAGAGAAATTAACCAAAAGTTTTATAACAATCGATAATAAACACCACTTTTTTAAAGATTTTTCGATCAAAAAACTAAAAAATTCGGTTAAAATTTCATCACCACTTTTTGAAGATATCTCCTCTAAATATATCTCAAATCAAGCTAAAATGGTAGCATTAGTAAAAAAGAGATATGAAGAGAGTTTAGAAGATATAGAGTGTCGTTATGCGTTAGTGCTTGAACAGATAATTGAGCATATAGGAACATTAGATATCGCTATAAGCAATGCCAAATGTGCTACACTTTATCAATACACAAAACCTGAGCTTTTAGAAAAAAATGATAAACCATTTTTTGATGCAAGAGAGCTTAGACACCCTATCATAGAATCAAGAGAAGAGAATGGTATATATGTACCAAATAGTATATTTTTAGGTCATATGCAACAAGATATCGATAAAAATCATCCAATGTATAGTGATGAAGAAATTAGAGGTGTTTTGTTATATGGTATAAACTCTAGTGGAAAGTCTTCTTTAATGAAAAGTGTTGGCATAAGTGTAATTTTAGCTCAAGCTGGATTTTTTGTACCTGCTAAAAAGCTTCGATTTACAATGTATGATAAACTTTTTACTAGAATTGTATCAGGAGATAACCTCTATAAAGGGTTATCAACCTTTGCGATTGAGATGTTGGAGCTTAAAAATATATTTAATCGAACCACAAAACACTCTTTGGTACTTGGTGATGAGATATGTCATGGAACAGAGACTGAATCAGCTTTGGCAATAGTAGCAAGTTCTATCATCAAACTTCATAAAATGGAGTCATTTTTTATCTTTGCAACTCATTTACACCAATTAACAACTCTAAAAGAGATACAATCACTCAAACATATCATATTTTTGCATCTTGGAGTACAGTATGATGAGATAAATGATCGTTTAGAGTATAATCGAAAGCTGGAGTTTGGAAGTGGAAGCTCACTTTATGGACTTGAGTTTGCAAAATCACTCCATTTGGATAAATCTTTTATAGATCAAGCTTACAATCTTCGCAAAAAGATCAGTGGAGAATATAGCAAGATTGAACTTTTAAAAAAGCAGAAAAAAAGCAAATATAACAAAAGTATATTTTTATCAAAGTGTGCTTTTTGTAATGAATCTGTAGAAGAGACTCACCACATAAAAGCCCAATCTGTAGCAAACTTAAATGGCAATATAGATCACTTTCACAAAAATCATAAATACAATCTAATTCCTCTATGCAAAGAGCATCATAAAAAAGTGCATGAGGGCAAGATATTAATTAGTGGATTTGTAATGACACAAGAGGGATTAAAGTTACATTTTGATGAGAAGTGATATTTGAATATATTGAGATTTTTTATGAAGATCTACTTTTTACTGATATCGATCTTTTTAATCATAAATAGTGCCATATGTTATGGACTAATACAAGAATTTGATTCTTATTAACTTCTTAGATATAATAACTATATGAATAGAAAATTAATTCAAAAAGCTATAGAGGCTAACAATATTGAATGGAGAAAACATTCATTAGAGAGAATGCTACAAAGAGGTATAAGCCGTAGAAGTGTTAAAGAAGCATTGCTTAAGGGTGAATTGATAGAGTATTATGAAAACGATAAGCCATTTGAAAGCGGATTGTTTTTTTATAAAGCCAATAAGCCTTTGCATGTTGTAGCAAGTTTGGATACAATAGAGGTCAAAGTATATGTAATAACTGCATATATTCCTGATAGTAAACATTTTTTAAAAGATTTTAAAACGAGGATCAATAATGAAAAGCAGCAGTAAATGTCCTATTTGCAACGGTGAAAAAGAGTTTTCTACTACCACTTTTACTGTAGATTTAGGCACCAACTTAATTGTAGTTCGCAACACTCCAGCAACCGTATGTTCAGTTTGTGGCGAGGAGTGGATTGACGATACAGTTGCAGAGCAGTTAGAAGAGATTGTAAACGAAGCAAAAGCAAAAAACAGAATGGTGGAAGTTATAGACTTTAATTTAGAAAGTACAGCTTATAATTTACACTCTAGCTCTTTAAAACTTCAAGAGGAACTACATTTTGATGAGAAGTGAACTAGCCCTCCCACAAAATTGCTATATCGATATCAAAAATATCACTTTTTCTTGGAGTTATAAAAAACTCTTCTATTTGATAATTTTCTATTTTAAACTCATTAGATAGAGTATCAATTTGCTCTTGTAAATCATCTTGTAATGCCAAAAGATCTTCTTGGATCATTTCAACTCTCTTTTTTGCCAACTCTACATCATCTTTTTCTTTAAATATTCTACCAGCACTTCTTATTGTAGCTCCTGCTTTTGAAGTTGTGCTTCTTTTTACTCTTTTTGTTCCTAAAAATGCATCAAGCAAAGTCATACCAAAAGATAAAAGAGTACTTGTTGTTCTATCACTCACATCTGATTCTTCTTTTTCCAATTTATCTAGTGCTCTTTGAAGTTTATTCTCAAGTGAATCTCTTTTTTTAGAAAATTTAACTTTTAATTTTTCGATCTCTTGCTCTTTTTTATCTCTTAAGATATCCAAAAGTCTAATTTTAAAGCTCTGTAAACTCTCATCTATGCTTGATTCTGCTTTTAAAGCTTTACATCTATATAGTTTTAACTTTTTCTCTCTATATAAAAACTCTTTAAACTCTCTTATAAAAGCTTTTGAATCTTTTGCTTGTAGGATAAATTCTGGCAATGGATAAAAAGAGCTATTTTGTTTTGGTTTTAAATCATAAAGATTTTTCTCATCTTCATTTATCTCAAACTCACTCCATACAATATCACTCATATCTTTATCAAGATAGTATTTAAAAGAGATATCTTCTATTTTATCTATCGATCTTTTGGCATTAAAATATCTAACTTTTGCAGTAGTTATCATGTAAGGCTCATAACTTGAATCTTGCGTTGGTGAATTTAGATAATACTCTTTGATATTTTCAGATAAAAGAGGTTTTGAATTTGGAGAGTTTTTTGATTTTTTAATAATGCTTTTTTGCTCTTTTGGTTTTTTCTTTTTATCTTTCATAAGAGTTGAAATTTCTACTTTTGTTAGTGGTCCTTTTAGATACGATAAAACCCATCTTGTGTTAAATAGGCTAAGTTTATCTCTATGTGCACTTTTTAGTAAAAATAGTCTGCTTTTTAGGTTTGATAACAAGCTTTGTATCTCTTTTTTATTTAATGCATCTTTAGAATTTGTAATAAGTCCATCTATGACTCTATCTTGGTCTTGTTTTGTTTGAAGTCTTCCTATAAACCAAGTTCCGATATTTGATAAACCTTTATAATCTAAATCTATTGGATTTTGAGTAGCCAATACTATTCCAACTCCATAAGCTCTTGCTTGTTTTAATAAAAGTAACATTGGCTCTTTTGATGGAGGATTTGAAGTGGCTGGAAAAAATCCAAATATCTCATCCATATAGAGTAAAACTTTTAAGTTTGAGCTACCACTTTGTCGTCTCATCCAACTTATAAATTTATTTAAAAACAGAGTTACAAAAAACATTCTCTCACTATCATTTAAATGAGAAATTGAGAGAATTGATACACAAGGTTTTGTATCTGAGTATAATAGATTATCTATATCTAATGCATCTCCACTAATCCATGAAGCAAATGTTGGTGAAGCTAAGATATTGTTTAATTTCATCGCAAGTTTTAATCTCTCACCTTGAGGATAAAAACTCTTTAACATCAAAACACCAATCTTTTTAAATGGAGGATTTGTAATATTTCCAATAAGATCTTCTAAACTTAAGCTACTGTTTTGTTTCCAATGGTAGTTAAAGATAGTAGAGATTAAAAGAAACTCTTTTGAATTAAAATCACTCTTTAATCCAACAAGAGCCAAAATCGATGTTACGGTAGAGTTTAAAAGGTATGAGTAGGTATCTAAATCATCTAAAATTTCACTTGATGGTGCTTCAAAACTATCAAGAACGGATAAAGATATTCCAGATGAGCTTCCTGGAGTATAGATATTAAAATCGGCTGAGTTTTTAAATCTTTTTACTCTATTTTCATCTTGATTCCAACTCTTTATGCCCTCTTTCCAAGTATTGGCTACTTTTTTAGCATAAGAGCTTATATCTAAACCCTTTTTTTGAGCTTCAGATTTATCGATCCACTTTTCATACTTTTTAGGATCAAAATCATCAAATGCCAAAAGTAAATTTCCCATATCACCTTTTGGATCGATCACAATAGATGGTATATTATCTAGTGTTGCCTCTTCTATGAGTGAAATTCCAAGCCCACTCTTTCCACTTCCTGTCATACCTATAATAGCTGCATGAGTTGTTAAATTTTTATTTTTTAAAAGTAGCAACTCATCGGAAGATTTTAAAGTTTTTGTATCAACTTTGCGACCTAAATAAAAAAGACCCAATTTTTCATAACTCTCTATACGAGACATAGATACCCTCTTTTAAAATACATTTTCAAAATTTTATCATCTATTGCTTTAAGCTCATATACAAATATAAATTTCACTCAAAGATAGAATTTTTTTAGAAGTTAATTGGTTATTTGAATTTTTTTAAACAGTGTCGATTATATTTAGAACTAATAATAAAAACAAATTTTAAAATAAGGAAATTAAAATGTATATTAAAAAAATATCTGCTTTATTGGCAACAACTTTAATATGTAGTATTGGCTTTAACAGGCTGTAAATCATTTGAAGATGACAAAAAATCATCTATTGATAAAGAGAAGTCTTATAAGCAAGGTAATAATAAAGCAAACTTCTTAAGTGATCCACACTCACTAAATCCTTATCAAGCAAAGAGTGCCAATATTGGTGATGTTATTGCAGATATAAATGGTACAACTTATGTTTTGGGGACACTTGCATTTAAAGAGTATAAAAGTGGCAAAACATATAAAATTACATTACCTTTATCACAACATGAATGTGGTGATACTGATACAGATAATTGGCAATGCACAAATGGTAATCAATACTATTACACAGGTGGTTTATATCTACTGCACGGTTGGTACGAAGATTTTAAAAAAGATTTTACAATTTCAGGCTATCCTGCAAACTTCTCTTCATATGGTGAGTATGGAGGGTTAATTCTTTCAAAATCTAAATTTGAAAACAATTATGGCTTTCAGTATGTACCTGTACCTCAGCTTAATATTTTAGTTGATGAAACTATTGTATCAATTTATTATTCTAAACATTTTTCAACACCAGAAGAAAATATCACACAAAATGATGGTCCAAATTTTGCTCCAAGTTTGGTTGATAAAAAATTAAACTTATCTATAGATCATCAAACAATTATAAATTTAGGAAATCAATATAAAGATTTGTTTAATTATATAAAAATTGAAAATATATATTAAGAAGAGATTGTAAAAAAATTTACTATATCATCTCCCTAAAAAACAACTACTTGATATAGCTGATTATGTTGTCATTCAAGAGAGAACATAATCAGCTTGATATATCAATGGTTTATAGTGTGGTTTTGGCAAATCGTCTTTTGATTTTTTACTCTCTATCCAAGCTTTTTTAGCTTTTAAAACTTCTTGCAATGCAATTTCAGGAGTTTCACCAAATGCTGAACAATATTTCAAATCTGGAATATCAGCAATATAGCCTTCATCCTCTTGAGAATAGAATATATTAATATGATAATCTTGCATCTTTACTCCTTGAATTTTAGGTTATTCATCTCTACTATTTTAAGAAACTGTTTTATTTGATAAGGTTTTGCTTCACCTTTAACATTTTGTATATTAATAATCTCATCTATATCATCATGAACAAATATATGATGACTGCCATTGACTCTAGCAAGTTGTATATTTTTTTAAAAACTTATAGACACTTTAATTAACTTATGTTACTTATAGATAATTATCCTTAAATTTTACATATCTGTTTGCTGAATCGTATAGCTCTTTTATCTCATCTTCATTTAACTCTCTTATCACTTTTGCTGGTGATCCAAGTATCAAACTTCTTGGAGGGAAGATTTTATTTTTAGTCACTAACGCCCCAGCTCCTACGATGGACTCTTCACCAATGACTGCACCATCTAATATCGTAGCACTCATACCTATCAAACAAGCTTTTTTGATTGTACATCCATGAAGCATTACTCTGTGTCCAACTGTTACATCATCTTCGATAATCGTTGGATTTCCATCACTTCTATCTTCATATTTATAGTGAGTTACATGAACCATAGATAGATCTTGTATGCTAACTCGATCACCTATTTTTATATAGTGCACATCACCTCTTACTACAGCTCCAAACCAGATTGAGCAATCTTTTCCAATCTCTACATCACCTATAACATCTGCACTTGGTGCGATCCAACTGTTATCACCTATTTTTGGTCTCATATTTAAATAATTTAAAATCATTTCCCTTTTCCTGTTTTAATAATTGTATTTTTTATAGTCGGTTTATTTTTTTTGATAGACTTATAAAGTTTGTTTATATGATTTTCTAAAAATTGTTGAGAATCTATTAAAACTTCATCTTTTTTTGGTGTAATTTTATGATATTTTCCATCTTGTTTAAGCTCCCATGCCAATTGATTATCACTTAATTGAAGATTTAGTATATCAAGAAGCCTTTTTGCAAGATTTTCATTATATATAGGTATCATAAGCTCATACCTTTTTTCCATATTTCTAGGCATCCAATCAGCACTTGATATATAAACTTTTGGTTTTGAGTGTTTAAAATAAAATATCCTTGAGTGTTCTAAATATTTTCCTATGATAGATATAACATGTATATTTTCACTAATACCTTTTATACCCGGTTTTAAACAACAAATTCCTCTAATTATAAGTTTTATTTTAACTCCTGCTATTGAGGCTTGATAAAGAGCTTTTATCAAATCTGGATCAACTAAGGAGTTCATTTTTGCTATGATAAAACCTGAATCTTTTTTCTCTTTTTCTAATTTTATCATATTTAAAAGTTTCTGTTTTATCTGTGTTGGTGAAAGATTTAAATTATTTAGTTTATGATTTTTGGAAAAACCTGTTAAGATATGAAAAAATGTAATTGAATCTGATCTAAACTCATCTCTTGAGGTAAAATAGCTAACATCTGTATATACCTTTGCTGTTGCTTCATTATAGTTACCAGTTGAAAAGTGAAGATAAACTTTTAATTTGTCATTTGATTTTCTAATAATTTGCATAATTTTTGCATGAACTTTAAAACCATGAATACCATATATCACATGTGCACCAGCCTCTTCTAGTGCCTTTGCCCAAATTAGGTTATTCTCTTCATCAAATCTAGCCTTTAACTCAACCATAGCGGTTACCTGTTTGCCATTGTTTGCTGCATCAATTAGTGCTTGAACTACTGGTGAATTTTTTCCAACTCTATAAAGTGTCATTCTAATTGATAAAACTTTTGGATCTTTTGCAGCTGCTTGAATAAGCTCAACTACAGGCTCAAAACTTTCATATGGCTGAAGAGTCAATACATCCTCTTTATCAAGTATTTTAAAAATTGACTCATTTTGACCAAATGGAGGGAGTGTTTTTGGCGTATTTGGAGAAAGAGCTAAGTGTGAAAATTTTTTATTTTCAACAATTGACCACAAAGCACTTAAATTTAGTGGTATTTCATATCTAAAGATATCTTTTTGACCTATATTCAAGTGTGAACATAAAAAGTTTAATATATCCTCATTGACCCCTTTTTCTATCTCAAGTCTTACAAAAGCTCCTTTTTTTCTGAGTCTTAAACCCTGTTGTAAAATCTCCATAAAATCATCTGCTTCTTCCTCTTCTATCACTATATCTGCATTTCTTGTTACTCTAAAAGTTGTAGAAGAGAGAATATCATATCCAGGGAAGATATCATCAGCATGATCTCTAACCAGTGATTCGATAGTTACATATATCCCATCTTTAAGTTGAACAAATCTAGGAAGAAGCCTTGGAATTCTAATAAGAGCATATCTGATAATATCTTTTTGACTTTGATCTTGAAGTTTAATTGCAAGAGAGAGTGATAAATTATTTAGAGGTGGAAATGGATGAGTTGCATCTATTGCTATTGGAATGATAACTGGAAATATATTTTCATAAAAATACTCATCAGCACTCTTTTTTAACTCTTTAGATAGATCTGAATACTCTTTTATATGAAGACCAACTTTGGATAAATTCTCTACAATATCATGATAATAGGCTTGTAATATCTTTTTTTCATTATGCAAATACTCATCTATTCTCTCAAGTTGCTCATGTGGTGTCATCTCATCTGCACCAGAGGAGATAATTCTAGCTGAAAATAGTTGCTTTAATCCAGCAACTCTTATCATGTAAAACTCATCCAAATTTGATGAGTATATTGCTATAAATTTAAGCCTCTCTAGTAGAGGATTTGAAGCTTTTTTAGCTTGATATAGTACTCGTGAGTTAAATTGTAGCCAAGATAACTCTCTATTTGTATATAAATTTGGATCATTTAAATTTTTCATAATTTTATTTTAACATAAAATTAATAATCAATCGCTCTAAGAACAGCTTTTGAGCTATTTATCTTACCATACCCATAACGAATATTAAAACAGTTACTATCATAATATAGACCAATTTTATCAGCTGTTTCAATCATAATAGATCTCACTTGATCAGGTGTTAATGAAGGATTTACACTAAGCATAAGTGCCGCAGTTCCAGCGACTAGTGGAGTTGCAGCTGAAGTGCCTGGGAAAAATGTATAACTATCATCTACATATCCTAGTTGATTATTATCTCCATATGGACCCATTTTATCAACTGTAGGAATACCTATTTCACCAGCTGGAGCTAAAATATCCAAATTTGATCCATAATTAGAATAGTATGCAACATCATTTGATTCATTACTTGCTCCAACTCCTATAACACTATCTAACTCCGATTCATCATTTATATTTGGAAGATCAAAATTAGCTCCTTCGTTTCCAAAAGCAAAAACTATCACTATACCTTCATTATATAACTCATCAATTTTTGATTTTACTGCTTCTGAAACACTCTCACTTCCCCAACTACAACTAACTACTCTAGCACCAGCCTGTTTTGCATACTCAAACGCTTTTATGGTTTTAGCATCATCATTAGCAATTTGTTTAATTAAAATAAGTTTAGCTTCAGGAGCAATACCAATAACACCTTTTTGGTTATTACCAACTGCTGCTAATACACCTGATGCCATATGCCCATGTGATCTATTTGGGCTCACATCTCTTACATCACAATCTTCTTCATCAACATCATAACTACTAAAAACATTATCTTTGATATCTTCATGATCTGGCTCAAAACTATCATCAATAATAGCTACCTTAATCCCCTTACCTCTAGTAATTTGCCAAGCTTTGGTTATATTTAAATCTGCATTTTTATCTATATTGTTTCTTAATGTAAAAAGATTGGTTTGAACCTTTAAATGCCATGCAAATTTATAGTATTCATCATTAGGATCAAACTCTGTACTATTTTCGGTGCTTAAATTTTGAATATTATCTGATAAACATTGAATAGTTTCTTCTGGTTCATCTTTTTTAAAACACCCATATAGTAGTAAAAGTACAAATATCAATATAATATATAAAACTTTTTTCATCTTTTAAATCGTTTTTTTACAAAATTTGGATGAGAGAGAATCACTCCATCTTCATGATAAAGTTTTGAAGAGAGTTTAAAAACATTTTGCTCTTTTTCTAAGATAATTAGAAAAAATTTCTCTGATAATTTTTGAGTATTTAAAAAGTTATACTTTTTGATTAAATTTAGACAAATTTCATCACTTTTGCACTTAATAATTATCTCATTTTTTACACCAACTATTTGGTTATTTCTATTTTTATAGTATGTTATATTACTATCTAA
>JALWLB010000100.1 GCA_027081145.1 Campylobacterales bacterium
GATTGAGGCATTTTATAATAAACACCGCGATATAAATGTAAAATACTATCTATTGACATTGAGGTTTTCCTTTTTCTTGGTTATATATTAAAAAAATTTTTTAATATTATAGCATAACTTTTAACAAAAGAGTAGTTTATTTTAACCATTTTTAAAAAAAATCATTTTATAAGCTCTTTGTGTTTCTAAATTGTGCTATTTCAGTCTCCACCATATCATCTATCATTTTAGTATAAATTTCTGTCACTAAATTTGGTGAAACACCAAGCGATAGTGCTTTGTGTCTCATATTATTTATAACTTGGCTTACCCTCTCATCTGCTTTTATCTCTTCAACAGAGTGTTTGAATTTTGCAGCTTGTTTAACATAATCTTTTCTTTTTGCAATCAATTCTAAAATTTGCTCATCAATACTATCTATCTCTTCTCGTATCTCTTGCAATGAGTTACAATTTTTCATAATAATCCTCCATAATAATTTTTCTTTGTTAATATCGTCCAATATGATCAATATACACAACTTTACAAAAAAATATGCTAAACTCATATGAAAAAAGGAGATTTTTATGCAAAAAGTTTTTATATTATGGTTTATGGTTTTGTTTAGTCTAATTGTGAGTGGTTGTAGTGACAAATCTGATACCAAAGAAGAGATCAAAACTACAAAACAAGCAGACATTATAAAAGCAGGTACAAAAATAACTCTACATGATATCAGCTCAGGTGCACAATATACTCTCAAAAGACTTGAAAATGGTTTTGTAGTTGAAGGGCATGAAGATAAAGTTATTATGTTTGATTTTTATGCGACATATTGTCCACCTTGCAAAAAGGAGGCTCCTCATTTGACCGATTTACAGGTAAAATATTCTGATAAACTTCTTATTATTGCATTAAATACTTTTGAAGAGGTAGATAATAAATTTGTCGATACAAAATTTAGATATAAATATTCGGCTTACTATTTTATTAGTAATTCAAAAGATAATGAAAGAATCATTCAAAGTGTTTTAAAAGATATCAAATATGATAGAGTTATGCAAATACCTTTTAAGGTTGTATTAAAAAATGGAGTATATCAAAAACTAACAGACATATATGATGGAAATCCAAATAATATGTACTATATTGGTGCTGTTGAGACAAGTGTTATAGAAAAAGATTTGAAAAAGATTTGGCAATGATAGATAATTTTGATAGAAATAGAGATTTTTTTTGGATGGTTATTTTTATTTGTTGGCTAGTTGCTACAGTTGCTACACTAGGAAGTCTCTTTTTTAGTGAAGTTATGGAGTTTGTGCCTTGTGTTTTGTGCTGGTATCAAAGAGTTTTAATGTACCCTTTGGTGATAATATTTTTAGTAGGGCTTTTTCCTTTAGATAAAAAAGTGATAAAATTTTCACTTCCTTTAGTTATAATTGGTTGGTTAATTTCACTATATCATAATTTGTTATATTATGGGATTATTCCTGAAAATATATCACCTTGTTCAAAAGGTGTATCATGTAGCACTGTTTATATCAAGTGGTTTGGTTTTATATCTATACCACTACTTGCACTAGCAAGTTTTACCATTTTGTTGATATTATTAATTACTTTACATAGGAGAGTTTATCGATGAAAAAAATTGTTTTAATTATAATTTCTGTTGTGCTTCTTGGAGCACTTTACTTTTTTGCAACAAATACATACAAAGACTCAAAGTCTAAAGAGGCTGCTAACATAGCTAAAGAGAATGCCAATATATTTATAAGAGAGTATTCTCCAACTATTGGAAAAGCTGATGCAAAGGTCTCTATTGTTGAATTTTTTGATCCTGAATGCGAAACTTGTAGAGTATTTCACGGTTTTGTCAAAAATATCTTAGATGAATATCCAGATGATGTAAAACTAACTCTAAGATATGCACCTTTTCATAAAAATTCAAAAGGTATAGTTAGAATACTTGAAGCAGCAAGATTACAAGGCAAATATTGGCAAACTTTAGATCTGCTTTACTACTATCAACCACAATGGGGAAATCATCACAACCCTAGACCAGAGCTTGTTTGGGACTATTTACCTCAAATTGAAGGATTGGATATAGAAAAACTTAAAGCTGACATGCATAGTGAAAAAATTACAAAAATTATAGAGCAAGATATAGCGGATTTGGAAAAGCTTCAAGTTAGAAAAACTCCAACATTTTTTGTAAATGAGAGACCACTACCTAGTTTTGGTTATAAACAGCTTTTAAATTTAATTGAAGAAGAGTTGGCCAAGTAGATAAATTTTTGGTACATGAAGCTATCATGTACCAACCATTTAGAGGTGGATTTTAAATCCTAGCGTATAGTTTGCAGTATCCATTTTTGAAGTATCGATACTATTAATATCTAGCTTTTTACCATAATCTGTATATCCTAAAAATATACTAATAAAAGAGTTATAATAGTAATCAATCTCAAGACCATAAGTAAACTCTGTTGAAGATTTTGAAAAGACAGTAGCATTTAAAGCATCTTTAGCGGTAAATTCGCCATCAGTTTTTATGATACCCACTTTTGGAGTGATTGCAAACATAGGAATCATACTAAATTGGTAAGTAGCAAAAAGTCCATACCTGCTAACATCCTCTTTTGAAAACTCTGGATGTTCTGTGATATTTTTTGTATATTCCAATCTCACACCAGCACCCATAAAAATATCAACTCCAGCAAAAGCGGTGATATGATTTGCTCCATTGTCTCCTCTTGAGTATCCAAGACCAGCTTGTCCTAAAATATCGGCTGATAGTACCCCTACACTTAGTAAAGTAGCTAAAACTATTTTTTTCATAAAAAAACCCCTTAATAAATTTTTAACTCAAATTATACACCTTTTTACTTAGTTTTGCAGTTTATTTGATATTGTTGTATAATCTTTAAAAAATTTTTATAAGGGATGATCGTGAGTTATAAGATACTAAACTCTCACAAAGTTATAAGATACTAAACTCTCACAATATGCAAGAATTTCTTTTAAATATACCTAGTATTAAAAACTTCTTTCAAGATGATAAACTTATTATCAAAGAGATTGGTGATGGAAATTTAAATTATGTATTTTTAGCAACAAGTTCTAAAGATAGTTCAAAAAGCTTAATTATAAAACAAGCAGTTCCTTATTTGAGGTGTGCAGGTGAAGAGTTTGCTCTCTCAAGAAAAAGAATGACTTATGAGATAAGAGCTCTTAAAAGTTATAAATCTCATGTACCAAAAATTTATTATAGTGATGAAGAGATGAGTATAGTTATCATGCAGTATCTAAAAGATCATATAATACTTCGACAAGGTTTGATACAAAGAGTATATTATCCTAAGTTTTCAGAACATATCTCTACATTTTTAGCAAATACTCTGTTTTACTCTTCATCTTTGTATCTTGATAGTACAAATAAGAGAAAACTTATGGATAGGTTTAACTCAAATACACAATTATGTAAATTAACAGAAGATTTTGTTTTTACATTTGCTTTTATGCCACATAAGACAAATCATGTAGAGGATAATCTCAAAGATGAAGCCAATAAACTTTTTAATGATATAGAGTTTAAAACAAATGTATTGAAATTAAAATATATTTTTATGACTCAAGCTGATGCTTTGTTGCATGGTGATTTGCATACAGGCTCAATCATGATAAATGAAAAAGAGACATATATAATAGATCCTGAGTTTGCTTTTATAGGACCATTTGGTTTTGATATAGGTGCACTTGTAGCAAATCTTTTAAGCTCTTATATTTCACACATCTTTGTCACTCAAGATAAAAAATATCAAGAGTGGATTTTACAAACTATCAAAGAGATTTATCAAAGATTTGAAGAGAAATTTTTAACTCTTTGGAACAATACAGATGAGAGTGCTTTGATAAATCCCAATTTTTCATATAATCAAAAATTTAAACAAGAGTTTATGAAACAGATTTTTCAACAAAGTATCGGTTTTGCTGGTTGCAAAATGACAAGAAGAGTTTTTGGAATAGCTGGAGTAGAAGAGATAAGAGGTATAAAAGATCCAACTATTAGAAAAAGTGCGAGTGTGCTTGTATTAAAAATTGGTACTTCATTGGTAAATAACTATCACAATCTACATGATATAGATGATCTAATCTCTTTTATAAAGGCTAATTCATGAATGGTAAATACAAAGCATTTTGGCTACATGATAATGAAACTTTAGAAGTTATCGATCAAAGAGTTTTGCCTTTTGAGAAAAAAACTGTAATTTTAAAAAGCAGTGATGATTGTATAGAAGCTATAAAAAATATGACAATTAGAGGTGCTGGTGTTATAGGAAATATCGCAGCTTTTGGAGTCTATTTTGCTGCAAAAGAGAGTGGTGGTTATGATGAAGTGTTTGAAAAGAAGGCAAAACTTATAAAAAAATCTCGCCCAACCGCTGTTAATCTCATGTGGGCAGTAGATAAAATGGTACAAGTTGCACAAAAAACTACAAAAGATAATATAGTCAAGAGATTAAAAAAAGAGGCTATTTCAATAAGTGATGAGGATTGTATAAGAAGTAAAAAAATAGCAAACTATGGAGCTGATATATTTGAAAATATTATGAAAAAAAAGCAAAAAACTTCGATTAATGTTTTAACCCATTGCAATGCTGGATGGTTAGCAATAGTTGATGATGGTTCAGCCCTAGCTCCTATTTATGAAGCAAAAAGAAGAGGTATAGATATACATGTTTGGGTAGATGAGACTAGACCTAGAAACCAAGGAGCAAATTTAACTGCATGGGAGCTTGAACAAAGCAACATAAAACATACTGTCATAGTTGATAATGTAGGCGGACATCTAATGCAAAATGATCAAGTTGATGTTTGTATAACAGGAGCAGATAGAGTCGCAAGTAATGGAGATAGTGCAAATAAAATTGGAACCTACTTAAAAGCATTAGCAGCATATGATAATAATATACCTTTTTATATAGCTTTGCCAACTTCGACATTTGATTTGGGTATCAAAAATGGCTTACATGATATCCCAATTGAAATTAGAGATGAAAATGAGGTAAGATTTATAAACAATACTCAAATAATCCCTACAAAC
This sequence comes from Campylobacterales bacterium, assembly GCA_027081145.1. GTDB lineage: Bacteria > Campylobacterota > Campylobacteria > Campylobacterales > QNZT01 > JALWLB01. The sequence continues at coordinate 5,084 of JALWLB010000100.1, forward strand.
TCACCTGTGCTTAATGTGGGTTTTGATGTGACTCCAGCAAAACTTATAACAGCACTAATAACTGAAAAAGGTGTTTGCAAAGCCAATTTTCAATCTATTAAAGAGTTATTTGATGATTGATGGAGTTATCAAATATAATTTACACTTTGATAAGAGTGAGCCTTTGGATAAAAGTTTATGGCAAGAGATACAAGCAATAAGAAAAAAATTAAAAAATCTCAATCTAATAGGCGAAAAAGATGGTATAGGCTATGGCAATATTAGCCAAAGAGTCTCTAAAACATCCTTTGTAATAACAGGTACAGCAACAGGTCATTTAGATGAGTTGGATGAAAATCACTACTCATTTGTCAAAGAGTATAATGATAGAGAGTTTTTTCTAAACTCTACTGGAGCTTGTAAACCAAGTAGTGAAGCTTTAACTCATGGTAGTATATATAATTTGAATGATGAGATAAGAGCTGTTATTCATGTACACTCTAAAGATTTATGGAGCTATATGCTTAAAAATGATTTTTTAACAACCAATGATGCTTTATATGGATCGATTCGTTTGATAGATGAGGTGCAAAAAATTTATCAAAATATCAATCCACTTGATAATCCTATCTTTGTTATGCCATCTCATGAAGATGGTGTAATAGCATTTGGTAAAAATTTGGATGAAGCTTTGGAGAGTTTACTATTAGTATATAAATTATCTTTAAAAAATGGGTAAAATTATACTAGTTCGCCACGGTGAAGTGGATATCAAACAAGTTGATAAAATAGATGGTTTAGAGATAGAAGAGTTTTTAAATAGTTATAATCTTGCACACATCAAAAGCTCTTCTAAACCTCCACAAAAGTTGATAGATCATACTAATAGTTGTGACATTATCATATGTAGTAATTTAAATAGATCTCTTAGTTCAGCAAAAGCTCTAAATAAAACTCCACATATCATCGATAAACTATTTCAAGAAACAAACCCACCATATATAAAAACAAAACTTTTAAAACTATCTCCAAAAAATTGGCTAATTATCTCAAGAATCTTATGGCTAATTGGCTATTCAAAACATGGAGAGTCATTAAAAGATACAAAAAAAAGAGCTTTTCAAGCTTCACAAATGCTTATAAAACTATCTCAAAATAAAAATATTATGCTAATAGGGCACGCACTATTTAATATTTTTATCGCCAAAGAGTTAAGAAAAGCAGGATTCAAAGGGGCTAAAATTCCAGCAAAAGAGTTTTGGGAGTATGGAATATACTGTAAAAATGGATTAAAAACTAATAAATACTACAATAAATAGAGTATAATTATCTTATCAAAATATTAAGTTAAAAGGTATTTATTGTTTTTTATCAAAAATTTTATTAAATCTACTGTTTCTGTTATTATGGTTATTGTTAGTCAATTTGGACAAGCTATCATTGCTATAGGTTTTTTGCTTTTGGTTAGTTATATCACTCATATGTTTTGGGGATAAGATATACGGTTTATAACTATATGGATGATTTATTAAAATTTATAACACAATTTCTTATTTCACCTGGATTACCAGAAAAAAAAGAGAAGAGCTATATTAAAATAGTTGTAATGATAGTGCTAACTCTTATAGTTATAAATTTGGCTTATTATATTTTTTTTTATTAAAAAAGAAAAAAGGAGACAAATGCTCCTTTGTGTTAAGCTACAGATTCTTTAATATTTCCACTATAGCTTACTATGCCAGGTTTTAAGTTTCCTACATGATTAAAACCAATAGTTTTTAATACTCGTTGTACTTGAAAACTTCTACTACCAGTTTGACAATAAACGATAATATTTTGATCTTTTTTGTCACCTAAAAGCTCTTCTACCTTTACATGAAATAGTGATGTTGGCAAAAGCAAATCAGTTCCTTCTATATGAGCCATTTGGTACTCCATAAGCTCTCGTGTATCAACAAGTATAAAATCAACCAATTTATCATCTCTCGCTTTTAAAAGAGCTTTTAACTCTTCACCATCTATTTGCTCTTTTTGTACAAGTTTATTTGCTTGATCTTTTGATAGTGAGTTTGGATCTTTTTTGGTATCTTTTTTATCTTTATCTAATGTTTGTGATTTAGCATATTCAGGTGTACAAAACAGTCCACAATGACATAACCCATTTTGAGGAATCTCCTCTTCTAAAGCCGGTTTACATGGGCATATTCTATTGTTTGCTTTTTTCCTCTCCTCTTTAGTCTCTCCCTCAACCATAAAACATGGACAATATCTCTTTCCATATATGAGTCTGTTTCTAGCAAGTCCCATAGCAACACCTTCATTTACATCTTGGTTTGGGTTTTGCACAAAGTTAAATTGCTTATTTACTTTTTCTATAAATTCCCATGTTTTTTGAAGCTCATTTTTAAACTCTTCTGATTTCATATCTATTTGTTGCATTGTAATCCTTAAATTTAATTAAACTTAGTAGATCTATTCTAGCATAATTTAATAAAAATAAAAATAAGACAATCTTACTCCTGTTTATAAATAAACCTTTTTATATTATTCAAGGTATAATTTAGTTCATAATTTTATATTTGGAGGATAATAATGAGTACAAGTCAAAAACCATCATTAATCAGAGCACTTTATATGATAATATTTTTAATTATAAATCGTTTTGTTGCTATAGCTATATGGTTTATTGCCATTTTTCAATTTATATACGCTCTAATTTTTGGAAAACCAAACGAAGATGTTTTAAAATTTACCAAAAGCTTATCTGAATACATAAAAGAGATAATCTCTTATGTATCGTTTAATACCGATCAACAACCATGGCCTCTTGGTGGTATTTGGCCAAAAGAAAAATAAAATTTACTTATATAATATAAAAATACTGAAAAACAACCAATTATAAGTTTAACTTATAATTAACTACAGTAAAAATATTTAAAAACTTATAATATTTTAAAATAAATTACATTATAATATAGTTTATTTAATTATAAGGAATACATATGGCAAAAGTTGTGATTATGGGAGCAGGAGTTTCAGGACACACCGCTTGTAGTTTTTTAAAAAAGTGGTTGGGTGATGAACATGAAGTTGTTGTAGTTACACCAAATAGTAAATGGAATTGGATTCCTTCAAATATTTGGGTAGGTGTTGGTCAAATGAGTAGTGAAGATGTTACATTTGATCTAAAACCAATATATGACAAAGTTGGTATATCTTACAAACAAGCAAAAGCTATCTCTATACACCCAGAGGGTGGAGAGAAAGATACATCTGCTTATATCACGATTGAATACACCAAAGAGTCCAGAAAAGGTGAAACAGAGATTATTACATATGACTATCTTATCAATGCAACAGGACCAAAGTTAAATTTTGCTGCAACTGAAGGTTTAGGACCAGATGCCGGTCATACTGTATCGGTTTGTACACATGAACATGCTACACATGCAGCAAACGAATTGGCTAAAGTTATCGAAAAGATGAAAAAAGGAGAGAAACAAAAGCTTCTTATTGGTACAGGACATGGAATGTGTACTTGTCAAGGAGCAGCATTTGAATATACCTTTAATGTCGAGCATGAAATTGATCGAGCAGGAGTAAGAGATAAGGCTGATATCACATATATTTCAAATGAGTATGAGTTGGGTGATTTTGGAGTTGGTGGTATGCATATCAAAAAAGGTGGTTATATCACTAGTGGAAAAGTCTTTACAGAATCCCTCTTTACAGAAAGAGGCGTTAATTGGATAACAAGAGCTCATGTAAATAAGGTTGAAAAAGGAAAAGTTTATTATGAGACATTAGATGGACAAAACCACGAAATAGAGTTTGATTTTGCTATGTTGATTCCTCCTTTTTCAGGAGTTGGATTAAAAGCTTATAATAAAGATGGAGAGGATATTACAGATACCATCTTTGCACCAAATGGATTTTTAAAAGTAGATGCCGATTATACTCCTAAAGCATACGAAGAGTGGAGTATCGAAGATTGGCCAAAAACTTATCAAAATCCAACATACAAAAATATATTTGCAACTGGAATTGCGTTTGCACCGCCTCATTTGATCTCTAAACCTATGAAAAGTCCAAATGGAACACCGATAAATCCAACACCGCCTAGAACAGGTATGCCATCAGGTATTATAGGTAAAACTGTTGCAAAATCTATTAGAGATATGATATTAGATGGTGCAAGTGAGCCGACTCATAAAATTTCTATGGGTGAAATGGGGGCTGCTTGTGTTGCGAGTGCAGGAAAAGGAATATTTAATGGAACAGCAGCATCTTTGACTATGTATCCAGTTGTACCTGATTATAATAAATATCCTGATTTTGGTAGGGATTTATGTTACACTTCAGGCGAAATAGGACTTGCTGGACATTGGATCAAACATATACTTCACTATATGTTTTTGTACAAAGCTAAGCTAAAACCGGGTTGGACATTAATACCAGAATAAAAGATAATAAAGGAGAAAAAGCAGATGAAAATAACACCATATACTCAAAATGATTTTACACCAGTACCAACAAAATTCTCAGTTTTTATGAGAACTTGTATTCCTTGGCAATTTATAAGATTCATTATCATTAATATCAAAATGCTTATTGTAGTTTCGAAAAGCCATTAAAATAGCTTTTGTATATCATGTAGAAGGTTGCGTACCTTTTGCTTTATATACAAAAGCCAATACTTCTGCAACAGCTTTGTATAAGTTTTCTGGTATTTCATCATCCACTTCACAAACTTTATATAACTCTCTAGCAAGTGGAGGATTCTCTACAATTTGAATAAGATGCTCTCTTGCAATCTCTTTTATTTTCAAAGCTAAATAATCAACACCTTTTGCTACAATTTTTGGAGCATTCTCTTTTGTTTTATCATATCTAATAGCTACTGCATAGTGAGTTGGATTTGTGATGATTACATCAGCCGATGGGATATTTTGCATCATTCTTTTTTGGGCTAGTTCCATTTGGATCTTTTTAATTCTAGATTTAACCATTGGATCACCCTCCATCTGTTTATACTCATCTTTAACCTCTTGTTTACTCATTCGTAAATCTTTAAAATATTGAAATCTAACTATCAAAAGATCTATAATAGATATTACAAAAAATAGCAAAAGCATAACAGCAACCAATACAATGGCTTTATCTCTAAGCCACACTAGTTGCGATATAATATCATAGCTAATAACCTCTGCTAACTCTTTTGTAAATTCAACCAAAAAGAAAAATGCAATTACAAAAACGATAGAGACCTTTATAATAATTTTTATACCCTCAATAAATGTTTTCATAGAAAAGAGCTTTTTAAAACCCTTGATTGGATCAATTTTTTTTAAATCTGGTGTAATTGGTTTTGTTGTAAATATCAATCCAAATTGCATTAATCCAGCTATGATACCAGCTATTGCCACCATTACAGCAATTGGAATTATCATAAAAACCAACTCTTTTAAAGAGTGAACTCCAAGCAAGAAAATACTATTTTTTGTAAGTTCACTACCCATAAAAGAGAGATAATAGACAAACAGTTTTTCAATTCTACTATTTATAAAAAAGAGCAAAGAGGCAACAGCAATAACAGCAACTATAAGAGTCACAAAACTGTTTGTATCCATACTACGAGGGACATTGCCCTCTTTTTTGGCATCTTCAATTTTTTTGGCGGATGGCTCTTCGGTTTTCTCCATATCATCAGCCATAATATCCCCTTAGTTTTTAATATCTATTCTCATTGAAAAATCAAGCCACACAGCTTTGTGTATTAAACTCCCACTACTTATAGCATCAACATTAGTTTTTGCATACTCTATTATGTTCTCTTTTGTAATATTTCCACTAGCTTCTACTAAAATATGTGGAAAATATTTATCTCTATATTCAACAACCTTTTTTATATCCTCTATTGGCATATTGTCACACATTATCAAATCAACTTGGCTTTTCATAGCCCGATAAGCTGCTTCTACGCTTTCACACTCTACCTCTATTTTTGAAGTATAGGGAATTCTTTTTCTAGCTCGTTTGACAAATAGTGCAAGATCATCAATTGTTGCTAAATGAGTATCTTTTAACATCAAACAATCATCCAATCCCAATCTATGATTAACTCCACCACCACATCTAACTGCATATTTTTCCAAAACTCTAAGACCTGGTCTTGTTTTTCTTGTATCTAACAGTTTTACATTATAATCTTTAACAAGTTCCATAAATTTTGCTGTATTGGTTGCAATGCCACTAGCGTGTTGTAAAAAGTTTAAAATAACTCTCTCATACATTAAAACTCGATTTACTTCACCTCTGACATACGCTAACACTTCACCTTTTTTAATTTTATTACCATCATATTTTAAAAACTCTATCTCAATATGTTCCATAAATCCAAGCTCTTTGACATATAATTTTCCAGCAAATATGCCATCTTCTTTTGTAATAATTTTTGCTTCAACCTTTCTTCTATCACTAACAAGTGAAAAGAGATCTCCTCTTCCTATATCTTCGAGTATAGCTTCTCTAACTGTCTCTTTGACTCTCATATTTCAAACATCCTATTTAGTGCAACTTGTGCCCACTTTGTTACATGATCATCTACTTCAATTTCATTTATATATGTTTTATCTTTGATAGATTTTAAAACATCATATAGATCTTGGAAAGTTGTCTCATTCATAGTAGGGCATTCTGGTTTTGTAGAAGATAGTACATAGGTATTTTTTTTTCTCATTCTATTTACCAAATTAAACTCTGTTCCTATTGCTACTTTTTGTTCCTTTGGTAAAGCAGTTACATATTTAATAATTTGACTAGTTGAGCCAACAAAATCTGACATATCACAAATTTCTGGAGGACACTCTGGATGAGTTACAATTAAAATACCAGGATATTTTTGTCTATAAAATTCAATATCTTCAACTTCAAACTGTTGATGAACAGAGCAAAAACCGTTATAACAGATGATATCAGACTCTTTAGGATCACTTCCATCACCTATAACACACGATTTTAAATTCATCATATTAGCTATATTTTGCCCTAAACATCTATCCGGTACAAATAGTATTTTTTTGCCACTTTGTAAACCTTTTTCGATAATTTTTTTTGCGTTTGAGCTAGTACAAACCATACCTCCCATCTCACCAACTTTTGCTTTTACTTCAGCTGATGAGTTGATATAGGTTATTGGAAGTATATCCTCTTTGTTAATTCCGGCTTCTTTTAAAATAGCTACATTGATATCATAATACTCACCATCTATCATTCTTGCCATTGCACAACATGCAACCTTAGGCATAAAAACTCTTTTTTTAGGAGATAAGATTTTTACACTCTGCCCCATAAACCCAACCCCACAAAATACAAGATATGGATTTTTATCATCTTTTGCTATCTGGGCTAATTGTAAACTATCACCTGAATAATCAGCCATCTCAAATACATCATCTTTTTGATAAAAGTGAGCAACGATAGTAACATCTAACTCTTTTTTTAAGTTCTCAATCTCTTTTTTTAATTCATTATTATCCAAAGTTAAAATCCTTTAAGCAAGTTTTCGCAATTATACCATTAAAAACTAAGGATGTAAAAGTGGAGATATTCACAAATGAAAATATTATCTTTTATCTTATTGCTTATTTTGTTGGTGGAATTCCATTTGGATTAATACTTGCTAAACTATTTGGTGGGGTAGATATTAAAAATTCTGGTAGCAAAAGTATAGGAGCAACAAATGTGCTTAGAGTTATAAAAGAAAAAGATCCAACTCTTGCTAAAAAATTGGCAATTGCAACTTTAGTATTGGATGCACTCAAAGGAGTTTTAGTTTTAGTAGTTGCAACTATACTTGGAGCTAGTGAAGAGACAAAATGGGCAATTGCTGTCTTGGCTGTTGTTGGACACTGTTTTAGCCCATATCTTTGGTTTGAGGGCGGAAAAGGTGTAGCAACCGGTTTTGGAGTATTGCTCTACATGATACCATATGCTACAATTGTTAGTTTTATTGTATGGGCAATAAGTGCAAAAACTATAAAGATATCTTCTCTTTCATCACTTCTTGCTCTTTTCACTCTTGTTGGAGCATCATTTATAATTTATCCACAAATTGATGTTATAAAAACACATGCTCCAATAATTTTAATAGCATTTTTTATTCTATATAAACATAGTGAAAATATCAAAAAATTGATCTTATTTCAAGAAAAACGAGTTATATGAAACACTCATGATTTTTAGTAAAATCATAAACAAAAGCAAAAATCTTGAGGGTTTCATATCTTGCCCGTTAGAGCAAAGCTTTAGAGAGAGGAATTTTTGTTGGAATTTATTTCCAACAAAAAGCAATCCTATAAAAAATAACTTAAACGGAGCGAAAAAATAGAAAAAAGAATGATTATGTAACAATAATATTTCAAAGAACACTTTCAAGAGGTTTTGCTTTTGAAACTGTTTGATTTTTGAAGCACTTTTTTGAAAGATTCGATTGTGGGATTGAATCAAAGTGTTTCAATGATCAAACAGATGAAAGCCTATTTGACAATGGTAAGGTAGAGAGACTATAAAAAAACTCTCTATAGTGTTTACCAAGTTCTATAACAACTTATTGTTAAATAGTTGAATGAAACAACAAGTTATAAATTATGAAGCTTTGCTTCTTTGTGCCTGAAATACCCTCTGGGGGTTGTAAGCGACATTGTTTTTATAGATCGAGAGAATTATTTGAGCAAGTTTTCTTGCGACAATCACGATAGCCTCTTTGTTGGCTCTGCCTTGAGAGGTTTTATCTCTATAGAGCTTGTTGAGTTCTGCATTGTGTCTAATAGCGGCAATAGCAGCTTGATAGAGGGCTTTTTTAGCCAACTTAGCACCCCTTTTGGCAAGATGACCGTTGATTAGTCTATTGCCAGATTGTTCCAGTGTGGGATACAACCCTAAATAGCCTATAAAGTGGGAAGCGTTTTTAAACCTTGAGAGATCACCACACTCACTCATAAGTGCAAAGATTGTCTTATCACTTACACCCGGTATGGTTCGAAGATTGTCGATAATATCGATAACTTCTTGCTCTTCATCTTTATCGAGCTTTGGAGCTTGATTAAAAAGACGCAACATCTCTTTGTCAAGCTCTTGAAGTTCTTCTTGAAGTAGCCTGATCACTCGAATATGAGATTGTATCACATAAGCTCTTTCCTCTTTGCCATTACCTTGATAGATAGAGTGTCTGGCTAACTCCAAAAGACGCTTGGCTTTTTCTTCGCTAAAGTTGTTTCCCTTGATACCTCGAAAGGTTTTTAAGATTCTCTCCTCACTTGCATATTCGTAATGCTTTGCAGTTGGATACTTGTGAAGTAGAGCCAAACCAGTAACATTGAATGGATCTTTTATCACCTGCTCCATTTCGGGAAACACAACGCTCAAAAGTGTGCTTATTTGGCATTTGTGTTTTTTCATCTCTTCAAGAAGAGATTGCTTGTGTCTATAGAGTGCTTTGATGCTTTGATACAACTCTTCACTCACATAGGCTTTGGAATATCTACCTGATTTGATCAGAGCTGCAATCATCAATGCATCGATATTGTCGTTTTTGACCTTTTTCATGCTATCCATCTCTCTAAATCTATTTGTCTGATAAGGATTTAGTAATATTACCTTAAAACCTTTTTCTTTCAAATAAAGATAGAGATTTTCAAAAAAAAGATTTGTCGCTTCCATACCGATAGTGAACCTACTTGCATCATCGATGGAGTTCAAAAGCAAAAGAAACTCTTCGAAACCCCGTTTGTCATTGTTGAACTTCCAAGACTTCTTGATAACTTTGTCATCGCTATCAACCACACAGGCAACATGAAAACTTTTGGCTATATCTATACCTACAAAGTAGTACATCGCATATCCTTGTTGTTTGTTTGATTTTACTTACAGCCTCGTAACAATAGAGAGTTGGCATAAAAGCCACTCTAACATCCTATGGGTAAGTTACTAAAGTCAAACGCAGTATGCTTTTTGAGATAGTAGCTCAAACTCAAAGCTTCCATAAGGAGAAACGACTGTCATTCAACTCTTTAACTGTAAGTTGTTTTAGCTCTTGGTAAACAGATAAAACTTTACCAAAAAAACTAAAAAACTGCTACTCCTTTTGGATGTAGGGTTTAATTAATTTATTATACGAGGAGATTATTAGGTGAAA
>JALWLB010000101.1 GCA_027081145.1 Campylobacterales bacterium
AGAACAACTGCAATTAAATATAAATCAACCGCACCAATAATCCCACCAACTATAATCTCATGAAAATTTTTTGGATGAGCACCACTAGAGTATGTATCTATGATATAAGCTGCTACACCATATATATCGACACTTGCGACTATAAACATTAAGATCGATCCAATCATACTAAAAATAACTGCTAAGATTACAAAAAATCTACTTCTCCACAACGCACCTTCAAAAATTTTCTCAAACATCACTATATTCCTTGATCCAAATTTGTGCAATTCTTACGGCATTTGTCGCTGCTCCTACTCTTACTTGATCAGCAACACACCAAAGATGCAAAATATTATCTCTAAAATTATCTTTTCTTATCCTTCCAACATATGTCTCATCAGTGCCAGTTGCAATATTTGGCATAGGATAGAGCCGATTTTTAGGATCATCCAATAAAGTTACATTTTTGGCATTTTTTAATACCTCTTTTGCTTGATTGGCATCTATATTGTTCTTAAAAGTTATTGTAAGTGCTTCTGAGTGGCTTCTAAGAACAGGAACTCTTACACAAGTTGCACTAACTTCTATATTTTTATGAAGAATTTTTATGCTCTCATTTACCATCTTCATCTCTTCTTTTGTATAATCATTGTCTAAAAATATATCAATTTGTGGTATGACATTTAGTGCTATTTGATGAAAAAAAGTCTCTTTAGAGCTCTCATCCAATTTAAATGCAAAAAAGTCTTGCATCTGTTTTACCAACTCTTCCATACCACTTTTACCAGCACCACTAACTGCTTGATAGGTTGATACATCAACTCTTTGTATATCAAATGCATCATCTAGTGGTTTTAAAACTTGTACCATTTGTATGGTTGAACAGTTTGGATTTGCTATGATGCCTCTTTCTCTCCAAAAAGCTATATCTTGTGGATTTACCTCAGGAACTACCAAAGGCACATCAGGATCCATTCTAAAATGGCTTGTGTTGTCAATTACAACAGCACCAGCTTCAACAGCATAAGGAACAAATTTAGCTGATACGCTTCCACCAGCACTAAAAAATGCTATATCAACTTCATGCTCTTCAAATACGCTTGAGGTTAATTCTATAACATCATACTCTTTGTTTGCAAACTCTATGTGCTTACCTACACTTTTACTACTAGCTAAAGGAATTAGTTTATTTATAGGGAAGTTTGTCTTATTTAAGATATCAAATAACTCTTCGCCTACAGCTCCAGTAGCTCCAACTACTGCTACATTAAATTTTCTCATCATCTATCCTAATATCTTCTTTTTCTTCGTTTTCGACTCTCTAAAAATAGATCGTCTGTGTTTATTTCATCATTTTCACTTAAAATTGCTGCTCTTTCAACAACTGAGATAAGCTCTCTGATATTTCCAGGCCAATTATACTCTAAGAGTGCTTGTAAAGCTTGATCAGAGAAAAACTTTTGTTTAAATTTATATTTATAGCATACATTTTTTAAACTCTCTTTAGCTATGTCTAAAATCTCCTCTTTTCTCTCTCTAAGAGGTGGAATATCAACTGGAATTGTATTTAATCTATAGTATAAATCTTCACGAAATTTATTATTCTCAATCTGCTCTTCTATAAAAGCATTTGTAGCTGAAATAATTCTAACATCTATTTTTTTGGCTTTGATTCCACCAACTCTGGTAATTTCTCTCTCTTGTAGTACTCTTAATAGTTTTGTTTGTAAAGATAGTGGCATTTCACCAATCTCATCTAAAAATAGAGTTCCACCATCAGCTATCTCAAAAAGTCCCTTTTTTTGTGCGATTGCATCTGTAAAAGCCCCTTTTTCATGACCAAAGAGCTCACTCTCAAGCAGATGTTCAGCAATAGCTGCCATATTGATAGCGATAAATGGCTTATTATATCTATCTGAATTTTCATGAATATATTTGGCAAATAACTCTTTACCAACACCACTCTCACCCAAAAGCATAACAGAAGCATCAGAAAGGGCTGCTCTTTTTAAAAGCTTTAAAATTTTTTCAAGATTGGGAGAAGTGCCATAAAACTTTTTTCGTCTATCGCTCCCTTTGACTCTTCTTTCATATTTTATCTCTCTTGTATCCTCTTTCCCAACTCTTCTCTCTTCTCTCTCATCAGCTCTTAATCTCACTTTTGCAATGTGGGCATTTTTTTTGATAACTTCTATAAGTGTTTGAACTTCAAATGGTTTGACTAAAAAATCGAGTGCTCCAAGTCTAAGTGACTCTACTGCTCTATTTAGTGTGGCATCACCAGTCATCATAATAATTCCACACTTAAACTTTAACTGTTTGATAAATTCAATACCATCCATTTTTGGCATATTGATATCAGTAACTATAAAATCGTAACTCTCATCTATCTTTTGTAGTGCTTCAATAGCATGTTTAAAAGTTGATATCTCAAACTCTTTACAATCTTTTAAAGCTATTTCTAAAGATTTTCTCATATTTATATCATCTTCAACTATCGCTATTTTCATAATATTTTACCTTAATGACTTCTTAAAATATAGATATAATAGCCAATTTTCTATTAAACTCAAATTATGAATAAAATGCTACCAAAGAAAAAGTATCAAACTTTTTAGTAATGATATTTACACTGTGCAATTATGATGATATCTCCAATAATTTTATATACCAAGCGATGTTCGGATGTTATTCTTCTTGAAAAATATCCGCTATAGTTTTCTTTGAGTCTCTCAGGTTTACCAAGACCATTGGAATCATTTGGATTTCGTTTTATGTCTTGGAGAAGTAGGTTGATTCTTTTTACTATTTTTTTATCATTTTGGATCCAATACTGATAATCCTCCCACCCTTTATCAGCAAATCCAACAATCATATTTCAATTTCAATATCTTTTTTTATAAATTGTCCATTTTCTATCTGATCTATTGCTTCATTTAATCTATCTCTATTAGTCTTTGAAGAGAGAAGATACATAGTCTCTTTCATGGCACGATACTCATCATATGATAAAATTACAGCTGACTTATTGTCTTTTGTAGTAATAACATACTCATCAAAGTCATCACAAACTTTATTGATAACATCTCTTAGATTGTTTCTAGCTTTAGAATAAAGAATAGACTGCATTAAAAACCCCTTTTGACAATATATTGTCATTTTATCTATATTTATTTTATTTGTCAAGTGTTATATCATGTAGAAGAGGTGATAGTTATTTCAATATAAAAATATCACTCTAAAAAAATACCCAACTATTTTTGCTGCTTTAAATTTAGTTGGGGTGATTGAGAAGATTGTTGCTTGACTTAAATTGCATGATATGCTCTTATTAAATTTAACTCATTATAGTAAAACTCAAGTGAGATTTCTTTGAGTCTATTTTTGTATAAATTATGATACAATAGACTCTGTAATATTTAAATGAGAGGTTTATTTTACTGGCTATTTTGAGAATTGGTTCTTATAAATTTTATTTTTATAATCATGAGCCAAATGAACCTCCTTATATACATATTGATCAAGATAATTTAAGTGCAAAGTTTTGGTTAGAGTCTGTTGTATTGGCTAAAAATATACATTTTTCTCCAAAAGAATTAAAAAATTGGAAAAACTTATAAACAAAAATCAAAAAATATTACTAGAGGCTTGGTATGGGTATTTTGGCTTTGGGTGCTGATGAGAGAGTCAAAAATGTTCAAATTTTAGAAGATACTTTGAGTGTTGATCTAATGGATGGCAGAACTATCATCGTGCCACTGCTTTGGTATCCTAGACTTTATAATGCTACAAAAAAGCAACAGCAAAACTGGAAAGTTTGTGGTGGTGGATACGGTATAGAGTGGGAAGATATAGATGAACATTTAAGCACAGAGGGGCTTTTGCGAGGGGCACCAGCACCAATGCCAAAAGATAAAAAGGTGGCTTAAAATTGGTAAATAAGCTACGAGATATCATGTAGAGAAATTAATAACACTACAAATTATGAATAAAATGCTACCAAAGAAAAAGTATCAAACTTTTTAGTAATGGTACTTGTCATTGTGCAATTATTATGATATTTCCAACAATTTTATATACCAAGCGATGTTTAGATGTTACTCTTTTTGAAAAAAAATATGTTGTACTAAACTAAACATACTGCCAATAAGTTGAAGATTTTAAGTTAAATATATTTGCAAAGAAAGCGAAACTTAATCGCTTTCTTTGTGAGTATTAATCATCGTCATCATCGTCATCATCGTCATCGTCGTCATCGTCGTCGTGATCATCATCGTCATCGTGATCATCGTCATCTTTATATTTGTCTTTATACTCTTCTTCGCCATCAGGTCCATTGTGACAATCATAGCAACTAACCTTGTGTCCAGCTGAAAAGTTTTTTACTCCCCATTCAGTTGAAAAACTTCTTGTAGTAAATGTTTTAGATAGTGAACTTCCTTTTAGATCTACTCCATGACACGCTTTACAAGATGCAACTCCTCTATCTTCTGCTATATCGCCATGATTTTTTACCCAACTTTGCCCAATACTGTGCATTCCATGAGGACCACCATCTATAGTTTTTGGAGTTTTGGTATGACAAGCTGAACACTCTGCTATAGTTCCTTTATAGCCTTGAGCAGCTATACTTTGTAGATTGTCTTCTGTATGAGAGCTTGGATATATAGCGTGAGTTGAACCATGACAAGCTGAACACTGCATATTTCCATGACCTGTACTAAATCGATATAGACTAACTCCTTGCATTGGTGTATTGGGATTTGTAGCAAATCTATTATCAAGTGCTGTTCTTAGAGTTCCACTATTCATATCTGTAACTGCTGTAATATATCTTTTACCATTTTGATGACAAGATTGGCAATCTGGTTGATCAAACCAGCCAACTCTTTCATCTTTACCAACAGCATTCATGTTTCCATGACAACTTTGACACTGAATATTACTCTGTTTTCCCATAGCACCTCTTAAACACTGGGTCGCATCACCTGGATGGCATCGATAACATGCACTTCGGTTTGTAGAATCTGATAGGCTAACATTTTCAATTGGATCTTTTACATCTGCATGTAAAGAGTGAATGGCTTTTGTTAGAGGTTTTATTCCAGATATACCAGTACCTGGTAGTGCGTTACTTGCATGGCAGGTTGCACACAAAATTGGATTTCCTGCTTTGGCACTTGCGTATAGACCATTATTATCGTAATTGGTATATCCTTTATTTTTTAAAGCACTCTGATTTGATGATACTGCATCTGGAAATTTTTCATCATGAAGTTTTAATATATTCCATTTGAAATCTTTTTCAATATCTGTGTCATTTTCCCATCCTGTGGATGGTTTGGCAGCACTGTAGTTACTATTTGAGCTATGACATACTTTACAATCCATCTCATCGCTAACAGGAAGTACCACTTTTGTTGTAGCTAGTATATCTCCATTTGCATCTCTTGCTATCACATCAACCATAGGATAGTAATTTTTTGTTCCATCATCATTATATGGAGTTATAGGAAGACCAGTAGCTTCCCACCAATTGTGAGTGGAATTATACTTTAACTCTTGTTCTACAAGACTTGGAGTTTTATTCCCGCTAAGACCTATATCATTTGGTAAAGATACCCCAAAAAGTTGTTTGACATAATCCCAAAAATTGGTTTTTGGAGTACTTGTTGTATTTATTTTGCCATCTAAACTTTGTGCAGCTTTATATGTAATAGTTACACCTGAAACTATATGTTTGTCTGAGGTGTCATCTTTTTTTATTAGTTGAGCATTTAAGCTATTATATGGTGGTAAAATTGAAAATACTGAAAAATCTTCATCCATACAGTGCATACCCAAATCATTCCATGCCAAAAGAAGGTATGAAGAGTTTGATGAGGTTGGTTTTAAAGCACTATTTATATAGTTTGCTTGATTTTCATCAAGCTCTTCAACTTTACTCTCTTTTTTGAGGCTATTAACAAGATTTATCTCTTCTTGTTTGGAATCATGGTCATCTTTTGATTTATATCTAACATATTCGTTTTTGACTTCATCTTTTATCTCTTCATAATCTGTAGATGATATATTTGTAGTTTTTAATTTTTTATATAATACATTTGATATGGCTTCAATCTCTTTAGATTCGAGTGGTGTTTTTTGATATAACTCTTCTCTAGGAATATTTAAATCCTGAATAATTTTATCTATCAGAGGTTTTGTTGAACTATTTGCATCAAAAGTTGTTGCTATAGTTACTACATCCCCTTTTGTAGTCTCCAATATTAAATCATTTTTTATATCTCCAGCACTTACTTTTCCATCCCTATCTATATCTATATATCCACCTGTTACCCTAATAGGATATGAAATAGAAGTGGTAAATTTGTATTTGCCGTTACCTATTTCATCTGCCTCTTGATTTTTATTATCTATCACATTTGCATGTAGAATTGGTCCTCTTACAACTTTAATTATTGTGTGAGTATCATTGGTAAGTGAGCTTATAGTTTCATTTTTACTCTCATTACCATCTCCACTTCCACAGCCACTTAGAATATATGCTATCATAGTAGATAAAGCAAAATATTTAAATTTCATAATCTCCCCTTTATAAAAAAATATAAAAGAATTTTAAAATTTATTTATGAAGATATGATGAATTTACTATTTTGTGTACTATTTTTAGTGGCAGCTTACATTTACAAAAACATATACCTCTTTTGATGATATAAAATTTAACATCACTCCAAAAAAATATCCAATACCCCATCTGCTCTTTCTACTTTAAATTTAGTTGGAGCAATTGATAGAATTGTTGTTGTTTGGCTTGATAAGTTTATGCTATCTAAAAAGTAGCGAGAGTGGATTTTTTGATTTAAAAAGCACTCTAAAAGTTTTTCTCTATTTTTGATTAAAAGCTCTAGTGTTGGAGTATTTTTTATCTCTTTGAATTTTATACTACATATTTGGGTGCTATAGCGGTTTTGATCTAACATAGCTTTTGAGATATTAAATTTTTCATCACTGATTATACCGTTTTGAAAAAATGCTCTATATCCAAAGATAAACTCATTTTTTGCAAATAGCGTTGAGCTAAAAATAAGTATAAAAATTAATTTGAACACATTAAATTTGATCCATTTGATTTGACACTAATGCTCATACTAACTCTATATAGCCCTTGTTTATAAGAGTTATCTGTAATTTGGGCATTTTTCAAACAGGCTTCAACTTGAGTTTTGATTCTTGAATTTATTAAGATAGCATTTGATACATTTTCACTAGCACTAACTCTAATACCATATATCTTCTCACCAAGCTGTCTGTAAGCATCAGCGATTGCGGCTCTTTTGGCTAAAGCCATCGCATGAGTTTTAGAGAGTGTATTTGAAGGAGCTATACCTTCACCCACAACAGAGTAAGATTTAGGTTGATCACAACATCCTAACTTATTGGTTTTAACTGGTTGTTTATTGGCACATCCATACAAAAAAAATAGTGCAACTATCAAAATAGTTTGTTTCAAAATATAATCCTTTATATCTTTAATACTAAATAATAGTAGTAATCATGTAGCAATAATTATTCCATATATTTTATAAAGCTTATTAAAACTTTTTTAGATACAATTAAACTATCTTTTTTATAATCATCAAAGGAATTTCATGAAAGCTGTTGTAATGGCAGGTGGTTTTGGTAGTCGAATCCAGCCACTAACTCACTCTACTCCCAAACCTATGTTACCACTTTTAAATCGTCCCATGATGGAACATACTATGATAAAACTTCGTGATCTTGGGATTTCAGAGTTTGTGATTTTGTTATATTATAAGCCACAAATTATCAAAGAGTATTTCAAAGATGGGTCAGATTTTGGTATGAAGATAGAGTATATTACACCTGATGATGATTTTGGAACAGCAGGAGCACTCAAAAAGGCTGGATGGCTTTTAAAAGATGATAATTTTATTATCGTTAGTGGAGATGTGGTGTGTGATTTTGATTTTGAAAAAATTTTTGCTTTTCATAAAGAAAAAAATTCAAAACTTACAATCACTTTAACAAAAGTTGAAAATCCACTACAATTTGGTGTAGTCATAACTGACAAAGATGGACAAATAGAAAAATTTTTGGAAAAGCCTAGTTGGGGAGAAGTTTTTAGCGATACGATCAATACAGGTATTTATATATTAGAGCCTGAAATTTTAGAGATGATTCCTGAAAATGAAAATTATGACTTTGGAAAAAATCTATTTCCAGCTCTTATGCAAAGTGATATCACACTTTGGGGATATGATGCAAAGGGTTATTGGAGAGATGTTGGAAATCCAGAGAGTTATAGAGAAGTTTATGAAGATATATTTAACGCTAGAGTAAGTTTAGCACAAAATTTTCAAACCAAAAAGTATCCAGATGGCACACTCTATATGGATGAGTTAGTTGAACTTGATCCAACTGTTGAAATTATAGGTGATGTCTATATCGCAAAAGATGTAAAAATTGGCAAAAATGTAAAACTTAAAAATAGTGTTATAGGAGTCCAAAGCACAATAGGTGAGAGATCAAAGATAAACAATAGCATAATTTGGCAAAATGTAACAGTAGGAAAAAACGGTCATTTTGATAGTTGTGTGATCTGTAATGATAATAAAATAGGAAAAAATGTAACAGCAAAAGCAGGGCTTATATTGGCTGAGGGGTGTGAAGTTGGAGAGCTTGTCAGTTTTGAAAAGGATATAATCATTTGGCCAAATAAAAAGATCGAACCAGCCTCAATCATCAGTAACACTTTAGTGCTAAGAAGTAAATACAAAAACTCCATATTTGAAGCAGGAAAAGTAACTGGTAAAACAAATATAGAGCTTAGTTGTGATATGACAACCAAATTAGCAGAAGCTTTAGCTTCGCAACTTCCAATTGGATCTGAAGTGATGCTCTCAAGAGATTATCATAAAAGCTCATTAATGTTACAAAGGGCATTTATGAGTGGATTGATGTCAGCTGGAATTAGTGTAATTGATACAAAAGGTACACCAATATCTGTTATGAGGTACGATTTATACAATAGCAAACATATAGTTGCAGGTGTGCATTTTATGCAAGATATAGACCCATCAAATACAAAAATACTATTTTTCTCAGAAGATGCTCTTTATATAGATTCAAATTTAGCAAAAACAATTGAAAAAGCATTTTTCAAAGAGGAGTTTAGAAGAGTTGATTTTCAGCAAATTGGACAAATTCAAGATGCAAATCACGCATATACAAGATACAAAAAAGCCATCTATCATGCGTTTGATCAACAACTTTTTAAAAGAGATAACTTTAGAATTGCGGTTGATCTAACTCACGGTATGCTTAGTAGAGTCTATCCTGAAATTTTGAACTATTTGGGTATTAATAACATCTTAATAAACGCTTATCAAAATGAACAAAGGCTCAAAAATCAAGACAATATGATAAAAAAATCAAAAAGTGATATAGCTAAAATGGTTAAAAACTTAGAGCTTGATATAGGATTTGTTATCTATCCTAGTGGTCAAAAACTTACACTTGTTTGTGATGAGGGAATTGCTCTTGATAGACAGCTTGGGCTTTTATCTGTTTTATATCTTTATAATTTAGATTCAGATAAAAAACGAAATGTCTTTTTACCTGTTTGGGCTCCAGATGTGATGGATCAAGAGTTTAAAAATTTAAAGATCACAAGAGGTAAATATGCAAACTTCAAAGCACAAAAATTAAAAAAGTTTCATTTAGTCGCAACGCTAGAGGGAAGCTTCGCATTTACAGAGTTTTCACTCCATAGAGACTCCACCTATGCAACTTTAAAAATAATCCAAATGCTAATAGATCAAAATATAAAACTTTCACAAGTTTTAAAACAGATCAAGCCATTTTATTACAATAGACTCAAAGTAGAGTGCACACAACCTCTCAAGGGCAAAATGATGAGAAAATTTTTAGAAGATGCAAAAGGCAAAAACTCATCCATGGTTGATGGTGTAAAGATTTGGGTTGATAAAAATTCATGGATACTTATGATTCCTGATCAATATACAGATAATTTAAATCTCTACATTCAAGCAACAGATGAAAAAGATGGCAAAGCTATTTTAAATGAGTATTTACAAAAGATAGAAAATTGGAAAAATAACTAAATGGACAAAAAGTTATCATTAAACTTTTTATGGCATATGCACCAGCCATACTATAAAGATGATTTAAAAGAGCAAATATTAATGCCATGGGTGTTTTTACATGCTATAAAAGATTATTATGATATGCTTTGGTATTTACAAAAGTATCCAAAAATCAAAGCTACATTTAATTTTGTCCCATCTTTATTACTACAGTTAAAAGAGTACGAAAATCCAAATGTA
The DNA here is from genome assembly GCA_027081145.1 of Campylobacterales bacterium. GTDB lineage: Bacteria > Campylobacterota > Campylobacteria > Campylobacterales > QNZT01 > JALWLB01. The sequence continues at coordinate 10,353 of JALWLB010000101.1, forward strand.
AATGATAAATTTTTACAAACTATCAAAAAAGAGGTTGCCTCTTTAGATAAAGATCAAAAAGAGTATTTACTTGAGTATCTATTTTTATCAAATAAAAAAAATATGATAAATCCACTTCCTAGATATCGAGAACTTTTTTTAAAAAAAGATAAGAATTTTAGTGATAGCCAATTTTTAGATTTGGAGGTTCTTTTTCTTCTTTCATGGTGTGGAAACTATTTGAGACAAAACTCTAAAGTTGTAAAAACTCTTTTAAACAAAGGATCCAATTTTACACAAAAAGATAAGATTACACTTTTAGACTCTTTGAGCAAATTTATAAAACAGATCATACCCTATTATAAGAGCCTTATGCAACAAAAACAGATCGATATATCAACTACACCATTTAATCACCCAATCTCTCCACTACTATTTGATATGCAAAATGCAAAATTAGCCAACTCTCAAACTAAGCTTCCAAAATATCAAAGATCATTAAAAGATGATGCTATTTTGCAACTTGATAGTGCGATTGAGTATTATGATGAGGTTTTTTCAAACAGACCAAAAGGCTTTTGGCCAGCAGAGGGTGCTATTAGTTATGAATTTTTACAAGAGTTGGCAAATAGAGATATTTTATGGGTAGGCACTGATGAGGATATCTTATACAAAAGTGGGCATTTTGAAAAGAGTGATATCTATAAAAACAATTTTTTAAAATTTAAAGATAAAAAAATTGCTCTATTTTTTAGAGATAAAACTCTAAGTGATCTTATAGGTTTTACTTATAGTGGTTGGGATGAAGATAGTGCTGTAAATGACTTTATAAGAAGATTAAAAACTATACATGATAATAACTTAGATACTAAATGTGTAGTGAGTGTTATATTAGATGGTGAAAATGCTTGGGAACACTACAAAGATAATGCAATACACTTTTTTGATAAATTATACACTAAACTTCAAGAGTGTGATTGGATAGAGTATAGACTTTTTGATGAAGTGTTAAAAGATCAAGATATAGCCTCTAATACACTGTTGGATATAAAATCAGGAAGTTGGATAAATGCAAATTTTGATATTTGGGTTGGACACAAAGAGAAAAATTTAGCGTGGGATTTGATCTATAAAACAAAAGATGATTTTGAAAAAGTTAAAAATTCATTAGATAACTCAACACTAAAAAAGATAGAAAATGAATTTTTAATAGCTCAAAGCTCAGATTGGTTTTGGTGGTATGGCGATGATCATCATACCGACTTGGCTTTGAGTTTTGATGAGCTTTTTAGAGCTCATCTTATAAATATTTATACTCTTATGGATAAAAGAGTCCCTGTAGAGTTACACAAAGCTATAATAGATACAAAAACAAAAAAGAGTTTTATCAAAAACCCATCAAAAAGAGTGACAGCTATTATTGATGGGAAGATTACAAACTTTTTTGAGTGGTTAGGGTGTGGTGTTGTTGATCTTAAACATGAATTAACATCTATGAATATGCAAGAGTTTTTGATATCTAAAATCTATTTTGGATCAGACTCTAATTACTGTTATATCGCTTTGATTGGAGATATCAAAGGTGATAAATTGGTTATAGAGTTTGAAAAAAATAAAGAGATAGAGTTAAATTTGAAAAATCACTTACAAGAGGTTGAGGGTATTATGTTTATAGCAGATGAAATTATAGAATTAAGGATAGATAGATCGATGGTTGAAAATGATAAAATTGGTTTTAAGCTTTTTAAAGATAAAACACTAATTCAACTCTTGCCACTATATACAAAAATAGAGTTTGATTATATAAAAAATCTTAAAAAAAGTTGGTTTGTATAGATGAAAAAAAGTGCTTTACTTCTAGGACTTCACTCACATCAACCTGTTGATAACTTTTATCATGTAGTTGATGAAGCGATTTTAAAATCATATGAGCCATTTTTTCAAGTTGTCTCAAAATATAGTGATTTTAAATTCTCTATTCACTATAGCGGTTGGCTTTTGGAATATATCAAAAAAAACTCTCCAAAAACCTTTACTCTTATGCAACAACTTAGCCAAAATGGGCAGATAGAGTTTTTAACAGGTGGATTTTATGAGCCAATTTTAGCTTCAATTCCATCTTGTGATAGAGTAGCTCAAATTTCAAAATTAAATGAATTTATCCAACAAAATTTTGATCAAAAGCCAAAAGGGTTGTGGCTAAGTGAGAGAGTTTGGGATAGCTCTATCATAAAAGATTTGGTTACTTTAGAGATAGAGTATGTGATAGTTGATGATTATCATTTTATAAGTGCTGGTTTTGATAGTGATAAATTAAATGGCTACTTTGTTACTGAAAGTGGCAGTGAGAGATTAAAAATATTTCCTATAAATAAAGAGCTTAGATATACGATACCATTTGCACAAGTTGATAAAGTTTGTGCTTATCTTGAGAGTATTGCAGATGAAAATATAAGTGCTGGAGTAATTTTTGATGATGGTGAAAAGTTTGGAATTTGGCCAAAAACTTATGAGTGGGTTTATGAAAAGGGTTGGCTTGAGAGTTTTATAAAAAGAGTGCTTGATTCTAAAACAATAAAGCCTATGCTTTATAGCGAGTATTTAAAAGTCACAAAACCTATCTCTTTGGCATATTTGCCAACAACTTCATATATAGAGATGGGCACTTGGGCACTTGATGCAAAAGATGCAAACAAATTTGATAAAATGCAAAAAGATATCGAAAAGAGATTTGATCCAAATCTAAGCCAAAAATTTTTAAAAGGGACTATCTGGCAGAACTTTTTGATAAAATATAGCGAATCAAATCATATACACAAAAGAGCACTTGAACTCTCAAAAGATAGAATTGATAATCAAAAATATTTAGACTTCTTATATAAAGCTCAAACAAATGATGTGCTTTGGCATGGAGTATTTGGAGGTATATATCTACCAAATTTACGAGATAATGCTTATAGATTTATAATTGATTGTGAAAATATAAAATACTCAAAAAATGAAACAAAGATTCAAGATATCAACTTTGATGGCTTTGATGAAGTAAAGTGTATTACAAAAAATCTTATCACTATATTTGATTCAAAAGTTGGAGCACAGCTTGTTGAGTTTGATATCAGAGATAAAAGTTTTAATTTTCAAAACACAATGAGTCGCTATTATGAAGCTTATCATGAAAAGATAGCCAATTTTAAAGAGCTTAAATTTAAAGAAAGCTCAAACAAAGAGATATCTACTATACATGATAATAGTGAGTTAGATTTATCTATTTATCAAAAGTTTTTAAAATATGACTGGTATGTTAAAAATAGCTTTATAGATCATGTAGTCGATTTTGAGTTTGATTTAGAAAAGTTTCAATCATGTAGCTTTAATGAGTATAGTGATTTTACAAACCAAGAGTTTAAAATCATTGAGAGTCAAAATGAGATTATGCACTTTAAAAGAGATGGTGGAATTTATATAGACAATCAAAAGTATCCAGCCACTTTAGATAAAGCATTTTTCATTGATGATGAAAAAATAGTGTTTGAAGTTGGATTAAAACATGAATTAAATCAAGAGTTAAAATATCTTCAAGAGTTTAATCTACACTTTGCAAACATCAAAAATATCACTATAAATTTAGATAAGTTTGAAAAAGATTTTGTGATAAAAGAGTGTGATAAGTTGGATATTTATGATAGTTATACCCAAAAAAATATAATTTTTAAACTCTCTAAAAAAGCAGATATCTATATATGTAAAATCGATACCATATCTCAAAGTGAAATGGGGTTTGATTTGACAAATCAAGGTTTAAGTATCGGGTTTTTGTATGATTTGGAGTTGGATTTTAATTTCAATTTACATGGTGAAGTAGAGGTGCTTTAATGAGACAAATTAGATACTCAAAGCTTAGAGATAGTGAAGTAATTATCGCTCCAAATAGATTAAATAGACCAACCAATATGCAAAAAACTTTGGATGATTGTTATACTATTTTTGAGTGTCCATTTGAAGTAGGAAATGAAAAAGATCTTCCTAAAGAGATATTTTCTATCAAAGACAAAGATGCAAATTGGCTTGTTAAAGTTGTACCAAATTTATATAATGCACTAGATATTGATGAAAAAAACTACTCTAAAAGAGATGGATTTTTTACCTATAAGAGTGGTTTTGGTGCTCACGAAGTTATCATAGAGACACCTCTACATGATATCACTGTGGATAAATACACAAACAAAATGTGGGTAAATTATCTAAAAAGTATAAAATATAGACTAGATGATCTAAGTAAAGATATTAGATTAAAATATATTCAAGTTTTTAAAAATCACGGCTTCAAAGCTGGAGCAACTCTAAAACATCCCCACTCTCAATTAATCGCAACTCCATTTGTACCAATACAGATAAAACAAGAGTTTAAACGATGCAAGAGCTATTTTAAGACTCATAAAAGAACACTTCTTTTTGATATGGTTTCTGAAGAGATTAGAGAAAAAAAGAGAATAATCTCTCAAAATGAAGACTTTGTAGCGTTTGCCCCATTTGCTTCATTGTATCCATTTGAAGTTATCATAGCTCCAAAAAAAGATATATCAAGTGTAGCTTTTTTAAATAGTGATCAAAAGATCAAATTAGCAAAAATTTTACAAATTGTATATAAAAAGTTATATGCTACTCTTGGGGATTTTCACTATAATATGATATTTAAAAACTCTTTAAAAGATAAGAGATATTATACATTTTATATAAATA
>JALWLB010000102.1 GCA_027081145.1 Campylobacterales bacterium
TCAAAGAGGCTATTTATGCATATGAAAATAGTTTAAAAATTGATCCAAATCAGAGCAAAATAGGGGTTATGTTGGCTTTGTCGTATGGGAACAACAACAATATGTCAAAAGCGATTAAACAATTAAAAGTGATCTTAAATCAAGAGCCTGAAAATTTTTATGCAAATTATTATTTTGCTAAAATTTTGAAAAATGAGATGAAAAGATTAAAAGAGGCAGAACCATATTTTATGTATGCTAAATATTTAATAGATCAAAAAATAATAAAATTTGATACAATAAGAGAGTTACAGTTTTTAAAAAGTGATATAAGAAGAGAGCTTGAAGAGATTAAAAAGTATTTTTTTAGATAGAGATGGTGTGATTAACATTGATAAAAGCTATGTGTATAAAATAGAAGATTTTGAATTTAAGGATGGAATATTTCAATTACTTCAAAAATTGCAAAAATTAAACTATCAACTTTTTATCATCACAAATCAATCTGGTATTGCTAGGGGATATTATAGTAAAGAGGATTTTTTGACTTTAAGTTCATGGATGTTGCAAGAGTTTCAAAAACAAAAAATTTTTATAAAAAAGCTCTATTATTGTCCACACTCACCAGATAGTAATTGCAAATGCAGAAAACCAAAAACTGGAATGTTAGATCAAGCCAATAAAGAGTTTGGAGTTGATATAAAAAACTCTTGGCTTATAGGTGATAAAGAGAGTGATATAGAGGCTGGTCATAACTTTGGTATCGAAAATACCATCTTTCTCTCAAGCAATTATCAAAATAGAAATAGTGCAAGATACAGTGTTGATACTATTTTTGATATAATAGATCTCATAAATTATTAAGGTACAAAGATGAGATATGATGATTTAAATTTGGATAATAAAAATATTTTAATAACTGGTGGAGCAGGTTTTATTGGGAGTAATTTGGCCTATTATTTTCAAAAATATCATCCAAATGCAAATGTTGTAGTTTTTGATCTATTTGATAGTGGTGGTCTTGGACATTTTCAAAATTTGATAAATTTTCAAGGTGAAGTAATTAGTGGAGATATAAACTCATTAGAAGATATCTCAAATTTAAAATCATACAAGTTTGATTACATTTTTCATCAAGCAGCTATTTCAGATACAACTATGTTAGATCAAGCTTTGATGATCAAAACAAATGTAAATGCTTTTAAAACTTTCTTAGAATTGGCAAAAGAGATAGATGCAACTTTGGTTTATGCCTCTAGTGGAGCAGTTTATGGAAATAGTGCACCTCCTCAAAAAGTTGGAGTTGAATCTCCTAATAATGTTTATGGTTTTAGTAAATTGATGATGGATAATTTGAGTTTTAAATATTTAAAACAGTATCCTCAAATGAAGATAGTTGGATTGAGATATTTTAATGTTTATGGAAGAGGAGAGTATTTTAAAAAAAAGACTGCTTCAATGGTGTTGCAACTTGGGTTACAAATTCTTAATAATAAAGCTCCAAGGCTTTTTTATAACTCAGATAAAATTTTTAGAGATTTTGTATATATCGAAGATGCTATACAGGCAAATATTTTAGCTTTGAGTGCAAAAAAGAGTGGAGTTTATAATGTTGGCTCATCAGTTGCAAGAAGTTTTCAAGATATAGCCGATATTTTACAAAAAGAGTTAAATACAGATCTTGGAACGGATTATTTTAAAAATCCATATCATGCTTATCAAACACATACTTTAGCAGATATCAAAGATACTATAAAATTTTTAAATTATAAACCAAACTTTTCACTTGAGAGTGGTATAAAAGATTATATTGATGAGATAAAAAGGATAGCATTAGATGGATAAAAAACCAAATATTTTAGTAATTGGTGATTTGATGGTAGATCACTATTTATGGGGTAATTGTGATAGAATCTCTCCTGAGGCTCCTGTTTTAGTTGTTGATGTTCAAAAAGAGCAATTTTTAATGGGTGGAGCTGGCAATGTTATAAATAATCTTTTGGCTTTGGGAGCAAATGTAGGAGTTTGCTCGGTTATAGGAGATGATGAGAGTGGTGATTTTTTGCAAAAAACATTGGGACAAAAGGGTGTAAGAAAAGAGGGATTAACAATTCAAAAAGGTAGAAAGAGTACTAAAAAAAGTAGAGTCATAGCCTCTCATCAACAAATTGTAAGAGTTGATAAAGAGAACAAAGAAGATATATCAAAAGATTCAGAAGAGTTAATACTTTTAAGGGTGAAAATTATTATAGATTTTTATGATTTGATTTTACTCTCAGATTATGCAAAAGGGGTTTTAACGCCTCATCTGACACAAGAGCTTATAAAACTTGCAAATGAGAAAAATAAGATGATTCTAATAGATCCAAAAGGGAGTGATTATACAAAATATAAAAACGCAACTTTGATTACTCCAAACAAACAAGAGGCATCTATCGCTACAAATATAAAGATAGTTGATGATCAGAGTTTAGAAAAGGCTGGTAAAAAGTTAAAAGATGAGTTAAATTTAAAGTATGCTCTTATAACTCTTTCAGAAGATGGTATGGCACTTTTTGATAAAACTATGATAAAAATTCCAACAATAGCAAGAGAGGTTTTTGATGTAACTGGTGCTGGTGATACTGTTTTGGCATCACTTGGATTTGCTCTTAGTAAGAAAAAGAGTATAAATGAAGCTTGTCATTTTGCAAATGCTGCTGCTGGAGTTGTTGTTGGAAAACTTGGAAGTGCAACAGTTTCACAAGAAGAGATACGAGAGTATCAAAATAGATACTCTAAAAAAGCACAATCAAAAGTAAAAACATTAGATGATATCAAAGAGTATTTAAAGAACAAAAAGATAGTCTTTACAAATGGCTGTTTTGATATACTTCATGCAGGACATGTAAAATATCTTCAAGAGGCAAAAAGTTATGGGGATATTTTGATTGTTGGATTAAATTCAGATAAATCTATAAAAAGATTAAAAGGTAAAGATAGACCTATAAACTCTTTTGAAGATAGAGCCTGTGTGCTTGGAGGATTAGAGAGTGTGGATTTTATTATTGAGTTTGATGATGATACTCCAATTGAGCTTATTAAAGCTATCAAACCTGATGTTTTAGTCAAAGGTGGAGACTATAAAGATAAAGGTGTAGTTGGAAGTGATATAGCAAAAGAGTTAAAACTTGTTGATTTTGTGAATGATAAAAGTACAACTAAAATTATAAATAGGATAAAAAGCTTATGATAGATATGATAAATAAAGAGTTTAACTCTCATCAAAAAGTTTTGCAAGAGAGTATTGATACTTTGCAAAGTTATATATATACCGCTTGTGTGATTGTTAATGAGACATTAAAAAGTGGTAATAAGATTTTATTATTTGGCAATGGTGGAAGTGCAGCAGATGCTCAACATATAGCAGCTGAGCTTGTAGGAAGATACAAAAAAGATAGAGTAGCACTTCCTGCTATTGCTTTGACTACTGATACTTCGGCATTAAGTGCTATTGGAAATGATTTTGGATTTAAAAATATTTTTCAAAGACAGGTAGAAGCTTTGGCAAATAGGGGTGATTTATTGATAGGTATATCAACAAGTGGAAATAGTAAAAATGTACTAAAAGCATTAAAATATGGTAAGAAATTGGGATGTAAAACTATAGGTTTTAGTGGTTGTGGAGGTGGAGGGATTGATGAGTTTTGTGATGTTAATATTATAGTTCCATCTAATGATACACCAAGAATTCAAGAGATGCATATACTAATAGGACATATAATTTCTCAATCGGTTGATGATTTTATAGGGATTAAATAGCTTAATGAACTTTTACCAAATTTTT
>JALWLB010000103.1 GCA_027081145.1 Campylobacterales bacterium
GCGTTTTTCAAATCCACAACATCAAAATCACACTCACCACAAAGCCCCAAAACCTCTTCAATCACATTATACGCTTTTGCTTTGACACCCCATGGTGCATCTATATTTTCTTTTGTTAATATCGCAAAATCATAATCACTTTTACTATGAGCCTTACCAGTTACGCGACTACCAAAAAGCAGAGCAAGTTGCACAAAATCAAATCTCTCATCAGCAAACGCTTTTTTCAAAGATATAGTATCTATCTCTTTTGTCTTACCATAAATACGATTTTTCTCTTGCAATATCATGTAGCACCTTTTTATAGATGGGTTACTATAACATACTTGAGTATAGATGATGAGCTATGGGTAAAATTATTTTTATTTAGAGTTTTCTTAATTTTGGGAGTACTATACTTTTATACTATACCCAACACCCCTAATTGTTGAGATGATATCAACTCGATTTAGCTTCTTTCTGATATTTTTTATATGGGCATCTATGACATTGCTAGATGTTATCGAATCAAAATTTTTACATAAAAGATCACTCAATTGATACCTAGATAGCACTTGATTTTTATGCAATGCTAACACCTCTAATAGTTCAAACTCTTTATTTGTAAGATCAATCGGCTCTTTGTTGACTAAAACTTCACGCTTTTTTAGATCAATCACAACATCTTTTATATGCAAAATAGATGTTTTTTGTGAACTCTCACGCCTTAGTAGTGCTCTCACACGAGCCAGTAGTTCAAGATTTGAGTATGGTTTACAAAGATAATCATCTGCTCCTTTATCTAGTGCTTCTACTCTTTCTTGAACACTCTCTCGACCAGATAGCATGATAATAGCTATATCATCCGATTTTTGTCTGATATCATGTAACATATCCAATCCACTACCATCTGGAAGATTCCAATCAATCAAAAGTAGTTGATAGTTGTTCTCTTCGTACAATAAAGTTGCATCGGCTATAGAGTAGCAAACATCACAATCGTATCTCTGTTTTTTTAAAAGCATTGCAATTTGATCTGCCAATAATTTATCATCTTCTACCAATAAAATTTTCATCAAAAGCACCGTATATTGGATTTAATCATCATCGTCATCATCGTCATCATCATCTTTTTTACTATCATGATCATCATCGTCATCATCATCTTTTATGCCGTCATTATCATCATCATCATCTTCATCATCTTTTATACCATCATGATCAGCATCATTTTTATAATCATCATCTTCATCATCTTTTATGCCATCTCCATCATCATCATCATCTATTTTGTTATATTTACTATCATTGTCGTCATCTTCATAAATATTGATAATTCCATCTTTATCTCTATCTAAAGGATCATTATTAATTTCAACAACCTTCAAAGTACCACTACGAACCTTTGCCTCTATAGGAGTATCAACAACGCCATCATTTGTACTATCTACAATTTGTGTTCTATCCAATGCTAAAGCTACATGACCCAAATCAACCTTATCACTCACTCCATGAAATAGTGAACCTTTAGCTTGTATTGTATCTATAATACTGATAGGATTGATAACTTTTTTAGAGATATTGTCTTCATTTGTACTCATGACAAGGTGACAATTTAAATTTTTTGGAATTTGAATGCTAAATGGATGTTTATCGGTACCATCTTGTGTAGAATTGGTTTTATAGTAACTACCATCTATACAAAATACCTCTATAAGTGTACCAGGAACTGTACCTTCTAAAATTGTAAAATTATTATCGGCACTATCATTTGTAGAATCACTTGTAGTACAACCAATAAACATAAAACTCATAATAATCATCAAAAAAATAGATCGCTTTTTAACCATAAAAAATCCCTTTTTTAAATAGTCATATTATCGCATAAAAAGATGAATATTTGATGAATCCTTTTAAAAGGTAGATATATCGGTAAATTCAATACCCAAAGATTTTATCTCTTGTTTAAAAAATTTAGTCCACTTTTTTAATCTATCTTGATCAAAACTTGCTAAATAAATCTCTGCAAATTTACTCTTGGCATCAAATCCTGGAAGACATGATAACTCTATATCTGGTGGTAATTTTTGCATGATATCTATCAAACTAGCTTCACCACTATAAACTATAAAGTTACAAGAGTATTTTGTTTGTGCTTTTGGATAAAATTTATCAAGAGCTTCTATAACCATAGGTTTTGCCATATCTGGAAAACCAGGAGTGAAGAAGTATCTATCATGTAGAAAAAATCCAGGCATTTTATTGACTGGATTTGCTAAAAGTTTCGCTCCTTTTGGCAAATGTGCCATCTTTATCGGATGTGGATATGCTCTTTTATCAAGTCTATCTATGATGATCTTTTTTGCCTCATCATGTACAACTAACTCTTGATTTGTAAAGACTTTGGCTGCAACCTCTCTAGTAAAATCATCAGGAGTTGAGCCAATTCCACCAAAACTAAACATAACAGAGTTTGGATCTTTTTTGATCAGATTAAATATATCTTCTATAAATTTTGGATCATCTTTGATAACAAAGTTTGCTTTTTGTTCAAACCCTCTTTTTGTAAGCTCACTATTTAAAAAACAAAAATGCTCATCCTCTCTTCTACCATTTAAAAGCTCACTACCGATAATAACACTATAAAAAGATGGATTTTTTATCATGTAGTGCTATACGATTTTTCTAAAAATGGAACTACCTGTTTTTTTCTACTTAAAACGCCTTCTAACCATACTCTACTATTTTGTAATTTTTTGTCAAATGCTTTTTCTATCTTGCTCTCATCTTTACTAGAGACTAAAAGTTTTGATCCCTCTTTCATAATATCAGTCAAAAGAAGAAGTACACTATCTCTATCTCCCTCTAGCCTTAATTTTTCGATATCTTTAAATAGATCATCCTCTATTTTATCAAACAAAGATATATCTACAACTTCAAGCTGTCCGATACCTACTTTATGATCACTCATATTAAAATCTTTAAAATCCCTTAAAACCAGCTCTCTTATAGGAGTACCAACAATGGCCGATTTTACTTTAAACATTTCAAGTCCAAGTGCCATAGGATCATCGATATTAGCGATTTTAGCCAACTCATTTAAAGCTTTTTTATCCTCTTTGGTACAAGTTGGAGATTTGAACATCACGGTATCACTAAGTATCGCACATGCCATAATAGATGCTATATCTTTAGGTATGTTTACATGATAAAAATCATACATCTGTTTTATGATAGTATTTGTACAGCCAACTGGTCTTATCCAACACTCAAGAGGTGCATTTGTGGTAATGTCTCCCAATTTATGATGATCAACTATCCCTACTACATGAGATTGACCAATATCATCTGGAGCTTGTGCCAAATCTGAATGATCTGTTAGGTAAATATTTTCACCTGCATAAGATGTTTTTAAAATAGGCTCATCAAAACCAAATCTATCTAGTATAAATTTTGATTCTGGATTTAACTCTCCTTGTCTAGCAGGAGTTGCTTCATAAGATATCTGATTTAACAAATATGCCAGTGAAATAGCTGAACATATAGAGTCTGAATCTGGAATCTTGTGTCCTAAAGTGTATATTTTCATATCTATCCTCTTTGATTTTTTGTCTATTATTTCAGGTTTTATTATAGCATATCACATCTTTTTCTATAAAAAGATAAACAGGGACAGGCTACTTTTTTGTCTAGCAGATAACTTTTTTCTATTTCTTATTGGATTTGCTCTTAAATCCAAAATAACATAGAAAAAGTTGAGGGTCAAAGTGCAACTATTAACTTATTTAAAAGTAGCCTGTCCCTATT
>JALWLB010000104.1 GCA_027081145.1 Campylobacterales bacterium
ATTTTTTTTCACCTTTATTGTTATAGCCTCCAATAGTGATACTGCCTTGAGCAAGTGCATAAATTTCACCATCAACTGCTTTTAGTGGAGTTAAAAGAAGCATTCCTCCTTGTAAAGATTTTGCATCACCGATTGATGAAACTTCTATATCAAGTTTATCACCTTGTCTAGCAAATGATGGAAGTTTTGCAGTTACTATAACTGCTGCAACATTTTTTGATTTTATATCTTGAGAGTTAATTTTTACATTTACACTTTGGAGCATACTTGAGATCGCTCTTTTTGTGAATTTAGATGATGAGCCATCTCCTGTACCTCTAAGTCCCACAACAAGACCATATCCGATAAGCTGATTTTCTCTAACACCAATAACATTTGCCAAATCTTTTACTTTAGCTGCAAATGAAAACTTAGCTAAAATCAGACAGAGTATAAATAGTACTTTAAGCTTCACAATGATCCTTAATGTTGTAATTTAATACAACTAAAGCAAATACTATTCCACTAAAGTATTATGATCTCCTTTTCAAGAGTAATATTAAATTTTTCATAAACCTTTTTTTGTGCTAACTCTATCAAAGTAATAGCATCTTCAAATGCTCCTTTGCCATGATTTACTAAAAAATTGGTATGAATTTTACTAAAAGATAGATCACCCAAACGGTACCCTTTTAATCCTACCTCTTGGATAAGTCTTCCAGCAAAATCTCCTTTTGGATTTTTAAATACACTTCCAGCACTTGGAAGTTTTGGTTGATTTTTTCTCATGAGTTTAAACTGCTCTGCTTTTTCTTGATCATATCCATAGTGGATCTTAAAAGTAGCCTCATATATGATATCTTGTATATTTGTAAATCTATAGCCATATTTTATCTGCTCTTTTGGTATATAGCCATTCGCAAATTTTATCTTGATGAGGTTATTAAATATCTCATCATCTTTCATTCCAGCATTCATTTTTAAAAGTCCACCCAAAGTTCCTGGTAATCTTGAGAGATACTCAAATCCTTTGATATCATGATGTTTACAAAATGAGGCTATTTTAGTGCTTTTGGTAGCTGATCCTATGATTAGTTGATCATCTTTTATAGATATATAATCAAACTTTTTAGATAGTTTAACTAATGGAGGAGGTGTTGGAGAGATTAGTAGATTGTTTGCTCCTCCAATTATGAAGTGATTTTTTGGAATAGATTTTATAGTATCAATTATCTCTACATCAAGAGTAGGACCAATTTTAATAGAGCTAAATTTTGAAAAATCTATCTGTTGTGTAATGTTTACTCCTTGATTAAAACTTTTCCAAGAGGTAGTATCATTTTATCTAAATCAAAGCTTTTATTTACAAAAGAGAGTGAAAATCTAGGATCATTTTTTAATCTTTGATCTGGATCTGGTGCTGATAAAAATAGATCATATGAGCCAACTTCTAAATCAGATATAATATTTTCAAAAGTTATGCTCTTATTTGTATCGGGATATAAAACTCTCATATCATGTAGCAAATCTATCTCTTTAGTTGTAGTAGTATTTTGGAAACTCAATATCAATGCTCGTGGATTAAATGGAGCTGCAAAGCCTTGATTTTCGATCTTGAGAGTTAATTTGAAATTTGAATTTAATTTTATCTCTTTTGAGAAGTTGATATCATGTACAACCAATCTATATCCAATATTTTTTAAAATTTCATCATAACACCCTTCATCTTTCCAGCTTTGTAATACCTCTTCATGATACTCTTGATTTAGATAACTAAAGTGGAGTTTTTTCATTTCACTAAGCGCAGATTGACAACTTGATCTTGGTGGATTTTTTTGGCAAGTTTCACCACCCATTGGAGTATATAGTGTCTCTTTTGCAATATAGTTTTTATAAAAATCTATATTATCTTCTGGATATGTACCCATATCGGTCTCATCTGCCAAAAAACAGTCATTATGGTGTCCAATTCTTGCAATATAGTTGGCGGTATATGCATTGGATTTATCTAAAGTATTTTGATACATCTGAAATTTATGTTTAGGATCTCTAATTTGAACATATCTATCTGTTGGCACTGCATCTATTAGAGATTCTAAAATATCTTTGGCATCTTTTAGATCATTATCCAATAAATTATTACTAGAGCTATGCCACTCTCCCCATGTTCCAATAAAACCTGCTTGAACAACAGCTATTACATCACTATTATTTTGTAAAATTGGTTTTAATTGTTCAATATGCTTTAATATCTGCTCTTTTGATGCGTCACTAGCTCCGATTGGTCCTTGATTGTAGGCAAATCTTAAGATAATTTTTATACCAGCTTCTCTTAAAAGTTCAAATTTTGATGATAGTTTCTCTAAAAATGGTTTTGGTAAATCTTCGGTTTTATAATCATTTAAACGAACATATGAAAATGCTAAGCTACATTTATCTATAGATCTTACTCTTGTTAAAGATAGCTCATTCATAAGATCTATATTTGAGTAAAAGCCCCTTTCACTAGCAAGTGGGGAGTAAGATAGGGTTGGTGAAGGTGAAGGTGAAGGTGAAGGTGAGGGTGAAGGTGAGGGTGAAGGTGTGGGTGAAGGTGTGGGTGAAGGTGTGGGTGTGGGTGTGGGTGTGGTGTTTGTTGTTTTGCATCCAAAAATAGATATAACTATGATAAATACTACACTATATTTCGATAATGATTTCAAAATAGAAAATCCGGTATCATGTTAAATATATCAATTGTATAATCTATCATCATATTCATCATCCATGGCATTGTAAATATAATCACAGCTACTACTATGATAATTTTTGGTACAAATGATAGTGTCATCTCATTTATTTGAGTAGTAGCTTGAAATATACTTATAACAAGACCAGCTATCAAACCAGCTAGTAACATTGGAAGTGAAAGATAGAGTGCTAATTTAAATGTTTCAACACCAAGCCCAATTAGTTTAGCTTCCATTATGCAAACCTAAAATCTTTATACTCTTTTGGCACTAAATAGTCCTCCACTTTTATCTCTTTTTCATAAAAACCATTTCTGTATCCTATCATAAAAAGTTTATTTAGTGCTTTTAACTGTTTTTCATCCATCGATATTGAAGTTTCATTTGCATATAAATTTAGATATGTTTGCAATTTTTGCTCATCTACTCGTATTAAATCTCTTTGAAGAAGCATATTTGATAATAGCTTTTTATTGTTGTGAGCAACTTTGACAGCTTTTGTTAAAATCTCTTCATACTCTATTGCTCTAGTTATTGGGATTGATCTTCTAATAGCCATTCCACCAAGAGGAAGTGGTAAATCTTCATTGGCTAAATCTTGCCAAATATCCCATAACTCTTTTTCAACACAAAGTCTCTCATCAAAAGTTAAAATACTCTCATGAATCAAAACTCCAGCATCAACTTCACCATCTAGTACAGCTTTTTCAATATCTAAAAAATTTTTATAAACAATTTTAGCTTTTGGATAGGCTATTTTAAAAAGCATAGCATTTGTAGTGTATTTGCCACTGAGTGCAACTTTGAAATTTGGTTTTAATTTTCTATTTTTTAATTTAATCAATTTTGGTCCATATCCATCACCAAAACTGACAGCAGTTTTTAATAAAGCATACTCATCTTTTATAAGAGGATAGAGTCCAAAACTAATAGCACTAATATCATAAAAATTTTCTAATGCTTTTTCATTTAGTGTCTCTATATCTAAGGCAATATTTTCAAATTTGATATCATGTAGCCCTACCCAGCCAAACTTAATAGCATAAAACATAAAAATATCATCAGCATCTGGAGAGTGGGATATGGTTACGATTTTCAAAAAGCCCCCTTTTTTAAACTATTTTACCCTATTATATGATATAATCCAAAAAATATTGTTAAAGTCAAAAAAAGGAGTAGAAAAATGTTAAAAGAGATTTCAAAAAAACTTGCTTTAAAAAAGACATTTTTTTCTACTCAGCTTGATGGCTTTTTCAATGCTATAACTCAAGAGTATCAAGAGTTAATTTATCAAAAAGATTTAGAAAATTCACAACTTATAACCAAATGTGAAAAGTTAGAACAAGATGTGCAAAATTTGGTAAATATCAAAAATGATTTAATCAAAGAGTTAGAGATTGAGAAAAAATTGACAGCCTCTTTGCAAAATGAGCTCCATTTACTTCGAGAAAATAGCAATGCAGGATTAAATAATGATCTAATATTGGAAAATGAGAAGTTAAAACAAGAGATACAAGATTTAAAAGCAAAAACTCAAACAATAGTTGAAAATGAAGATGTACAAAAACTTAAACAACGAATTAAACATTTACAAGAGTTTATTGCCAAAGGTGGTGCTGCTTATGGAGAGAGTATCATCTCTCAAAAGAGTGAAAAAATTATCAAAGAGATAAGTGAAGAGCTAAAAAAATAGAAAAGATATTTCAGATTGAAATTTTTTTAATGATAAATCATAAATTTAGCTAAAATATAACTATAATTAACTTTGAAGGATGAAAACAACTATGGATGAGAATAAGAAAAAAGCATTAGATTTAACAATCAAACAGATTGATAAAGCATTTGGTAAAGGTGCACTAGTTAGGCTTGGAGATAAAGAGATTGAGCCGATAGACTCTATTAGTACAGGTTCTCTTGGACTTGATATCGCTTTGGGTGTTGGTGGAGTTCCAAAAGGAAGAATTATAGAGATTTATGGACCAGAAAGCTCTGGTAAAACCACACTTGCACTTCAAATTACAGCTGAAGCTCAAAAACAAGGTGGTGTTTGTGCATTTGTTGATGCTGAACATGCACTTGATGTAAAATATGCAAATAATCTTGGAGTTGATACCGAAAATCTATTTGTTTCGCAACCAGATTATGGCGAACAGGCTTTGGATATTGTTGAAACTTTAGCTAGAAGTGGGGCTATAGATTTGATTGTGGTAGATTCTGTAGCTGCGTTAACTCCTAAAACAGAAATTGATGGTGATATGGGTGATACTCATGTAGGACTTCAAGCAAGACTTATGAGTCAAGCTCTTAGAAAGCTTACAGGGGTTTTGCATAAAATGGGAACTACTGTTATATTTATAAATCAAATAAGAATGAAAATAGGCATGATGGGGTATGGCTCACCTGAGACTACAACTGGTGGAAATGCTTTAAAATTTTATGCTTCAGTTAGAATAGATGTTAGAAGAGTAGCTACACTCAAACAAGCTGAAGAGAGTATTGGCAATAGAGTAAAAGCAAAAATTGTTAAAAACAAAGTAGCACCTCCTTTTAAGACAGCTGAATTTGATGTAATGTTTGGAGAGGGTATTTCAAAAGAGGGTGAATTGGTTGATTATGGAGTAAAGTTAGATATTATCGATAAGAGTGGAGCATGGTTTAGCTATAAAGATCAAAAATTAGGTCAAGGAAGAGAAAAGGTAAAAGCTATGCTAAAAGAGGATAAAGAGTTAGCAAAAGAGATAGAAAATGGAATAAAAAATGCTATGGGCATAGATGATATACAAGATTCTACAGATAAAGACAAAGGAGATAAAGCTACATGATATATATAGATGAGATATATGCTAATGAGGTGCTTGATAGTAGAGGAAATCCTACAGTTGAAGCAACAGTAATTTTAAGTGATGCTACCAAAGCTAGTGCTATTGTGCCTAGTGGAGCAAGTACAGGTAAAAAAGAGGCGTTAGAGCTTAGAGACAGTGATGAGAGATATATGGGCAAAGGTGTTTTAAAAGCTTGTGAAAATGTAAATACTCTAATTGCAAATGAATTGGTAGGACTTGATCCATTTAATCAAGCTGAGATTGACTCTATCATGAAAGAGTTAGATGGTAGTGATAACTACTCAAATCTTGGAGCAAATGCGATTTTGGGTGTTTCGATGGCAGTTGCAAGAGCTTGTGCAAATAGTTTGAATATTCCACTCTATAAATATTTAGGAGGGGCAAATGCTATAACTTTGCCAACTCCAATGTTTAATATCATAAATGGTGGAAGCCATGCCAATAATAGTGTTGATTTTCAAGAGTACATGATAATGCCGATAAATTTTGATAGTTTTGATGAAGCTTTAAGAGCAGCAACTGAAGTTTATCACAATCTTAAAAAAATTATTGCGAGTATGGGTGAAAGTACAGCACTTGGAGATGAGGGTGGTTTTGCTCCAAATCTTAAAAATAATGAAGAGCCACTAGAAGTTATAGTAAAAGCTATTAGAAATGCAGGATATGAACCAGGAGTTGATATAGTTTTGGCACTTGATGTTGCAAGTAGCGAACTTTTTAAAGATGGAAAGTATGAGCTAAAATCTGAAAATAGATCTCTTAGCTCAAGTGAGTTGGTTGATTATTATGCGTCATTGTGTGATAAATATCCTATAGTATCTATCGAAGATGGATTGGATGAAGATGATTGGGATGGATGGAAGATTTTAACTAAGAAATTGGGTAGCAAGGTACAACTTGTTGGTGATGATCTTTTTGTAACAAATGAGGCAATTTTGAAAAAAGGTATCCAAGAGGGTGTGGCAAATGCTATTTTGATTAAGCCAAATCAGATAGGAAGCGTTAGTGAAACTATGGCAACAGTAAGACTTGCTCAAAGAAATGGTTATAGATGTATAATGAGTCATAGAAGTGGTGAGAGTGAAGATGCTTTTATAGCTGATTTTGCCGTTGCTCTAAATACAGCTCAAATTAAAACAGGCTCAACCGCAAGAGGCGAGAGAACTGCAAAATATAATAGACTTTTAACTATCCAAAGAGAGTTGGGATTTGGTGATTATATAGGAAATGAACTATTTAAAAGATGAGTAGTTATAGTAGTGATTTGTTACATGATAACTTTGAAAAGAGAAAACATAAAACAGTTGGCTCACTTTTTGCATATCCACTGCTAATTGTACTGATAGTACTTATTGGAATTTTTGTAGGTAAGACTCTTTTTGGTACAAGCTCATTAGAAGTGCTTTTGGATCTAAAACAAGAGGACAAAGAGCTAACCAAAAAGATCTATCTTCTTAAAAAGGAGAATGCAAGATTGCAAAAGAGGTATTTAGAGTACAAAATATTAATGCCACTTGAGGAGACACAATGAAAAAAGTTATTTTACTACTATCACTAATCACTACACTAGCATTGGCTAGAGATAATCCATTTGTATCTATCAATGATGATACTAAAGAGGCTACAAATGTAGGTGAGAGTGAAAAACCATTAACAAAAACAGCCATCAAACCACCAAGTAGTGCGAGAGTTTTGAGTTTTGTTACTTTGATGTATCAAAATGTAAATGGTTCAATGACTAGTGAAAAGGTAGCTATAAATAAAAAGATAAATTGGAAACAAGATATTATAATATCACAAGATCAGCCAAAAAAAACTTCTAAAAATAGACAAAGTTCAAAATATATTGCATTTAAAAAGTTTTTTAATATTAAGATAGAAGATAATAGTATAAAACTTATAACAAAAGATAAAAATCTAAGAGTATTATCTAGTTCAAGACCTTATAAAATTATAGTAGATTTTCAAAGAGATAACTCATTTTTTACAAAAACTCAAAAGTTTAAAAATTTACCTGTCAAAAAAATAACACTAGGAAGTCATAAAAAGTTTTATAGAGCAACTATAGAGTTAGATGGTCACTATAAGTATAAATTGTTAAAAAGAAAGTATGGATATTTGTTAAAATTGATATGAAATTTGCTACATGATATCATGTAGTAAAAATGTTACTTTGCATTTTTATCAAATCTGTATAATCTCCATCATCTGCTTTTTTTAAGGCTTGAATGTAGTCGTTTCGATGGGGATTTTCTTTTGCAAGTAGGTTTTCATTCCACTTGGTAGGCTCTAAAGCGTTTTGTTTTAGATAAATATTTGCTAACATTCTTGAGTATCTACCATTACCGTTTAAAAAGGGATGAATTTGCACAGCTCTATGATGTAGTCTTGAAGCTATTTCAATCAAGTCAAAACTTTTATTTTGTTCCCAAAATTCTAAATCATCTATCAGTTTTTTTAGCTCTATGTTTATCAAATATGCTTTAACTCCTATGCTTAATTCAACTTGTCGTATTTTACCTGCCCATTTCCAAACATCACCAAACATTTCATAGTGTAATTGTAAAAACCATTGGTAGGTAAAAGGAGCTATTTTTTTACTAGGTGAAGTGGAAAAATATTTTAATGTAGCTTTTGTGATATTTTTTGCTTCATAAAAATATATATCTTCTAAAGTGTATGTTTTTGATGTGTCAAGTTTTAAACCTGATATATCATCATTATAAGTAGCTCCCTTAATTTGTGTTTTATTATTCATATTTTTATAATTAATTGAGCCATAGAGTTTTTTGATATTTGCCAATTAAGAACTCTTTTTTTGTCTCTTGTATCAATATATTAATATCACTACTTTTTAAACCCTGTTTTTCTAGTGATGATGTATCTTGAACTAGTGAAACTATATATGTGGCTTTTTCTTTTGCTCTTTTTTCTTTGAGTGTTTTTACATCTAATATCTCATTTCCTGCTAAATCTAAACCTAATACATTTGTTATTTTCTCAGCACTACTAAGTTTAATATCTTTTCCACTAAAAAATCTTGTAACTGTTCTATTGCTAAGATTTGCAAGTTTAGCAATATTTTCAAGTGTCATTTTTGCCTCTTTTTTTCTCTTTTTTGCCTTATCTAATAAATGTAACTTACTCATAATATAAACCTTAGATTGTGATGAATAGTATATTATGCCATAAGTGGCTAAGAAAATCAATTTTTTTTGTTACATGATATCATGTAGCATTTTGAGTACTTTTTATTCTATTTATAAATTTGATGCAAATCATAGTTATGATAACTTGAAACAGACTTGCCAAAATAAATCCATAATAGTGAAATTGATCTATATTGTTATTTTGATAAGCAAGAGTTGCTATGGCAATGAGAAGTGTTAGTGGCATCGAGTGAGATAGTGCAAATAAAAGCATCTGTTTCAAACCTAAGTATCTATAAAAGATCAATGATGCAAAAATCCTAATACCTATCATAGAAAAAGTTATAATAAGTGCAGTCTCAATAAGACCAGAGATCAAAAGTGATTCTAGTTTAAAAGTTGATCCTATATAGACAAAAAATATTGGAACTAAAAATCCAAAACCAAATGATGAGAGTTTATGAGGTAACTCCTCTTTATATTCAAAAAATGTTGCAATAAACATACCAGCTATAAAAGCTCCAAATGCGATTTCAAGATTTAGTAAAAGCATAACAGCAATCATCAGAAAAAATAGAGCCATTGATAATCGTATATCTTTTTCATCTTTATCATAATTTATTGGGACTAAAAGCGTTTTAAGTTCAGGATACCACCAAAAAATAACTCTTAAAAATTTAAACAAAAAGCCCATGGCTATTAAAAATAGTGCCAAGTATCCAAGAGCTTTATATAGTTCAACTCCAATACCATGCTCTAACATAGCTCCAACCAAAGTTAGTGCCATGATACTAACAACCTCTCCCAAAGTTCCTACACTCATAGAGAGGTTTAACCATAGATTATCTTTGCCATACTCTTTAAAAAGGGTTAATATAAGACCCACAGATATCAAAGGCATGATAACTATAAAAATATCTCCAAAATGAAAAAATCTACTAAATATAAAAGCTAAAACATATAACATTGATATATAGATGATCGATTTTTTGAGAGTATCTTTTTGCATATTTAGAAGTACTTTTAAATTTACTTCAGTACCAGCTAAAAACATTAGATAAAAAAATCCAATCTCAGCTATAAGATGAAAAAGACCATTATCTAGTATAAATCCAAAATAACCAGCAAGTGATCCTAGAACTATCTCTATAGGGGTTGTTGGAATTTTAAATATTTTTGCAAGATATGGAGATATAAATATAATTACTGAAAGAGTAATTATGATAGATATCTCATTGCTCATTTTAACAATTTTGTGCTATTTTTAATCCAAGCGATTGGAGCATTTGGATATCTTTATCTGGTTCATCTCCACCTTTGGTAAGATAATCACCAACTACAATAGCATCAACTCCAGCTTCAAAAATTTCACCAACTCTATTTTTAAAGGTCACTTCTCTGCCACCAGCTATCATAACTCTTGAATTTTGGATTTCTCTTTTTAGATATCTGATGATATCAAGTGCTATATCAACATCTAAAGTATTTTGGTTTAAATTTAAGGCACTATCAGGGTGAAAAAAGTTGATTGATAGAGTTGTTGGGTTGAGTGATTTTAAACTTTTAACAAAAGAGACTCTATCTGCTTTGCTCTCTCCTATGCCAAATATTCCTCCACTACAAAGCTCTAAATTTGCCTCTTTGACTCTTTGGCAGGTCTCATACCTCTCATCCCAATCCATAGTCGTACAGATATTTTGATAATACTCTTTAGAAGTTTCTAAGTTATGATTATAGATATCAACTCCACTTTTTTTAAGCTCTTTTAACCTTTCAAGTGTTGCTATGCCATTACAAGCTATGATGTGTAGATTTGGAACCTCTTTTTTAACAGCTTTAGTAGCCTTACAGACAAATTCCAATTTTGCATCATCAAGCTCTTTTCCAGCAGTTACCAAACAAAATCCCAAAGCTTTATTTTTATAAGCTTTTTTAGCTTCATCTACAATTAGATTTATATCTTTTTGTTTGTAGTGCTCTATGCTGGCTCTATGTTTGATACTTTGGGTACAAAATTTGCAATCTTCTTTGCAACTACCACTTGAAATGTTACAAATTGCACATAAAAATATCTCTTTAGGTTGCATCTACTCTCTCTTTACAACTGATACATTCAAAAATATCTTTTTTTCTAAAAGTTCTTTTTGCCATTATACCATTACACTCGTTTTTGGTGCACTTTTTATCTGTTGGCTCATAAGTTGATACAAATTTACACTTTGGATAGTTTGAACAACCATAAAATTTACCTCTTCTTGATTTTCGCTCAACTATATCACCACCACACTCTGGACATTTTACCTGAAGTTTTATTAACTCTTTTTTTGTATCTTTACTAGATGAAGTGTTTTGAGTATATTTACATTTTGGAAAGCCACTACATGCTATAAACTCTCCAAATCGCCCCTTTCTTTTAACAAGTTCAGAGTTACATTTTGGACAGTTTTCACCTGTTGGGATTGCAACTTTTTGACTTTTGATATTCTCTTTACCGCTGGTAATTTTTTTCATAAAAGGTTCATAAAATTCTAAAAGAACTTTTTGCCAATCTTTGTTGCCCTCAGCTATTTCATCTAAAGTCTCTTCCATTTTGGAAGTAAAATTACTATCTACAATCTCCTCAAAATGTTTTTCTAACATCTCTATAACTTGAAATGCAATCTCTTGAGGGATTAACTGTTTTTTTTCTATCTCTATATATTTTCTAGCACTTAGTATAGATATAGTAGGAGCATAAGTAGAAGGTCTTCCAATACCAAGACTCTCTAATGTTTTTATAAGACTCGCTTCGCTATATCTTGGAGGTGGCTCAGTAAAGTGTTGATTGGCTTCAAGTTTACTAAGTTTTGCATCATCACCTTCTTTTAATTCTGGTAATAGCTTATCTTTATCATCACTACCCATAATCTTATAAAATCCATCAAATATAAGCTTTCTTCCAGTTGCTTTGAATTTAGAGCTTGGAGATTCAAAGATGATAGATTGAAGCTCAAAAATTGCATCATTCATTTGTGAAGCTATAAATCTATTATATATTAGTGTATATAGTTTTAACTCATCTGGCTTTAGAAAGCTTTTTGCAATTTGTGGAGTAAATGACAATATAGTAGGACGAATCGCTTCGTGAGCTTCTTGGGCTGATTTTGATTTTGATTTGTAATATTTTGGTTTAGCTGGAAGATACTTTTGACCAAAATTTTCTTTTATCAATTCTCTTGCACTTTCTATTGCTTCATCTGCTACATTTAAACTATCTGTTCTCATGTAGGTTATAATTCCACTTACACCTTGATCAG
Source organism: Campylobacterales bacterium (assembly GCA_027081145.1). Classification (GTDB taxonomy): domain Bacteria; phylum Campylobacterota; class Campylobacteria; order Campylobacterales; family QNZT01; genus JALWLB01. The sequence goes on from JALWLB010000104.1 coordinate 11,997, forward strand.
TTTTTACCCCTTCATAAAGAGTTTGAGCTATCATCATAGTTCTTCGTGGGCTAAAGCCAAGTTTAGAAGATGCACTTTGTTGTAAGGTAGAGGTCATAAATGGTGCCAAGGTTGTTGTTCTTCTCTGTTTTTTTTCTATTTTAGAGACCATAAAGGTTTCATTTTGCAATTTATCTTTTATATAATTTGCTTTTTTAGATTCAGAAATTGTCATTTTTGAGATTTTCTCATTTTCAAACTCTATTAAAGATGACTCTATAGTATCATTAAAAATAGCATCTATCGACCAGTATTCAACTGGTATAAAAGCTTTGATCTCTCTTTCTCTATCTACTAAAATTTTAAGAGCAGAGCTTTGTACTCTACCAGCACTTAAACCTCTTTGAATTTTTGAAGCGATTAGTGGAGAGAGTTTATAACCAACTATACGATCCAATAATCTTCTAGCTTGTTGAGCATTGACACTATTTTGATCTATAACTCTTGGATTTTTTAGTGAGTTGCTAATTGCTGTTTTTGTGATTTCGTGAAAGACAATTCTTGGTATTTTGTTTGGATCCTCTTTTATAGCCATTGCGATATGATATCCTATAGCCTCTCCTTCTCGATCCTCATCTGTTGCGATAAATATACGATCACTCTTTTTTGCCAACTCTTTTATCTCTTTGACTATTTTGGAGTGATCTTTGGATACTCTATATTCTGGTATAAACTTATTATCTTCTATTTTTATGCCAAATGAACTCTTTGGCAGATCTCTAATATGCCCTTTAGAAGCTATAACTTCATAATCTTTTCCTAAGAAATTTTTTATAGTTTTTGCTTTTGTGGGTGACTCTACTATTATTAAGTTTTTCAAGATTTATTTCCATGTGTAAATTTTTGAAGTGGTATTATACCAACATTAGTTTTATTTTGCTACATTAGCAAACAGTTTTATCATAATGATCCAAAATATTTTTATCTTTACTGATCAGTATTGCATTGTTAAAACTAGCATTTGCTACTATTAGCCTATCAAAGGGATTCTTTGTCCATGTTATATTGATACTTTGATAAACAGAATGTATAAATTTTTCTTCACACACTTTTAAATCTATCGTTTGGTTAAGTTCGGATAATATTTCTAAAGGCTTATAAGTTACTCTTCCTATCTCATATAAAAACCCCAACTCCATAATTGCCATAGGAGAAATAAGCAAATCATGTTTCTCCATTAGCCTTAATGCCTTTTTTGAAAATTTGGTAAGATCATTTTGAAAAAGCCATACTGCTACATGTGTATCTATATAAATGGCTTCCACTCTTTACTCCAGTCTATGCTAATAAGATCATCACTATCACCTACTACAACATTTGGATGAGAGATGAGTCTTGAGAGTTTACTCCTTTTTTGAGGAGGTATTATTTTGATAATTTCTCCTTTTCTTTTTACCTCAACTACTTCACCTTTTTCTAAAACAAGATCTAAAATATTATAAATATCTTCTCTTAATTTAGATGGAGTAACAGTCATAGCAACTCCTTTTTTTATTTTATTCCAAATTATACACCAATCGTACGAAAAATTCAATAGGCGTACTAGTTTTTTGGTATTTTATTGGGAAGTAGGGTTTAACTTTTGACTTTTAGCTAATAAAAAAGGCAAAAGGCAAACCCTACTTCATCATGTGTGATTACTTGCTAAAATGATTTTTCGATATTTTTTTTGCAAAATTTTAACTCTGTAAAAAAATCATTCATGATAGAGTCAAACATCTCTTTAGTCTGTTCAGGTAGATAATCATGTACTATACGATTTCTTATGTCTCTCATTTTTAGCCAAATTGTAACATCACTAATCAATCCAACTTTTTCCATTACATTTAATCCATCTCGAAGTGTGAGTGATTTGTATGCAAAATTTTTATATTCATAGGCTTTAAAATATTTTATAAAAATCTCTACACATCTTATAAATCTATCAGCAAGAGCATCATACGGCTCTAACTCTTTTGGTGTATAAATTATACTTGGATCATAAGCTTGTAATCCATCTAAAGATGCCTCTATAAGCATAAAAGAGCGATCTAGTTTTTCTTTTAGTATTTTTATATAATCATCATATTTTTTACTATCCATTACTTTATCCTTATGAGGTTGAGAGTTTTTATAAAAGCTTTTTGCTCTTTTGTTATATTTGATTTATCAAATACTACCACATCAAGTTTACTATCAAGTTCGTTAAAAAATTTGATTGAAATTTCTTGAGAAAGTTTTAAGGGATTTTGTTTAGAGTATATCAAAATATCTATATCGCCACCTTTTTTATCAGGATATGTACGACTTCCAAATATATAAACCTCTCCATCAACATCTTTGATAGCATCAAAAAGTGCTTTTTTTTCATCTGGGTAGAGTCTGATTGGTTTTTTGATCTCATTTAACATTTTAAATATCCCTCACTCTTAGTCAAGAAACCATTTGTTTATTAACAATTTTATTTTTTAGAAAAAACGCATAAAGAGTTTTAGGCTCCATATCAACTATATTATCATTAAACTTTTATTTAAAAAAGCACTACTGGTTTCTTGTGGTATAACATATTGTGATATCATCTCTTTCAAATCTACCTCCCCATGTACACCATTTTCAAATACAAGATAAAAAACATAATTATCTATATTTTTAAATTCTTTTAGTTTCACCTAATAATCTCCTTTTTGTTGGAAATAAATTTCAACAAAAATTCCTCCAACTTGTGCTTTGCCCTAACGGGCAAGATATGAAACCCTCAAGATCTTTGCTTTTATTCCAAATTATACACCAATCGTACGAAAAATTCAATAGGCGTACTAGTTTTTTGGTATTTTATTGGGAGTAGGGTTTAGCTTTTGACTTTTAGCTAATAAAAAAGGCAAAAGGCAAACCCTGAACATTC
>JALWLB010000105.1 GCA_027081145.1 Campylobacterales bacterium
ATATTGTGGATACAAAGTTTAACAAACTAAATCCTAGTTTTATTCGTGGTAGAAATAGTTATGAAGATATTGTAAAGCCGGCTATAGAGTATAAGCCTCAAGCTCAACTTGCAGTAGATATTTTTAGTAAATATAAAATATTTAATTCGATAAATATAAAGGCATAAGCCTTTATATTTATAGCACTATTTTAATAATTTCTACGATTAAAAGTTACTGTGTTATACAGATCCGCACTTCCATTTGAAGTATAGATTTGTGTTACCATTTCATAATTACTAGAAAACCAGTTGTATAAACCCACTTTTTAACTATTTTGCACACTCATTGCACATTAATTTAATATAATTTATCAATATCCAAAAACATAAAAAGTTTGTTTGTAGCTAATTCTTCTAGTAAGCAATACCAAAAAAAATAGTAGAAAAAAATTATTAAGTAAAATATAATATTGTATAGTATATAATCGCACTCATGAAAACAAAAAAACTTATATTAAAATTACTTTTAAGTATATTTGTTGCTATGGCAATGCATGACTTAATAGTTGGGTATATTGATTCTGATACACAAACAGAGTTATATATGCACAAAATTGAAAAAATAGCTTTATGTGATGCTTCTGTTTTACATGAATTGATACACCAAGTACTGATGAATACAGATCACTCAAATTCCACTCTTATTCATGAGCTACATATAAAAAATTGGGTATCTTATGATGTATCTAATATCTTCTCATCGCTACTACAGTATAAGCTTTATCGACCTCCTATAGTATAACTTTTTTCTCATTTATACAAATATACAAAATCTATATAAGATTTAACTATTTAATTAAAATTTAATAAAGAGGTTTATTATGAAATATTTATATACAACTGTATTTGTACCAATTGGTACATTAAAAAAAACAAATACTATTAATTTTACTATAAAAAATTTAGTACTTTTGCAAACAAAGGATCGATAGATGAAAAGTTTTCTTTTTTTATCACTTTTTATTTCTATTGCGATAGCTTCACCATTAACACTCAAAAAGATCGAAGAGGTTTTACAAAGCAATCATCCCCTTTATCTCTCTATTAAGGAACAAAATTTAGCAAATAAAGCTAAAATGAGATCACAATATGCTTCAAACCCTCTAGTCTTATTTGTAGATGGTGCACAAGCAAATCCAGATGGATCAGACAAAGAGTTTGAATATAATACACAAATAAGTAAAACCTTTCTTTTAGGCAATCAAAGATCACAAAGCTTAGATATTGCAAATCTTAATTTTCAAGCAGAGTCATTAGAGCTTGAAAAAAAGCTATTATCTTTTTTTAACTCTATTAAAGCCAACTATCACAAAAGCTGTTTGATGCAAGAGCAAAGAGCAATTTTTGAACAGTCTTACAATGAGTTTAAGAAGCTTTATGCCAAAAAACTTAAAGCTTACGACTATAATGAAATCTCTAAAAAAGAGCTTTTGCAATTAGAGATCGAAAAAGCTGACTTAAAACAAAAGCTGGAAAATTTTAAAGCTAAAGAGAGTATCTTAAAACAGACACTATTTGACGCAGTCAATCTATCCAACGATAAAAAAGAGTTATCATGTAAAGATTTACATCCAATGGTGTTTAATCAAAATGATAGCACTAAGATATTTTCTCTCTCAACTGAAGCTATAGATAAACAAATTTTGGGTGCTAAAAAGAGTGTAAACCTCTATAGTAGAAATTTTGAATCTATAGATCTTTCAGTAGGATTTGATAAAGAGATAGATATGAAACGATACAGAGTTGGCATATCACTACCACTATCTTTTAGTTCAAAATCTGATAAATATAAAAAAATAAGTGCTTTACATCAACAAGAGGCACTCAAACTTCAAAAACAGCATATACTAATAGAAAAAAATAGAAGGTTTAAACAACTTACATCAAAGTTAGAAAATGAGAAGAATCTGATTATCATGACATCAGAGAATATTCAATCTTTTAAAACCAATCTCTTACCTCTTCTTGAAAAAAGCTATCAATTTGGAGAAATTTCAGTTGTAGAGTATCTTTTAAATAAACAGAAACTTTGGCAACTACAAGAGAGATTAATTGAGCATAAAAAAACATATTATACAACACTGTTTGAACTCTATACAGTGGCAGAAATAAAGGAGATAGAATGAGAAGTTTACTACTATTAATAATCACAATATTTGCACTTAAAGCAAATGAGATTAAATTAACAACAGAGCAAGAGAAAAATTGGCAAATCAAAACACAAATGGTTGAAAAATCAGACACACTTCCTCTTGGAAAATTCATGATGGAGGTAACAACACCACCAAATCTTTTCCGTGCTGTTACACTGGCATTTGAAGCACAAGTAACAAAACTATATGTAGCTTTATATCAAAACATAAAAAAAGGTACTCTTCTTGCAGAGGTAAGTGGTGCTGCTTGGATTAATGCTCAAACAGAGGCAATCTCTAATGTAATTAAATTAAAAGAGAGTCAATCAATTGCAAATAGAAAAAATAGACTATGTCAAGAGGGTATTATTCCACAAAAAGAGTGTGTAAGTATTAATGCAATTGTACAAAACAATAGAGCAAAACTCTCAGCTTCTAAAGCGGTATTAAGTGCATATGGTGCAAATAAAAATATCATTAAAGAGATTATAACTGCTTTAAAGATAAAACAGAACTTACCTATAAGAGCACAAACAAATGGTGCTATTATAGAGTTAAATGTACAAGTTGGTAAAAGCATTAATGCTTCATCTCCACTTATGATAATTCAAGAACAAGGTGCTATGTGGCTAGAGAGTGATATCCCATTAAGTGCTATTAAGAGCCTTCAATCTGAAAAATCGATAACAATCAAAATAGATAATAAATCTTATATATGTAAAGTATTGCAATTGTCTCCAGTAATTAACAGTCAAAATCAAACCATTCATGTAAGATTTGCCTTGCCAGATAGTGCAAAACTTTTATCAGGATTTAGGGATATTGGGCAAGTTATCATAAAAAAACCTTCACTTATTGTGGATAAAAAAGCTGTAGTCAAAAGTGATAATAAATATATAGTATTTGTTAAGGAGACAAATGGCTATAAAAGTGTAATAGTAGATGTATTAGCAGAAGATGACAAAGTCTATTATATTGCTCCAGATGAGAGATTAAATGCACCAATTGCTATAACTTCACTTGCAGCACTAAAAAGTATGATAGGTAACTAAAATGAAAAAAATTATCTCATATGCCTTATCTCAAAGGCTTTTTGTTATACTAATTGCACTCATAATACTTGGATTTGGAATAAAATCGTATAAAGAGTTACCCATCGATGCATTTCCAGAAATTTCACCAGTACAAGTAAAAATCATACTTAAAGCCAGTGGAATGACCCCTTCAGAAATGGAGTCTCAAGTAGTAATACCAATTGAAAGAGAGTTGGTAGGAATTCCTGGTGGTGGAGTTATGCGTTCAATCGCAAAATATGGGTTATGTGATATTACTATCGATTTTGATGAGGGTACAGATATATATTGGGCTAGACAACAAGTAAGTGAAAGATTAACAGGTATTATGGATAAATTGCCACAAAACTTAGAAGGTGGACTTGCCCCTATTAGTACACCTTTGAGTGAAATTCTTATGTTCACTATCGAATCTGATACTCTAAATTTAACCCAAAAGCGTTCTCTTTTAGACTGGGTTATTGCTCCAAAACTTCGCTCAATAAATGGTGTTGCAGAGATTAATGCACTTGGCGGAAAAGTAAAAGTTTATGAAGTAACACCAGATTTGACAAAATTAAGAGCTTATAATCTCACACTTGATGATATATTTAAAACACTAAAACAGAATAATAGCAATGATGGAATTGGACGAATCACACAAGGTGCAGAGAGTATTCTTGTAAGAAGTGTTGGACAGATTAAAAATATAGAAGATATTAAAAAACGCACTGTAGCTACAATAGATGGAAAGGTAATTACAATAGCAGATGTTGCAAGTGTCCATTTTGGACATCTTACTCGTGCAGGTTTTTCAACCAGAGATGGGAAAGGTGAAACTGTACAAGGCATTGTATTAGGACTTAAAGGAATTAATACGCTAGAGGTATTAGAAGCAGTAAAAGAGCAACTTAAAGAGATCGGCTCACTACTTCCTGAAGGTACAACAATCGATATATTTTATGATCGTTCAACACTTATAAATTTAGCCACTGATACTATTAAGAGTGCACTATTTGAGGCAATTATCTTAATTATGGTAATATTATTGGTACTGCTTGGAAATGTTGCTTCAGCCATTAGTGTTGCTTTGATACTTCCATTTGCACTTTTGATGAGTTTTATCGCAATGCAATATTTTGGATTAAGTGCAAACTTAATGAGTTTAGGAGGATTGGCAATAGCCATAGGAATTTTGGTGGATTCTGCTGTAGTCATGGTAGAGCATATAACAGCAGAGCTTGGAAATGCCAAAAATAGATCCAAAAATAAACTTAAGATCATCTATCAAGCTGCTGTAGATATGGCTCAACCTATCATTACAGGGGTTCTTATTATCATAATCGTATTTATGCCTCTTCTCTCACTAGAAGGGTTAGAGGGAAAACTATTTAAACCTGTAGTACTTAGTATAGTATTTGCACTTTTTAGCTCTCTTATTTTAGCATTGACATTGATACCAGTACTTAGCTCATTTATACTTAAAATTAGACCAGATCGTGAATCATGGGTTATAAAGCAACTATTAAAGTGGTTTAGACCATCTCTTGATTTTGCTATCAAACATACTAAAATAGTCTTTAGTGCTGTTGCACTTTTGTTTGTAACTTCACTATTTTTTGCGTACAAAACAGGTAGTACTTTTATGCCTACAATGGATGAGGGTGATCTTTTGGTACAAATTGAATCACTACCATCTATTAGTTTAGAAGAGAGTATAATACTTAATAATAAAATTCAACAAAAACTATTAGCAGACATTCCTGAAATAGATGCAATAATCGCAAGAACTGGAACTGATGAGATTGGATTGGATCCAATGAGTCTTAATGATACTGACACTTTCTTACGACTAAAACCTATAAAAGAGTGGAGAAAGCCTTCAAAAGAGTGGCTTACAGATCAAATAAGAGCCACTATGGAAGGATTTCCAGGTGTTGAATTTGTCTTTACACAACCTATTGAGATGAGAGTTTCTGAGATGCTTACAGGTGTACGAGGAGATTTGGCAATCGATATTTTTGGAAGTAATAGTGATGAATTAGAACGCATTGCAAATGAAATTAAACATATACTTGAAAATACAAAAGGCAGTAGCGATGTTTATAAAAAAGCTAATGAAGGTGTTGAGTATTATGAATTAAAGTTTAACTATCAACAGATGGGTTATCATGGTGTGAGCGAAAAAGAGCTTAATGATTACCTTAAAACACTTATTTCTGGAGTTAAAGTAGGTATTGTGCAAGAGGAGATGCGAAGAATAAACCTAATTGTAAAAGGAGACAAAATTTATCAAAACTCTCTTGCATCAATTAAAGATCTATACTATCTACTTCCAAATGGAAAAAGTATTCCTTTACAAAACTTAGTTAGTTTTCATGCTAGTGAAGGACCAATACAGATAGAACATGAAAATGGATATCGAAAAACTGTTGTACAAAGTAACATCAAAGATCGTGATTTGGTAGGATTTGTTGAAGAGGTAAAAGCCAAAATAGCCAAAACAGTAAAATTACCAGCAGGGTATTATATAACTTATGGTGGAGAGTTTGAAAATCAACAAAGAGCAGCTTCAAAACTGATGCTTATCATTCCTTTATCTCTGTTTATGATTTTTATTTTACTTTTTGTTTCATTTGGATCAATCACTCAAGCAATTTTGGTACTTGTAAATATACCATTAGCACTTATTGGTGGATTTATTGGACTCTATTTTAGTGGAGAATACCTTTCAGTTCCTGCATCTGTTGGATTTATAGCACTATTAGGAATTGCCGTATTAAATGGTGTTGTTTTGGTTAATTATTTTAATTATTTGATTGATCAAGGTCATACAATAAAAGATGCAGTGATAAAAGGAACAATTAAAAGATTTCGTCCTGTCCTTATGACTGCTACAATCGCAGCTTTTGGACTATTACCACTACTGTTTGCCTCTGGTCCTGGATCAGAGATCCAAAAACCACTTGCTATTGTTGTTATCAATGGTTTAATAAGCTCTACAATTTTAACACTAGTAATACTTCCTATGCTATATTTAAAATTTGTCAAACCAATTAAATTTAAATAATAAAGAGCAGATACTTTTAGAGTATCTGCTTTAAAATCTTATTTGCCAAATTGGGCTATAAGAGCTTCTATATCATCATTTGCAACTACATCTTCTGTATCATCACCCTCAAGATGTGTTGCTGAACTTACTCTTTTTGAGTCATCTATACTTGATTCAAAAAGACCATTCATATATTTTGTTAATGCTCTCATTACATTTATAACTCTTTCTATCTTTTGTCTATGGATATCTTGATACTGCATGATATCCATAATCATCATAATTTCATCACTACTCATTTGTAAATCTGAAATGATCTCTTCTGCTTTTTGTAAAGCATCTTGGTTTTGTTGTAGTGCTTTTTTAAAAGTTTCAATAGTTGTAAAGTTATTTGTCAATTTTTCAAAAAGATTAATATTATTTTTTATAGTCTCAACCAATAGGTTTATATTCTCTTCTGAATTGAGTATATATTCATTGATGCCTTCTAATTTATCAAAAATTTCAGATGCTTTTTTTTCAGAGTCTTTTGTAACGGTATCTAGTTGGTTTACAACCTGATGATCACTTGTTGGCGGAGGCGGAGGCCAATATCCTTCAGCATTGACTTTATAATTTTTTGCATCTATTGATTCTTCTTCATTAGCACTAGAGAATTTAGCGTCTTCTTTTTGCGGCTCTTGGTCTGTTAATGTCTCTTCATCCAAATCTCCAGCCATCAAAGCATCCAATTCTTCTTGAGTCATGACTTCTCCTATATAAGTTTTTATGATATTATTGGCATTTAAATTTATATCGACACTTTTTAGGAAAATTTAAATGATAGTAGATTTACATAATCATACAAAGCTTTGCAATCATGCTGAGGGTGAAGTTTTTGAATATATTGAACAAGCTATAGAGTGTAAAACAAAATATTTTGGATTTAGTGATCATGCTCCTATGAATTTTGATCAAGCATATAGAATGAGCTTTGAACAGATGAGCTTATATGAAGATATGATACTAAAAGTAAAAAGAGATTATAGCTCACAAATAGAGATTTTATTAGGATATGAGGTAGATTATATCAAAGGATATATAGACGATAGAGTCTTAAATGCAAAAGTTGATTATCTTATAGGTTCAGTTCATTTTATAAATAAGTGGGGATTTGATAATCCTGAATTTATTAGAGATTATAAACACAAAGATATAGATCAAATCTGGCAAGAGTATTTTGATGCTATAGAGGAGATGGCAAAGAGTGAGCTTTTTGAAATAGTAGGACATCTTGATCTTATCAAAGTATTTAAGTTTTTACCCAAAAAAGATATCAGAATAGTTGCAAAAAATGCGTTAAAAGCTATTAAAAAAGCAGATATGGTAGTTGAATTAAATAGTTCTGGATATAGAAAACCAATAGCTGAAGCCTATCCATCAAAACTACTTTTACAAGAGATGGCTAATTTAAATATTCCTATAACTTTTGGCTCAGACGCTCATAAACCAGAGCAAGTTGGTTATAGATCGGATGAGCTAAAATCTCTAGCAAAAGAGTTTGGATATGATAAATGTGCTATTTTTGAACAAAAAGAGTATAGATTGATTAAATTTTAATCAGTCATATCATGTAGCTCTTTCTTTGTTTTAGATACAATAACAACTATTTAAATTTTAATAGGAGTAGTAGTATGGGAAAGTTTGTCAACAACACAAAAGAGTTTTTTCAATTTTGTGAAGAAAACGAAGTAAAATTTGTAGATCTTAGATTTACAGATATTAAAGGTGCTTGGCATCACTTGACATATATGTTAAGTGCAGTAAATGAAGATAACTTAGAAAACGGAATGCCATTTGATGGCTCATCTATCGAAGCTTGGCAGCCTATCAATAAATCTGATATGATTTTAAAACCTGATGTTGAGACTGCATTTTTAGATCCCTTCACGGCAGATCCTACAGTTGTTGTATTTTGTGATGTTTTTGACATATATAAAGGTGAATTATATGAAAAGTGTCCTAGAAGTATCGCAAAAAAAGCTTTAGAGTATTTAAATGAAAGTGGAATTGGTGATGTAGCCTATTTTGGACCTGAAAATGAATTTTTCATCTTTGATGATGTTCAAATTACTACTGGTATCAATGAATCTGGCTTTAGAGTTGATTCATATGAGGGTGAGTGGAATGATAGCACCAAATATGAGGATGATTACAACATAGGTCATAGACCAAGAACAAAAGGTGGATATTTTCCAGTGCAACCAACTGACTCTATGGTAGATCTAAGAGCTGAAATGATGCAAGTGTTAGAGCAAGTTGGACTTGAAGTTACTCTAGCTCACCACGAAGTTGCACAAGCACAAGGTGAAATAGGTGTTAAGTTTGGTACACTTGTAGAAGCTGCTGATAATGTACAAAAGCTTAAATATGTTATTAAAATGGTAGCTCATTTAAATGGCAAAACTGCAACATTTATGCCAAAACCTTTATATGGTGATAACGGTAATGGTATGCACACTCACCAATCTATTTGGAAAGATGGTAAAAACCTATTTTATGGTGGAGAGGATACTTATGGAAAATTGAGTGATACTGCAAGACACTATATAGGCGGAATATTTAAACACGCAAAAAGTGTAGCAGCATTTACAAATGCTTCAACAAACTCTTATAAAAGATTGATTCCAGGATTTGAAGCACCTTCAATTTTGACCTACTCTTCTCAAAATAGAAGTGCAAGTTGTAGAATTCCTTACGGTTCAGGTGAAAAAGCTGTTAGAACTGAGTTTAGATTTCCTGACTCTACCTCATGCCCATATCTTGCATTCACAGCAATGTTATTGGCTGGACTTGATGGTATTAAAAACAAGTATGAACCAGTAGGTCCAATGGATGAAGATCTATTTGAATTAACGCTAGATGAAATTAGAGAAAAAGGAATTCCTCAACTTCCACACACTCTAAGAGAAGCACTTGAGGCTATGATAGCTGATAATGATTATCTAAAACCTGTTATGAGCGATCTATTTTTAGATACTTATCAAGCGTATAAGTTTGAAACACAAGTATTCCCAGATGAGGCAAGACCAACTGCATTTGAATTTCAATCAACATTCTCTTGCTAAAGTTAAGCTACAAAGGTTAAACCTTTGTAGCGATTGTATCACCAAAGCTTACCTTTTGCATTAGTTTACATTTAAGCTTTACAAAATCTTTTTCAAAAATCATCACAACAGTTGAGCCCATTTTAAACATTCCAAGCTCATCTCCTTTTTGAAGATACAGATCTTCATATTCATAAACTTGTATCTTTTTTGTATCGCTATTTGTCTCGATCCTATCATCAAAACTAAGAGTCATTTTTCCCACATTTAAAGCACCAACCAATATCATGTAAAATACCCTGCCCTCATCACTAAAACACTCTAAAATTACTCTCTCATTTTTTACAAAAAGATTTTGTACCTTTTTGAGATATTTAAAATTCACTGGATATAAAAGACCTGGTACATGAATAGCTTTGGTAACTTTCATATTGAGTGCTACATGATATCTATGATAATCTTTTGGAGATAGATAAAAGTTTATAAATTTACCATTTTTGATTTTATTTAAATTTTCCTCTTGAATATGTGTAGTCAAAAGCTCATCTACACTATAGCCAAAACCTTTAATTTGAAGTGCTCTATTATCATGTAGATCACCAAATTCACTAACAAGAGAATCACTTGGAGATATGATATCTTTTGAATCATTGGAAAACTCTCTAGGCTTTAGTAACTCTCTAGTAAAAAGAGCATTTAAGCTTTTATAGTATTTAGCCGAATGAAATTCACTCAAATCAACTCCAGTAATTTTTACATATAGATTATTTAAGATATTTTGAACTATAGGAGGAAACTCTTTTTGAGCCAATAATCCAAACAGTTTTGAGATTTTGTTTGTAAGTAGTGCTATTTGAAGATTTTTCATATTATCCTTTCATAAAAAGTTTAAGAAGTATATATGAAAAATCTTAAGAGTCAATTTTTATCTGATTTCGTCCACTATTTTTTGCTTTATAAAGAAGTTTATCTGCTTTTGTTATCATTTGCTCTAGCGAATCACCAAGTCCATAATATACGCCTATTGATACTGTACATGGTATTGATGTGTGATCTATTTTTATGCTATTTTTTTCAAACTTGTCTCTCATTTTTTCAAAAATAGACTTAGTGTCCTCATACGATACATGCTCAAGCAATATACAAAACTCCTCTCCACCAAATCTAGCATACAAATCAGACGCTCTTAGAGAGTTTTTAATAATATTTGATACCTCAATAAGTGCTAAATCTCCAATATCGTGTCCATATGTATCATTTATCTGTTTAAACTTATCTATATCCAAAATTGCTATTGCCAAAGAGGTATTATCTCGTTTGGCTCTTAAAAAACTTCGTTTAGCACTACCATAAAAAAAGTAGCGATTATACGCACCAGTTAAATAGTCTTTGTTTGCAATCTCTTCTGTTGTTTTTAATAATTCTTTTAATTTATTGTGCTCTTGATTTAACTCATTTGTAACACTATTTATCAAATTTGTTAAAGCACTAATGACTCTATAGTGTTTATCTTTAATAATATTATCCAGCTTTTTATGAGTTTTAAAATTTTGGGTAATGTTTTTACAATCTTGGACTTCATACTCACTAAGAGTGAGTATAGTCATCGTCATATTTAAAAGTTCAATTTTATCTTTATAGCTAAAATATTCACCATATGTAAAAAAACCTGCTGTATTGGCTAGTTGAGAAAATGGTTTGATCTCATATTTGATCTTATTTTGAAGCAAATTTTTACGAGAGATGCAACTATAAATAAATATAGACTCCAATGGATTTTGTATAACCTTATCAACATGATAACACCTTTTTTGCATAATCATATTGATATCTCCAAAACCAAACTGCACACGATCACCCTCTTGTAAACTTCCAATAAACGATACAGAACCATCATCAAAAACATGAATTGGTGCTCTAGCTATACATAGACCATCTTGATTTTTAAGAAGTGGAAACTCTGAAGCTGAAAATGGCAACTCATCAGCAACACTATCTCCTAAATATTTTCGATAAATATCTTTAACACTTACACCATCTATCTCATACACTCTATCATCTTTTGCTTTTGTAATAACCATCTCTTTGCCAATAGGTTGCCAATCTAATGCATAGTGGTTTGAGACATTTAACTCTGTAGAATTTAGCCCAACACAAACAGCCCCATAATTTATAATCTCTTTTTTATCAAAAACAAAACTCTCTTTTAAAGCTCCATTATCACCTCCACGACCACCAGCAACAATTATATTTTGATTGATTTGATTGATACCATCTAAAATTTTATCACCATTACTAACCAATCCATCAGAAAATAGTATAAGTGCTTTTGTCGTAGGTGTAATAGTCTGCTTTGCTAATAATCTACCAAGTTTAAAATCGTCTCCATCACCCTTAATTAAGCATGAAGTTAGTGTAGTTTTATCAAAAATAGTTATAGAGATAATAGTAGAGTTTTGATATATCTTATCCTCTAAAATTTCACCTGCGGTAGTAGTACCTATAAGCTTACTTTTGGGCAAAAGTTTTGATATATCGCATAGCATATCAGTGATGTATTGTTTATCAGGCACTCCACAAAAAACTTGAATTAAACTGTTTTCACAATCTTTAATATTTGATTTTTGAAGAAACTTTTTTAAATCGTGTTTATTTGTATAGAGTGTATTAAATGTCTGCATGATTCTTATCTTTATAAAATTAAGATTTTATTATATCATGTAGAAAGTTAAAAATAATTTTATCATAAAACATTTTTATAAATTTTGTTCTATCAAGAGATTTTACAACTTGGCGATTTATCACTATAGATACAACCTAAATAATTTTTCAAGGAACTACATGATAAGAGATTTTAAAATTATAGTTTTTGTTATAAGCTCAATCATATTTTCAGGATATAGTTTACCTAAACCAATAAAACAAACAAAAGAAGTTATAAACGGCTACACACTCCCACCAAAACCAGATCCAAAGATCAACAACTCAACACTTCTTGGAATTGACTCAAACGACAATGGGGTTAGGGATGATGTGGAGAGATGGATTGTTAAAAGATTTGATAACAAAGCAGAAAGATCTATAGCACTGCAAATTGCCAAAGCATTGCAAAAAGTAGTACTTGTAACTGATGAACAAAGTGCACTTGAAGCTATGGATGAAACAGATAGAGCTTTGGATTGTAGAGGGTATTATTTTATTAAACATACTAAAGATATGAATACTTATCGTGAAGCTGCCATCTTTAGAAAAAATCATAAAATATTTGATTCAGAATTTAAAGATATACAATTTAACACTCATGATCGCATAAAAGCATATTTTTCTTACAATCGAAACTTATCAGGTAAAGTACTCGGTGGAGGTGGTGGAATTTTAAGCTCTACTAAAGATAAGTGCGATGAAGATATCGATGCTTTAGAGTTATAGGATATGAAAAAGTATATTTTGACTACTAAAGAAGATACTAAAAATAGATCATTATGATAGCAGTTCTACAAAAGTAAAAAAAACTAAACTTCAAAAAAACAATGTTACTTATATTTGTTTGAAATAACAAAAGTTTTAGACTAAGAAATATATAATGAATATTAAAAATTTATTAATGGGGTATTTCATATGAAAAATATAAGGTTATTATTACAAAGTGCTGTATTTGTCTTACCACTCTCAATGAGTGCTGCGGTTTGTGAGTATAAATTGTCATTTGATAAGTCAATGATTGATTTTGGAAATGTTTCTAATGTAAAAAAAATGAGTGTAAAATTGACAAATGAGTCTATTGGAGATAATTGTGATTTAAATATATTTCAACTCTATTCAACCAAACAGGGTCAAGGTGTCTTTTCAAATAGTAATTTCAGTGGAACTATAGCACAAAACAGCTCTATTGATATAGAGGTTACAATGACACCTAATTATACAGATAACATAACAAAATATGAAGATTCAGATCTATTTGTTCATGCTGTTGGAGTTGATAGTGATGGTAAAAAACATTATGTTAAAAATTGGGTTGATTATAGGGGTATTGAGTTACCTAAGCAAAGCGGAGAGGTTATCAATGGCTACACACTCCCACCAAAACCAGATCCAAAGATCAACAACTCAACACTTCTTGGAGTTGACTCAAACGACAATGGGGTTAGGGATGATGTGGAGAGGTATATCATAAAAAAGTATAAAAATCATCATAAAATTGTTACTGAGATTGGGTTTCAAAAGGCTAGAGCTTATCAAAAAATGCTTGAAAATCCATTGGATTGGGAAGAAAATCATAGATTGATTGATGCTGCTTCAGATTGTAATTTATACTTTAAAAGTCGTGCAAAATATTTTGGAGAATCTATCTTGGTTAACCATGTTATGGATTTAAGAGATATTCAGTTAAATACCAAATCAAGAATAAGAGCCTATTTAACTTATGATAGACAACTTAGTGGTGGGGTGTATCCATTAACAAAAGCAGATAAAATGAGAGAAAAATGTAACTTTGATGTTGATGCTCTTTTGGGAGGTGAATAATGAAAAAGTATCTTTTTTTAATTTTACTATTTTTAATTCCCCTTTTGGGTCAATCTGCTGAGTTTAAAATTGATGAAACAAAAAGTGATATCTATTTTGCAAATAGTATTTTGACTACTGAAGAAGATGCTAAAATCAACCTAGATTTAATCTTGGAAAAAACTCTTGAAGAACAATATAATAATGATATTGCAAAAATGGAAAAAGAGTTAAACTTTGACATTGCCTACAACCAAACAACAGGTTTTCAAGGAGATATATACGAAACTATCATGCAACTAAGTGATGAAGATTTAACTTGGGAAATGTTGATAAAGCTGATTTCTTATGCGACGACAAGAGGTACAGGTAAATTCATCACAAAATTACCAAAAGAACAAAAAGAGTTATTTGAAAAAATATTTGATGCTACAAAAAATATGTATAAAAGTTTTACACAAATACAACATGATATAGATTTATCTAAACAAGTACAAAGCTATCAAAATAGCATCCGTCAAGGTCATAGAGTCATAGTAATAGCCCACGGACAAGGAGATCTTTTTACAAATGAAGCTTCAAAAAAGATGTTAGAGCCAGATACTCTTGATGGGGTTACATATAGAGATAATGATTGGTTAAAAGATTATTTTTCATGGATAAGCGTAGGTACTCCATCAAGTGAAAGATTATTACCACATATAGTTGTATCATTTCATAATGATAAACTTGCATCTTT
>JALWLB010000106.1 GCA_027081145.1 Campylobacterales bacterium
GATGTATTGAAATTTCGTTTAAAGGATGTAGAGACTCCCAAAAATCACCATTGAACCGATACATGAGATGTATTGAAATTTATTTGCTCCTCTTAAATTTATTTAGCTCAAAAACATTGAACCGATACATGAGATGTATTGAAATTGTATATAAAAATGGAAAACCAAGTTTTTTTAAATAATTGAACCGATACATGAGATGTATTGAAATTTGTTGAAAGAGGATCATCTACTTAAAATGATCTCCATTGAACCGATACATGAGATGTATTGAAATATTTCCACCCCATTCGTTTAAAGGATGAAGAGATTCCATTGAACCGATACATGAGATGTATTGAAATATTTCCACCCCATTCGTTTAAAGGATGAAGAGATTCCATTGAACCGATACATGAGATGTATTGAAATATCATTAGCTATAGTCCTTAAAAAAATAATAAAACCCATTGAACCGATACATGAGATGTATTGAAATAACAGTCTAGCTTCATCTATAAACATATGTTTAAATTGAACCGATACATGAGATGTATTGAAATTGGCTTGACCAATGATGAGGTTGATTAGCTATTTGACAGCCCTCCAGCACTTCAGCTATAATAATTCATACTATTTATACAAAGGAGTTGTATGACAGATTTGGTACAGAAGACAAAAAGTTCCAGACAGACTTTTACGATGCCAAAATATATCGTCGATGAGCTTGAGAAGTATGCGAAATCTCACCATATAAAAAAGTCTCAGATTGTCGCAAAAGCACTTGAGGAGTATTTGCAAAAAGAGGATAGTAGTCAAAAAGTGGCAAAAAGAGTTGAAGCACTTGAAGGGATTGTAGGAATTTTGCCAAAAGGAAGCACGAAAGATAAAAAGATCCAGTCACAAAGAGTCGGTTGAAGTGATGAGGCGACTCTCTTCAGATGGCGAGATAGAGCTTTTTATCAGTAGCGATATGATCTCTAATATCTTCTACATCTTGCAAAACCATTATAAATATGGCTTTGAAAAAACTCTTGATGCTATTGAGAAAAGTGTAAAAAGTGTGCATATTATGAGTACTATTTTATATAAAGATATAATTATGTTATAATTATAAAAAAGGGGTTTTTATGACATGTGATATTATTAAAATCGGTACTTCAAAAGGTATTAGAATTCCTTCAATACTATTAAAAAAGTTTAATAATCCAACAAGTTTTGAGATAGAGTTTGATGCAAACAAGATCGTTTTAATTCCAAAAAAAAGGAAAAATCCAAGAGAAGGGTGGAGTGAAGCATTTGAAAAGATGGCAAATAGTGGTGATGATGAGCTTCTTATAGATGATGAAATTGATATAGATTTGGAAACAGTAGATGAAGTTTAATCAGTATGATATCGTTTTAGTAAATCTTGATCCAACTGTTGGCTCTGAGATAAAAAAGACTAGACCTTGTGTGATTCTTTCTCCATATGAAATGAATAGAGCTATAAAAACACTTATTATCGCTCCTATGACATCGAAATCCAAAGAGTACCCAACGCGTATCAAAATAAATGATAAATCTTTTATCGTACTTGATCAGATAAAAACTATTGATAAAAAGAGAGTTATTAAGTATTTAAATGTTTTAGACAAAAAGAGTATAAAGAGTGTTAAAAATATTATACAAGAGATGTTGGTGGATTGATAAAGAGAGAAATCTATAATCTAAAAAAAGTACAAAAACAATTTCATATAGAGTAGGGCGGTTATTTATCAAGATCTAAAATTCTCATACTCACCACTTTTTATAAATTTTTGTGCATCTTCTAATGTATAAGGATATGAAATATTTTTAAGATATCTTGAAACATCTTTATCATTTGCAGTTTCTCTCATAGATATAGCATCTTTAAATTCTGAAATCTTTAATTGGATCTATCATTATCATGTAGAAAGTTTTAGCATTTTTTGACTGTTTAACACTTTAAGATCAGTAGTAATTTTTTCAAGAGAATATATATTATGTTAACCAAATAGTATATTTAAAATAATAGGGGGAGTTATTTGCCCAAACAAAAGTTACTAAACATCTTATCAAGTATCTCATCTCTTTGAAATGGTTTTGTTATTTTTGTTATAGACTCTATCGCTTCATTTATGTTAAATGCAAAAAGTTCCAACTCATTTTCATCCATATTTGTTTTTGCTTCAGCTATAGCATTTAGTGTCTCTTGGACTGCACCAATTTGATTTTGAGATATTAGCATGATATCTTGATCTAAGTTTTGAGTATCTAAATACTCTTTTAAAAGATTTAGTACTATCTTTTGGCTTGTTTTTGTGTTTGTGCTTATTGGAGTAAAATTGGTTAACTTTTTTTTATCAAATTTAGACTCAAGATCATTTTTATTTAAAAGCACAAAAATTTTCTTTTTATCTCTGTATTGGTTTAAAATATTCAAAATCTTCATATCACTATCATCAACTGCCCTACTTTGATCAAACAAAGCTATGATAATTTGTGCATCCTTGATAGCATCTAAGCTTCTTTGTATGCCGATTTTTTCTATATCATCTTTTGAGTCTCTAACACCAGCTGTATCAACTATCTTAACAAGATGAGATCCTATTTTTAAACTCTCCTCAATCGTATCTCTAGTCGTTCCAGCGATTTTGCTAATGATCGCCCTATCATAACTCAAAAGTGAATTCAAAAGAGAGCTTTTACCAACATTTGGCTTACCAACTATTGCAACTTTAAATCCATCTATCAGCCCTACTCTACTTTTAGAGATATTTAAACTTTTTTCAAGCTTATTAGATATAAAGCTTAATTTTTGCTTAATCTCATCTTGCAAAGAGTTTGGCAAATCCTCCTCTGCATAGTCAATATTTACCTCGATAAATGCCAATATCTCCACAAGTTTTTCTCTTAGCTCATCTACAAACTCTTTTAATTCTCCCTTTAATTGTCTTGCCAAAATCAAAGCAGCATCTTCACTTTTTGCTTCGATTAAGCTCATAGTAGCTTCAGCTTTGCTTAGATCGATTCTGCCGTTTAAAAATGCTCGTTTTGTAAACTCTCCAGGCTTAGCTACTCTTGCTCCAAGCTTTAAAATCTCTTTTATGACTAAATTTGCAACCATTAAGCCACCATGGCACTGAAATTCAACAACATCCTCTTTTGTGTAGCTATTTGGAGCTTTAAAGTATATTACTATAGCTTCATCTAAGATTTGATTATTTGAATCTTTTAGAGTTGATAAGGTAGCATATCTTGGAGTTAGGGATTTTTTATTGGTAAGTTTCAAAGCTATGTTTAAAGCCTCTTCTCCACTAACTCTAACTATTGCAATCCCCCCTACTCCATGGGCAGTTGCTACTGCACAGATAGTATCATCAATCATTTACTATTGGAGAGATTTTTTTTAAACTCATTAACAACAACGATTTTTCGACCATCTCTTATGGTTTTTATAGCAACATATTTATCTGGATATTCTGCTCTTAAATTTTCAAGTGCCAGTTTTACCAATATCCCATCAAGAGGTTTTGTTTGAGCTTTGCCGTTTTGATCTATTCTCTCTTTGATACCCTTTAGATAGCTATCTATCATCTCTTTTTGATTTTTTAAAAACTCCGAAATTTCTAGTGAAATATTTAAATTATATTTTATATTGATCCAATTATGAAGCATATAAGAGATAG
>JALWLB010000107.1 GCA_027081145.1 Campylobacterales bacterium
TAAAAAAACAGAGCACTTTAAAGATATATGAAATATATGAGTTTGTAAAAATAATTGAGTACTTTTTATATCTAAAAAAGATAAATTTCTCAGATGAGATCACAAATTGGCTCAAAAAGATCACTATTCCTGATGAGATTGTACAAATATGTCAATATTTTGATGATAAAGGAAAATTACAAGATAAAATAGATGAACGGTTTTTAGCAATAAGAGCTAATCTAAAATCAAACAAAGAGAGTATAAAATCTATTTTACAAAAACTCATATCATCACCAAAAATATCGGACTTTTTAGTGGATAGACAAATTCATTATATAGATGAAAATGAGACTTTGCTCCTTAGAGGAGGATTTAATCATGTAATCAAAGGAAGTGTTAGTGCAAGAAGTAGTGGTGGTTTTTTTTATGTAATACCAGATAGTATATTAAATTTAAAAAAACAACAAGCTTCACTTTTAAGCCAATACGAAGAGTTGATCAATGAGTATGAGAAGTCTATCTCAAAAACTTTTACAAAGTTTGAACCTTTTTTAAAATTTTTAAATAAAGAGTTTGATAGATTTGATCACTATCAAGCAAGAATCTTCTTTGCAAAATCAAAAAATTTAGAGTTTGTTAAACCTAAAAAAACAACCCAAATTGTTCTACATAATTTTGCTCATCCAGCTTTACATGATCCAAAACCAATTAGCATAAACTTTTCTAAAAAGATATTGATGTTAACTGGTGTCAATGCTGGTGGAAAGACAATGTTTTTAAAATCAATCTTAAGTGCAGTCTTTTTAGCAAAGTATCTACTACCTATGAAAATCAACTCTTTTAAATCACAAATTGGATCATTTAAAGAGATACTAGCAATTATAGATGATCCTCAAAATGTAAAAAATGATATTTCAACATTTGCAGGGCGAATGATTAGTTTTAGTAAACTGTTTTCTAAAAATAGCTTTATAGTTGGAGTTGATGAGATAGAGCTTGGAACTGATGCTGATGAGGCTGCAAGTCTATTTAAAGTGATTTTAGAAAAGCTTTTAATCAAAGATGTAAAAATAGTTATCACAACTCATCATAAAAGATTGGCAGCGATGATGGCAACAAACGAAAATGTAAGTTTAGCAGCTGCAATGTTTGATGAAAAAAATCAAACTCCTACATTTGAATTTTTACACGGAACTATAGGCAAAAGCTACGCATTTGAGACTGCTCTTAGATATAATATACCTGCAAATATAATCAAAGAGGCAAAAGAGGTATATGGAAAAGATAAAGAAAAACTCAATGAATTAATACAAAAAAATATAGATTTAGAGTTAAAAACTAGAAAAAAACAGGCTATTTTAGATAAAAATATACAAAAATACCAAAAGTTAAACGAGAGTTTAAAAAACCAAAAAGAGAAAAGTCAAAATCAGATAAAAGAGTTAAAATACAAATTAGAAATAGAGTACCAAAAAGCGATACAAGAGGCAAAAAAAGCTGCAAAATCAAATGATTTAGCTTTAATTCATAGACTATTAAACAAAGCTCACAAGAAAAAAGAGCAGATCAAAGATCATCAAATCCCTCAAGAAAAGATAAAACTTAAAGTCGGAGATCGTATAAAATATCAAAAAAATCGAGGTACACTTGTCTCTTTAAAAAAAGATGAAGCTATGATAGAGATTGATGGTATCAAACTAAGAGTTCCAATTTCACAAATCAAAAGAAGCTCCAATCATGCAAAATCCAAAAAACAAGATACAAAAATAGAAATACAAAAACCAAAATCTAGCTCTATTAAACTCGATCTACACGGTTTAAGATCTGATGAAGCGATAGAAAAACTGGATCAATTTTTATCAAATGCCTTGATAGTTGGTTATAATGAAGTGCTTATTTATCATGGTATTGGTAGTGGGAAATTGGCTTTTGCTGTAAAAGAGTTTTTAAAATTACATCCAAAAATAGTAAGTTTTATGGATGCTCCACCAAACATGGGAGGCTTTGGAGCAACTTTAGTAAAACTTTGATACAATAGAGTATGAGAAAAAATTTATCGATATTTGCAGTAATCATATTAGTCATAGTTGTAATTGTTCAAGCGTATCTTCTTTATACCAAAGACTCTAATGAGTCAAAACTACAAACAAGCCCAAGTGAACAAAAAGAGAAAGAGATTAAACCAAAAATAACTATCAACACTCAACAAGAGTTACAAACACCAAAACCAATGGATAATACAACCCAACCACAAAGTTTAGATATAAAACAGTTAGAACAGGATATTAAAAAGATTTTTAGAGATATTTTAGGCTCTAAAGAGGTTCAAGATGGTTTAGATGATATGAAAAACCAACTCCAAGAAGCTCAAAAACAGATGAATGAATTTTTAAAAGAGTTTGATAAAACACTAAAAGATGATAAACTTCTAGACAATATATTTAAAAATTTTGAAAATTATAGATCTATGCAATTTCAAGAAAAAGAGGATCACTATATCTTAGAAGTGCCTCTACATGATATCAAAGACTCTGGTATAGATATACAAGTACAAAACAAAATACTTATCATAACCATACCCCAAAAAGATAAAATCCTAATATCAATTCCAAATAGTGCCTTTATAGATCAAATGCAAACAGAGTATAAAAATGATATCTTAAAGATCATAATCCCAAAAATCATCAGTAAAACTGATATATAAACTCACTTTTAAACAGTGGGGATATGTCTAACAAATTCTCACACCATCAATCATAAAATTTTTTAATTATTTAATTAGTATATTTTATGGAACACTCCTTGCTCTATATTTCATAATAGAAAATAAGCTATGGAGTCATTATGGTAAATTCGATTTCAAATACTACTCAAATTTATGCAACAAACAAAATCAATAAAACACCAGCTATATCAGCATATAGCGATACCTCATCCACAAAACCACTTAGTCGTATGGAGCAGATGCAGGAGAAGTATAAAGATATATACTCTCCTATTCCACCTAAATACTCTAAAGAGATAGAAAATTTACAAATTAAGCTTATAAGAGAAAAATATCCTGATTATCTACCTTTATATCAAGCTTTAGAAAAGTATGCTGTTAAGATAGATATGCAAAATCCTCAAAGTAAAGAGGAGTTAGAGGTTTTAAAAAAAGATAAAATAGCTCAAATCGTACAAGAGCAAGGAGAGGATTATTATACAAAAGGTATAGTTGATCCAGTTCGTAGTGCATTTGAATCTAAAATCAAAGATAAATACCCAAATAACCTTTGGGATAGACCAGGAGTATCAGTATCAAACTCTAAAGAGTTAGCAAACTTTTATAATGCAGGAGTTTATGAAGGCTTGGAAAATGGAAAAAACTTAGAAGAAGCAAAAATTTTAGCAGGTCATACTGTTAGAAATTTTATGAATATGAGTGATTACTATAATAATACCATTATGAAATCAACAAGTCATCTAGCTGGGGAAAAGGTAGAGTGGAATACAAATCCTCAAGCAGTAAACTATAATACAAGAGTTGATTTGAGAGAGTATGGTTTTGATATGGAACTTCACTCTCGCAACTATTCTAACAATGAACAAGATATGTTAGATTTTTCACAAAAAAAACTAGATTATGTCAATTTTATTATCAATAATCAAGATATTGTGG
>JALWLB010000108.1 GCA_027081145.1 Campylobacterales bacterium
TAGATAATATAAACAAATTACAATTAAAATCCATCAAAAAAAACTTTGTAAATATTTTTGATGAAATTAAAAAAACAAAAAACTTTGCTAGAGAAAATTATGATATCGTGATAGATTTGCAAGGGCTTTTAAAATCAGCCATAGTTTCTAAAATGTTATCAAAAAATGTTGCAGGATATGATAAAAAATCGATTAGAGAATCAGTAGCTTCTCTGTTTTATAAATTTAAATTTGACATACCATATCACTATAATACGATAGATAGATATAGACTTCTTGTCTCCAAAGCTTTAAATATAGATATCACAAAAGAGGATATTTTAAATAAAAAACCCTCTTTGTTTTATGATAAATCTTGCTGTGATGTTGCATTTAAACATCTCTCACAAACTAAAAAAAATGTAGTTTTTATCATAGGCTCAACTTGGCAAAGCAGAATCTATCCAAAAGAGAAACTTGTTGAAGTCGCAAATGCACTTGAGGCCAATATCCTAATAGTTTATGCAAATAAAAGTGAAAGAGAAGATGGGCTTTATATACAAGATAGATCTAAAAATGTAAAACTTTTGCCAAAAATAGATCTAAATGAGTTAAAGTTTTTAATCTCTAGTGCAGATTTGTTAATAGGAAATGATACAGGACCTAGTTATATAGCGTGGGCTAACAATGTGCCATCAATCACACTTTTTGGTCCAACCCCACCAACTAGAATTTATGAAACAAAGATAAATAAATTGCTAAAATCCCCATCAAGCGTTGATCCATATAAATTAAACAAAGATGATTTTAGCATAAAAGAGATAGATCCAAAAGAGATCATTACTCTTGCAAAACATCTTTTAGAGTGAGTGATTTATACAAAAAGCTCAAATTAGATAAACTATTTATGAAAAAAGGAGAGTATCGATGGCTACTTTACCAAAAGTCTATGTCAGCATGATAGCAGACTTGTTACATTCAGGGCATATAAAAGTTTTAAAAGAGGCTAGTAAATATGGTGAAGTTATAGTTGGACTTTTGAGCTTAAAAGCGTGTGGAGAGTTAAATGATATTCCATATTTGGATTATGAGAAACGAAAAGAGGTTTTAGAATCACTAAGTATGGTCTCAAAAGTTATTCCTCAAGATAGTGCTTCATATAAGAGTAATTTAGAACAATTAAAACCAAAATTTGTAGTTCATGGAGATGATTGGATTCATACAAACCAAAGAAAATATAGAGATGAGGTGATAGAGCTTTTAAAAAAATGGAATGGAGAGCTTATTGAGATTCCATACTCTAGTGATATTAGTGAAACTAATATTAAAGAACAGATGACAAGATTGGGTATTACAACAACAGCAAGATTAGGAAGACTTAGAAGATTAATAGAAGCAAAACCTATTGTTAAAATATTGGAAGTGCATAATGCTTTGAGTGCTCTTATAGCTGAGAATGCAAAAGAGAATTTAAAAGATAAAGAGATAGTAACATTCGATGGAATGTGGAGTAGCTCTTTGACTGATTCTACATCAAAAGGAAAGCCAGATATAGAAGCGGTTGATACAACGGCTAGACTTACAACTATAAATGAGATTTTTGAAGTTACAACAAAACCTATGATTTATGATGCAGATACTGGAGGTAAGCCTGAACATTTTGAATTTACTGTACGAAGTTTAGAACGAACTGGAGTTAGTGCGGTTATTATCGAAGATAAAACAGGACTTAAAAAAAACTCTCTTTTGGGAAATGAAGTAGCCCAGACTCAAGATAGTATAGAAAACTTTTGCCATAAAATAAAAGTTGGCAAAAATGCTCAAATAACAAAAGAGTTTATGATTATTGCCAGAATTGAGAGTTTGATTTTAGAAGCTGGTATGGATGATGCACTAAATAGAGCTTTTGCTTATGTGAGAGCTGGTGCTGATGGAGTTATGATACACTCAAGAAAAAAAGATCCATCAGAAATTATAGAGTTTGTTCAAAGATTTAGAGATAAAGATAAAACGACCCCAGTAGTAGTTGTTCCAACTTCATTTAACTCTGTAACTACTGATGAATTTGCTAAAATGGAGGTAAATATTGTAATATATGCAAACCATATGCTAAGAGCTGCATATCCTGGTATGATGAAAGTTGCTAAGCTTATATTAAAACATAAAAGAAGTTTAGAAGCAGAGCCATATTGTATGCCAATTAAAGAGATATTAGAGCTTATTCCGGGGACTAAATAATGCTAGATACAAATCAGTTTATAGACAAATTAATTAAAAATGAATATACACACCTTTGTGTTGTGCCTTGCTCTTTTGCTAAAAATCTTATCAATGGGGCAATTAATCATAATCATATAGAGTATTTACCAAGTGCAAGTGAAGCGGTAGCTTGTTCAATTGCAGCAGGATTAAAAGTTGCAGGAGCTAAACCAATAGTGATCATGCAAAGCTCAGGTCTTACAAATGCTGGAAGTAACATAACGAGCCTTTTAAATCCTTATGGTATTACTCTGCCAATTATCACAAGCTGGAGAACATATAAAGAAGGAGATAGTGAAATACAACATAAACATTTAGCTACCAAACTTCCAAAACTAATAGAGGCTTATGGGTATAATCATGTAGTATTAGATCAAGAAAGTATTGATAAAGCAATTACACAAATCAATCTTTGCGATAACTCAAAAACAATAACCATACTTAAAAAAGATACCTTCTCAAAAGTAGAACTACATGATAATTATAAACTTGATCTCTCAAATTATCCAAAAAGAAGTGAGTATTTAAGATATTTAAATGAAACATATAAAAATAGTGATAAAATTTTTATAGGAACAACAGGTAATACAGCCAGAGAGATGTACTCTTTTATGAGTGATACTAAAAACTTTTATATGGTTGGAAATATGGGAGGAGCTTTGAGTTTAGGTTTGGGTATGGCAAAAGCTGGAAAAAATATCTATGTACTTGGTGGTGATGCAGAGTTTGTAATGCATATGGGTGGACTCACAACCGCAGGTAGATATAAAGATATTAATCTTACCTATATTTTATTTGATAATGAGCAAAACAAATCAACTGGTGGGCAAAATAGTTACCAATATCATGTAGATTATAAAAACATTGCCAAAGCTTCAGGGTTTAGTATTAAAAAAAAGAGTATCACATCTTTAGATGAATTTAGAGAGTTTATTAATACAAAAAAAGAGGGATTAAATTTTGCACATGTAAAGTGTGATATAGATGAAGTAACACCAAGACCACCAGTGGATGTAGTCGCAATTAATAAAATATAAAGGATTTTAATGAAAAGAGTATTGGTAGATATGTCAGCAACCATTATACATCATGGGCATATTAGACTACTGAAAAAAGCTTCAAAGTATGGAGAAGTAATTGTAGCTCTCACGACAGATGAAGAGATAAGAGCTAAAAAAGGGTATGAGCCAGAATTAAATTATGAACAAAGAAAAGAGATATTAGAGTCAATAAAATATGTTAAAGAAGTTGTTCCTACCTCATGGTTAATTGATGAAGATATTTTAAAAAAATATAATATAGATTTACTTGTTCATGGAGATGATAATTCAAATCAAATTAATGAAAAAAAGTTACTTATTTTTCCAAGAACCAAAGGAGTTAGTTCTAGCTTAATAAGACAAAAAGTAATGTTAGCATATGCTAAAAAAAAGAGTCAAAATATTTTACTAAATCCCGGACCTGCAACAACAACTGCTAATGTAAAACTTGCTCAAGTTGTAGATGATATCTGTCCAAGAGAGAAGGAATTTGGAGATCTGATGGAGTGGGTTTCGACTGAACTCACCAAAATAGTAGCAAACCCTAAAGAGTACACAACTGTACTTTTTGGTGGAAGCGGTACAGCAGTAGTAGAGTCGATCATCACTTCCGTAGTACCTCATGATAAAAAGATACTCATTGTCAATAACGGAGCTTATGGTAAAAGAATGTGTCAAATCGCAGATAGATTTGATATAAATTTTATTGAGTTTCAAAGCTCACCAATAGAGCCTATCAATATACAAAAACTTGAAGAAACTATACAAAAAAATCAAAATATTTCACATCTTGCAGTTATTCACAATGAAACAACGACAGGACTTTTAAATAATTTAGATGATTTAGGAAACTTAGCAAAAAAATACAATCTTGAGTTAATTGTTGATGCTATGAGCTCATATGCTGCAATTCCTATAGATATGAATAAACAAAATATTACTTATTTAGCAGCAAGTTCAAATAAAAATATACAAGGTATGGCTGGAGTTGGATTTGTAATAGCAAAAAAAAGCTCTCTTGAAAATCTTAAAGATATAAAACCTAGAAGTTTTTATCTAAGTCTTTATGAACAATATACAAATTTTATAAAAACACATCAAATGAGATTTACTCCTCCAGTTCAAACTATGTATGCTCTAAAACAGGCTATCATAGAAGCAAAAAAAGAGGGAATAGAAAATAGATATAAAAGATACTCTTCATCTTGGGAAACACTAACAAATGGACTTAAAGAATTAAAACTAAAATATTTGGTAGATGATGAGTATCACTCTAAAATAATAACTTCTATTTTTATACCTGATGGAGTTGATTTTAATGAT
Organism: Campylobacterales bacterium; assembly: GCA_027081145.1. Classification (GTDB taxonomy): domain Bacteria; phylum Campylobacterota; class Campylobacteria; order Campylobacterales; family QNZT01; genus JALWLB01. The sequence continues at coordinate 4,602 of JALWLB010000108.1, forward strand.
ATGCATGATTTTTTTTACAACAGAGGTTTTACGATCTATCCTGGAAAAGTAGCAGAGTTTAATACTTTTAGAGTAGCAAATATTGGAGAGATTGATTATAGGGATATTGAAGCTTTTTTAGAAATGTTAAGGGAGTATTTGAGTGAAGGTTAAGAAGAAAAAAAATAAATATGTTTTGCAGGGTAGAAATTTAAAAATTGCTGAAAAAATGCTTAAAGATGTAACAGAAATTTTTGAAAAACATAATATTCGTTATTGGCTTGATTTTGGTACTTTGCTTGGAATAGTTAGAGAGGGAAGAATTTTGCCATGGGATGATGATATGGATATCTCCATCTTTGAAGAGGATCGTCAAAAGGTACATGATATTGTGCTTCCTGAAATAAAAAAGTTAAATTATCGTACTTATTCAAGATATCATCATATAGTAGATGATGATGTTTTAAAAAAAGGAGATTTTAGAGCATTTAGAGTTAGAGATTGTAGATGGAAATTTTTTAGAGGTTATGTAAAAATTGATATTTTTGTAATGTATAAAAAAGATGATTACTATTATTGGTATGAGCTTGGCAATAAACATAAAATTCCTTCTTCTTTGCTAAAAGAGTTTGATCAAATTGAATTTAATTCAAAGCTATATACAAAACCAAAAGATCATGATAAGTTTTTGACATACCATTATGGAGATTGGAGAACTCCAAATAAAGAGTATAATTCAAAGATAGATGGATTAAAAACTATAGCCTAACAAAAACATGAAGATAAAATATTTTGCAACCTTTTATGTAGCATATCCTTACTATTTTCCACATTTTTTACCTATAGCCAAAGAGTTAATCAAAAGAGAATATAAAGTCCTTTTTATACTTTCGGATAAACAAAATAGTAATTTAATGAAAAAGATAGCTCTTGATAATAATTTAGATTTTGTATTTGGAGAAAAATATCTATTTGAAGTTTCAACAAAATTTATCTTTTTTGCAAACTCTTATGAAAGAGCAAAAGAGCTAAAAGCAACTACTATATTTTTAGAGCATGGAATTGGCACAAAATCAACAGGATTTTATCGTGTAATTCAATATATTGATATATACTTGGTAGAGGGTAGCTATAAATATCAAAGACTCTCTAAATTGTACCCAGAACATAAAGATAAATTAAAATTAGTTGGTTTTTCAAAATTTGATTCTATTGTCAATTCAACTTATGATGATAAAAAAATGCTTTATACAAGATACAATTTAGATCCAAATAAAAAGACCATTCTTTATGCTCCAACATTTTTCCCTTCATCTATCGAAAAAATGAGTGATACTTTTGTTGATGATTTTAAAGAGTGTAATATTTTAATTAAAGCTCACTATTTAAGTTATGAGAGAAAAAGATATAAAAACCAAAGAAAAAAATTAGCTTATTGGAGTAGTTTTAAAAACTGTACAGTAGTAGATGTAAATGAGTATGATCTTACTCCATTATACTTAATAAGTGATGTTTTAATTAGCGATGAGAGTTCAGCTATGTTTGAGTTTGCATCTTTAAACAAACCAGTTATCTCAAATAGATACTTTAAACTTCGTCTTTCATACTATTTGATGCCATGGAAACTTAAAAAAAGAATAGATAGCCAAAAAGATAAATATAGACAAATGTTATATAATGCAAATAGCTACTTAGAGACTTTAAAAATGACAAAAGAGGCTCTCAAAAACCCTTTAAAGCATGAAAAGTTAAGGGCAAAATACTCAAAAGAGATTTGTGGTAATATAGATGGTCAAGTATCATGTAGGATAGTAGATATTCTAAAGAGTTTTAGTATCTAAAGAGTGTTTTTTCATACTCAAAATAACACCAGTTATAAAAGTAAAAAGAGATATAGGAAATTGTCTTGCAAGTAGTGGTTCAGCACTAAAGCCTATCAAATAAATAAATATAAGCACAATAGCAAGGTTTGTTGCTTCTTTGTCATTTGATTTAAATTTGATGATATAATAAAATATTAACAATAGTAGTATCAAAGCAATCAAACCACCTTGTACGAGAGTTTGTAAATATTGATTGTGTAAATGAGTATATCTATTGATAAAGGTAAATTTTTCAAATCCTTTTTCTTGAGTTTTAGCAAATACAGATTTTGTATCATCTCCAATACCAACTCCAAAAATAGGATTTTCTTTTATAATGCTAATAGCAACTTTTTGCATAGCAATTCTTCCTCCTATTGAAGTATCATAATTATCGCTTTGTTTTATGGTAATAAGATCAGTTTGAATTAGATTTACTTTATTTTTAAATACTGGAGAAATTAAATAAGCAACAATAAGCAATGAAAAAACTGTTATTATGGATATTAATATATTTTTCAAAGAGAATTTAATATGTAAAAATATGAGTAAAAAGATAGATATAGAAAATGCTAATTGTCCAGTTCTTCCACCATTGATAAAGAGATTTGTTGTTACAGTGAAAAAAAATAGCCAGAGTATAGTTTTTATAATTTTAGATCCTTGTTCTAAAAATATTCTATTTAAAATCAACAAAGATGCAAATGCCAAAAAAATGCTATATGAAATGTGGTGCATATATGGTGAGGGATTAGTTGGTGAAACTCCTTCTTTGTGCCACCATTCAAAAAATATTCCATATGAAATAATTTCACTTAAAAAAATACCAGCCAAAAATGCTGATAAAATCATTGGGATATATTTTTTTTGCAATGATGTAAATAGTATAAACACATGAGGAAAGTAGTAAACATAATTAAGAATATTTTTAAAAGCTCTATTGAGATTATCACTCCATAAAAATGATAAAAATAGATATGCTATAAATAGAAGAATAAATAAATGCACTTTAGAAGATTTAATTTTGTTATACTTATTTTTATAATCTCCCTCAAGTATCCAAAAAATTAGTAAAAGTGCAGTACCTATTGATATAGCACCTCTAGAAAGTGGCAATCCAAATGCAAAAATTATTGCTGTATAATTTAAAGCAATATTTGCATACTTTGCCCTATGATTTTTAAAATTTTCCAAGTTTACCCCGTATAAAAAGCTAAGTGATGTTTTTGAGATATTTTTATCTTTGATAACTGATTCTATCACTTTTTTATTAAAAACCTGTAAAAAAATTTTTTGCTTAAGAGGTGAGAATAAATAGTTTTGTGTTACAATTGAGTCAATATCGATAAATTAGGTTTTTATAAAGGTAGTGTAAGTGGCAAATAGGATAATTACTTATGGAACATTTGATATGTTTCATATAGGACATCTGGAGCTTCTAAAAAGAGTAAAAAGTTATGGCAATGAGCTTATTGTAGCTATCTCTACAGATGAATTTAATGATATTAAAGGTAAAAAGACAATTATACCATATGAACAAAGAGCAAAAATAGTTGAAGCTATTAGATATGTGGACAAAGTTATACCAGAGTATAGTTGGGAACAAAAAATACAAGACATAAAAAAATATGATATTGATTTATTTATTATGGGAGATGACTGGAAAGGAAAGTTTGATTTTTTAAAGAAATATTGTGAAGTTTTATATCTGCCAAGAACTGAAGGTATAAGTTCGACTGAGCTTAAAAATACTCTTAAAACAATATCTTCTATAAATATCAAAGAGTTAAATCATGCTTTTGAAATCTTAAAAAGAATAAAAGAAAATTTAGAATAATTTCATGAAGTATGAAGTTTCAGATGATACATATACTCCACTAGTTATAAATCTCAAGCAGTACTTTAATGAATCGATAATTAATCTGCATAGTGGTAGAAATACAATTAAAGAGATAAATTTTTTAAAAGAAAATATTGTTATTAAATCTTTTAAAATTCCTCATATTATAAACAAAGTTGCATACACCTTTTTTCGTAGTTCAAAAGCTAAAAAATCTTATATAAATAGTTTAAAAATAGTAAATTTTACTCCTAAACCGATTGCTTATATTGAATATAAAAAATTTGGATTGCTACATGATAGCTATTTTTTGTGTGAAAAATTTGATTATGATTTTACGATAAGAGAAGTTTTGCTTGATAAAAGTTTTCCAAATAGAGATGAAATTCTTAAACAATTTGCAAATTTTACTTATGTTTTACATGAAAAAGGTGTAGAGCATCTTGATTACTCCCCTGGCAATATATTAATAAAACAAGACAAAAAAGAGTATTGTTTTAAAATAGTCGATGTTAATCGTATGATATTTAAAACATTTTCAATAAAAGAGAGATTAAAAAATTTTGCTAAACTTTGGGCAAGAGACGAGGATTTGAAAATTATCATAACAGAGTATGCTAAGCTTAGCAAAATAGACACTCAAAAAGCTATAATACTAGCTTGTAAATATTCTCAAAAACATAAAGATAGAAAAAATTTAAAAAAACGATTAAAAGGTTTGCCTGTTGTTGATTAAAAATATCTCCGTTGTAATTATTGCTCAAAATGCACAAGAGACTATCAAAGAGTGTTTAGATAGTTTAAAAGATTTTTCAGAAGTGATATTATATCTAAATAATTCAACCGATAGCACAAAAGATATAGCAAAAAAGTTTGATAATGTAAAAATTATTGATGGTGATTTTTTAGGCTTTGGACCTACTAAAAATAAAGCTGCACAATATGCTTCAAATCATTGGATACTCTCTTTAGATAGTGATGAAGTTTTAAATAAAGAACTTATTGATGAGATAAAAAAGCAAGATTTTACAAATGAACATATTTTGTTTGTTTTAAAACGGGATAACTATTTTTTAGGTGCTAAAACAGTTAGTAAAGATTTTATCGTACGCATATATAACACTTTACATACAAAGTTTAATGACAATGTGGTACACGAAAATATTATAGTACAAAAAAATAGTAAAATTATAAAACTCAAACATAGTTTTAAACATCACAATATTATACATATAAACCAAACACTTACAAAAATGATAAAATATACAGACTTAGGTTCAAAAGATAAAAAAATGTGTATATTTTTAGTAGTGATTGCTAAAGCTTTTTTTGCATTTATACAAAGCTATTTTATAAGACTGTATTTTTTAAATGGTTGGCGAGGTTTTGTTATATCTATAACAAACGCAAATCGGCGTTTTTATAAATATTTAAAACAGTATATTAATTGTAAAAAAAGTAAATCACCACCTAAATAATCCATATTTTTTAATCATTTTTATCTTTCTTAGTAGTGGAACTGATCTTTTTGTAGGCACTTGATATTTTTGAATATACTCCAATACTGCATCAATTACTCTTTGTGATGATTTTCCATCACTATATGGATGATAAAGTTTTATAATTTTTTCTCTTTTGTTTTTAAAATTATCATTTTGAAAAAGTATTGTATCTACTGTTTGTTTTAATTCATCAGGGTTTTTGATATTTTCCCACACTATATTTGAAGAGTGAGTATTAAGTGTTATTACTGGTTTATTTAAAAGTAAAAATTCATAGACAACAGAAGATGTATCACTTATCAAAAGATCAGAATATTTTAAAGCATTAGTTATGTCTTTGTCGTTTAAAATGATAAGTTTTTCATTTTGTTGTTGTCGGTAAAGATTTTGCAAATCATTATCCATTTTGTCGTGAAATTTAACTACTACTAAGTATTTTTTATCTTTAGATATGGAACAAATACCTTCAAGAAGCTCTTTTGCAGAGGTTAAAGATGGAGAAAATGTTGGAGCATAAAGAATAATTTTTTCTGACTTGCTAGTTGATAATAAATTTTCTCTTTGTTTTTGAAAATCAGTATCTTTTTCATAAAGTTTATCAAGTTTACACCAACCAGTTTCAACTACTTTAAAATTGTTATGTTTTTTGGCCAATTTTTGAAATTTGTTTGTAAAATATGGTCCTTGTGTGAGATATAGATCAAAATAATCCCGTATTCTAAAATGCCCCTTTTTCTCTCCTGCTAATCCATGAAAGATTTGTACTTTGACGCCTCTTAAATACCAAGGTACATCATTGCCAGGGACAAAAATCATATCTGAGTTAAACTTTTCTAATTCTTTGATGCTAGAAGTGTATAAAGAGTCTTTATATTCAAATATATTAAGAAGATTGTTTGGAATATACCAAATATATTTAAATTTTCTTTTTGTTAGCTCATTGGCCAATGGTTTTAATATAGAAAAAGCATAAGGCAAATTACAAAATAGTATGGCTTTCATCTATAGTTAATTAATTATAAAATGAGCTCCAACGCTCTTATCTCTATTTAGTGCAGATTTTATAATAAGCTCACTGACCTCTAGTGAATTTATAAATTTTAAAAATTCTATTAGATTTTGATTATATTTTTTGCTTTTATCACCCAACCCCATAAGAGGAAGGTTTCGTTTCATCTCTTTTATTGTGCTTAAAGCTTCTTGCAGATTCTCTTTTTTACGAATTATTCCACACTTTTTGTAGAGCAGTTCTCCAAGTTTTTCTCTTTGTCTATAAAAGTTGATCTCATTTTTGTAATTGTAGATTTTTTCAATTCTATCTTGTTCATTTTGTAACTCTTTAGATTTAGATATTGAGTTATCATGTAGAGTGTTTTTTGAAAACTCCAAAGCTTTTTTACCAGCAATTTTACCAAAAACCACAAGCTCTAATAGTGAATTTCCACCAAGTCTATTTGCTCCATGCACTTTTGAACAAGCAACCTCTCCAATGGCAAATAGACCTTTGATAGAAGTTTGCATATTGCTATCTACAGCTACTCCACCCATGGTGTAGTGTACTGCTGGAGTGATTGGTATAAGATCTTTGACTGGATCAATGTTTTCATACAAAATAGATAGTTTTCTCTCTTGTGGCAAATTTTCATCTATATATTTTTCACCTAAATGGGTAATATCTAAAAACACTTCATTGCTATTTTGAATTTGTTCAAAAACAGCTCTTGCAACTTCATCTCTAGGTTTTAGTTCATCAACAAATCTTTCACCTTTTTGATTTACTAGTTTTCCACCAGCTCCTCTAGCACTCTCACTAATTAAGGCTTTTGATTTTTTGAGAGCAGTTGGATGAAACTGAATGAACTCCATATCTTCTATCACTGCTCTATTTTTTAAAGCAGCAACTATTCCATCACCAGTTGAGATATAATCATTTGTTGTATAGTCATAAAAAATTCCACCATAACCGCCAGTAGCTAAAATCACACTTTTAGTATCTATTTGAGTAATCTCTCCACTTTTGATATCTAATGTTATAATAGCTTTGATCTGATCTTTTTGAACTACAAAGTTTAATAAAAACTGATCTGATAAAAACTCTATATTCTCTTTTAAACACTGATCATGTAGAGTGTGTAAGATTTTTAATCCTGTATAATCTTGAGCATAACAAGCTCTTTTTTGTGAAGCTCCGCCAAGTTTTCTTTGAGCAATATTGCCATGTTCATCTCTACTAAATGGAACTCCTATGCTATTTAACCACTCTATTGCATTTGGGGCATTTTTGCACATCAACTCAACCATCTCTTTAGATGCTAAATTTGAAGAAGCTTTTAAAGTATCTTGTATATGAAGCTCTATTGAGTCTTGATCTGTATTTAAAACAGCATTTATACCACCTTGAGCCATTGAGGTTTGGCTCTTTGTAGGATAGTTTTGAGATAATACTCCAATTTTTATATCTTTTTGAAAAGCACTCAAAGCCGCACTAAGCCCAGCTCCACCTCCACCTATAATTATAATATCATACATCTATTTTGGTCTTATTTCAGTAACTTTTCCATTTGTTATGAAAACTCTTACTCTATCTCCAGGCTTGTACTTTATTGGGTTATTTTTACTAAAAGCTAAAACTGTAGTTATAGTTTTTCCACTTTCAAATGTGATAGTGATTCTTTGAGCTTTTCTAATATCAGCTTTTTGACCCACTATAGCACCAGTCATACTTCCAGCTGTTGTTGCCAATGCTTGTCCAGCACCTTCTCCAACTTGTGAGCCTAAAACACCACCAACAATCATACCAAGTATTGAGCTTAAATCTCCCTCTCCTTGTATATCAACGATCTCGACATCATCAACCACACCACTAAAACTTTCACTAATGCTACCTTCTCTACTCATTGGTAGAGCTTTATTTGCACAACTTGTCAAAATTATCATACTGCTAAATGCTAACATAATACACAAAAGAGTCTTTTTCATTCATGATCCCTTAAAAAATTTGCGATATTTTGACAAATTCCATCTAACAATTTTTTTCTAGCTTCGATACTAGTCCAAGCAATATGTGGTGAGATAAAAAGATTTTCTTGTTTAGATATTGATAAAAGAGGATGATCTTTTATCATTGGCTCTTTTTCTAAAACATCCAATCCAACCAGTATCTCACTTTTGTCAATAAAATTTGCCAAATCTTTTTCATTTATTATACCGCCTCTTCCTAAATTTAACAAAATAGCATTTTTTTTCAAATAAATTAAATTATTTTTATCTATTAAGTTTTTTGTCTGTTCATTTAGTGGAGCATGTATAGAGATGATGTCTGAAGTTTGTAAAAGATTTTTTAGTGAACATCTTTTAAAATCCTTATTATCATTTTTGCCACTTGTTGAATAGTATATTACATTTGATCCAAATGAAGAGGCGACTAGAGCTACTTTTTTGCCAATTTCTCCAAGTCCTATAATTCCCCAAGTTTTACCAGCTATTTCAAAAAATGATCTATCTATGTTTGTAAATATTTTACTCTTTGCCCATGTACCATTTTTGACATACTCATCATAATATTTCAGTTTTTCAAGCAGATAAAATGCCATTGCAAATGTGTGTTGAACAACCGAATTGGTTGAATATCCTGTTACATTTTTAACCTCTATATTTTTTAAAGAGGCATACTCTAAATCTATGTTGTTCATACCAGTTGCTGCAACACAGATAAGCTTTAGATTTGGTGCATTATCAATTACATTTTTATCTATAACTACTTTGTTGGTTATGATGATATTGGCATCTTTAACTCTTGATATAGTTTCATCTTTTGAAGTGATATCATGTAGAGTTAATTTACCATATTTATTCAAAATATTTAAGTCAATATCACTACCAAGAGTTTTAGTATCTAAAAAAACTATTTTCATCTATTTGTATTTTTGATTATGTTTTTTAGTATATTCAGATTTTATCCATTTTATCGCATCTAGTACTGTTTTAGGTTCATCAGTTTGAACATATCTTCCAGCATGTTTTGCAATAAAGTGTTTAGAATCTGTACTAAGAAGTGTCAAATCTCTTTGTGTCTCAAACCATAAAGTTCTAAGCTCTTTAGATTTTGATAATGATATAGTTGGTGTTCTGCTAACAATAGCTAATGGAATATTGCCGATATCATTTGGTAAAAAAAACTCTTTAGAAGCAAGATACTCTTTTTTTACATGAAAGGGAAGTTGATTTTCAATAGATGCAAATCTATCGCATCCTTTAACACCTTTTTCATCACATAAACCTAAAAATTTAGGATTTGGAGTTTCTATCAAAATAATCCCAGCAACCTCTTTTGGATAGTGCTCAACATAAGATAGTGTATAATAGCCACCTATACCATGCCCGACCAATATAAAGGGAGGTTTCATTTTAGTTATTTTTAATACTTTTCTTAGCTCATTAGCAATTTGTTCAGGATCTCTTGGACTTGATAGGTTTGTGCTTCCATCATAGCCTGGTCTATTATAGGCAAAAACTTTTGAGTTATCAGCAATATCATCAAATATCTCATCCCAACTATCCATCTCCTCTCCTATATCATTTTCTAAAACGACTGTAAAGTTTCCTTCACCATTTGATGCATAATTTATATAGTTTTTCATCTCTTTACCAGAAGAGAATGTTGTTAAGTTGGTGCCTAAAAATGCCAATCTACTATGGCTAAAAGTGCTACTACATGA
>JALWLB010000109.1 GCA_027081145.1 Campylobacterales bacterium
TAGTTAGAGTTTGCATTTTATACTATCTCCTTAAATTTTTATAATAGTATTATATCAAATTTTTTGCACTTTTGATTTGGTTTGAGGTTAAACTTATTAAAGCTTCCTTGAATTTTTGATTTAAAACATCAAATCCTCGATACTCCAATCCAACTTTTCGACAATGTTTTCGAAGCTCATCTCTATCTTGTTTTAGATAGTGTCTGATCTTTGGTAGTGTTTTTTTAATTTCCTCTTTTACAAAACCATCCACAACTACCCCAACATTTTTTTCAGTTGCATAGATATAGTCTTCTGAAACTCCTTTGTTTATCAAAAAGGGAAGTCCTGCACAGAGATACTCTCCGACTTTGATATTTGATATAAATTTTTTAGAGTCTCCTTGTGGAACTGATATTATAGCAAAATCTGCGGCAAAGTGGTATTTGTGTATATGCTCATAATCACTATGAGTTATGGTATAGTCTCTGCATGATATCTTAGCACTATCAAAAAGTTCTTTTACCTCCTCATCACTATGAGGTGTAACTATAAGTAGATGAAATCTTGGCTCTTCCTCTTTTAGCCATTTGTACATCCAAGCAAACTCTTCACGATAGTACAAATCTCCAAATTTACCAGGATAGTAGAGTAACCATACATCATCATCTATACCAAGTTCTTTTCTTGTCTGATCTCTTAATTTTTTATCAAAGATAAACTTTTTATCATTTGCTACTGTTGGAATTCTAAAAAATTCTGCTTTTGATTTCCATATATCTTTAACTCGCTCTTGCATAAAGATAGTGCCAGAAGCTATAGTTGTAGCATAAAGAGCTGCTTTTTTTTCAAGAAAGTGTGAGATTTTATACTGTAGTCCATCTTTGCTCCACATACCATTATCTATCGCATATTCACTATGAGGTTCAAACTGATACAAAAAAAGTTTTATTCGTAGTGGCATAGCATAAGTATAAGCATAGGTTCCTGCAACGGAACCAAGTGTTGCTATGTGATTGTAACCTTTTAATCGTAGTTTACTTACAGCCTTAAATCCATCCCATAAATCTAAAAATTTATTTTTTAACTCTTTTCCTGGATGCCAAGTAAGAGGAGTCCATTCTAAACCTTGTTCTTTCCATTGCTCTACCAAAGCATTTTGCTTAGTAGTCAATGGAAAATCTCGATTTTCATAAGTTATAAGATGAAACTTATAAGGATTGTTTTTGTCTTTTAAATAGTCTTTGATATAGAGCCAAAAGTTTGACTGGATGAGTGGATCAAAAAGACGGTTGTAAAGGAAGATGATTATTTTTGGTTTGGATTGATTCATGCTAGAGTCCTTTTAAGTTATGCTTTTTAAGCAAAGCTGTTATTTTTCCAAGCTGTTTTTCATAACTATGCTCTTTTGCAAATAAAATTCTTGTCTGTTGTTTCTCTTTTGAATTGTAAAAGTTTAAGTTATTTATAACTTTATCAAATCTTTTTATATAATCTTTAGAATCATCAACCATCTCAAGTAGATGTCGTTTGTCTTTGTACTCATCGGTATATGTTGAAACTATTACTTTACCACTTGCTAAATATTCCATTATCTTGTGCGGACTTGCTTGATCTATGAAATATTTGGTTTGATAACTAACCAATACAACATCACTAAATGAAAGTATTTCAGGTATTAATTCACTTTCAACTTTTCCCCACCAACAGATATTATTAACTATTTTACAAGTTTTATATAATGGATCATTTTCGTGATATCCACCAACAAATTGAAATTGAATATTTGGAAAGTTGGTAACAAGTTTTGCCAATAATTTTATATCCATATAGTGCATCCCTAAATTACCTATATATGTGACATTTATTTTTTTATTTGTAAATTTATTTTTTTGTTTTTCTGATAATCTATAATTCTTGAGATGCAAAGAAACACCATGATGAATTTTATAAGCCTTGGCATTATATGGTTTTATTTTATCTAAAATATAATCTGTTGTACAAAAACAGATATCTGCACTACTAACTGCTTCTTTGATATGAAAGTTTTGATTGAGATCGACTTGATGATAAATTTTTAATCTATCCTCTGCAAAGTCCATATCATAAAATCTTGAATTTTCAAAAAGCCATATAGTTGAGAATTTTTGACCTATTTTATTTTCAAGTTTTTGAAGCCACCTCTTTTCTATAAAATTTCGTAGCCTCTTTGGATAAAATCTCAACCCTTTAGCCACTTGTGGAGCAGAGATACTCCATAGATTTTTGTATTTTGTTTGATTGATTTTAATATTATTTAAATCATTATTAGGAGGGTTTAAGAAATATACTTTATACCCTTTTGATGCTAATGTAATAGCATAGTGATGTTTGCTGACAAAGTGTCCAGTCCATGGTTCTGGGGAGATGATGAGTATTTGAGTTGTTTTTTTACTTAATCCATACATCAAGTATTTCCTTATATTGTTTTGCTATATTTTTATTAGATAGATATGCATTGACTTGATTTGCTATCTCTTTTCGATTGTAATTTGCTCTAGTCAACACAAAGGTCTCTAATTTTTTCGCCCACTCATTTGAATTGTTATTTTCCAGTGATAAAAAAATATTATCATCTGCATACTCTTGTATGGCAATAAGCTTTGGACCTATAAGTGGCACACCACAACAAAGTGCCTGAGCACAGACAACAGAAAAAGTTTCATAAGAGGACGAGAACAGGTAAGCATCGCTTTGTGCCAACATATCTGCAATCTCCTGTTTATCCATTTTCCCTAAAAAATTTACTTTTTCAAAAAAACCTTCTGTTTGGATATACGCTTTCATCTTTTCTATTTCTTCACCATAACCACCCAAAACCAATTTGAAATCTATACCTTGATGGTGCAATTTAGCAAACCCTTCAAGCATAGGAAAGGGATTTTTGATTTTTCGCCAATTATTAACTGAAAAAAAAACCGGTATATCATTTGTTATTTCTGTATTTCGATAATAGAAAAACTTTTCATCTATTACATTTGGTATAACTGTAGAAGGAAAAACTTTTGTCCCTGAAAATTTTTGTATATCTTTCAATAAAGCCTTAGATACTGTTATCAATGGAATATTTTGTTTAAAAATTTTTTTTATCCCATCTAATTTTTTTGTCTCTTTAGGCATATAAAAGTTAAAATGATAAGCAGACCAATGCTCAGAAATAATTACAGGAATTTTAATAATTTTTTTCCATAAAAAATAATGTATCAATAAAGGGTAAGCTATATGAAAATGCAATATCTCATATTTTTTATAATTTGACTTTATTAAAGCCCATAAGAGTAAAAAAGTTGTAAATATTTCTAGAATTTTATTTAATTTTATTTTAGTTAAAATATAATATCCCTCTTCATTTTCTGAGTATTTTATATATTTATACTGAATTAGCTTTGTTCCTTCTCGAACTTGTACATTTATCAAATGACTGTCAGTAACTTTTGAAAAAACTCTATACTGTTCTTGTATAAATATGCCCTCTAAATTATCCCATTTATTTGGATACCAGTTAGCGATATGGAGAACTTTTTTCATACTGATTGATTATATTTTATTATAAAACTATCTAACTCTTCTTTATTTCCATGCTGAAAATAAAAATGACTATCTAAAAAGTTA
>JALWLB010000110.1 GCA_027081145.1 Campylobacterales bacterium
AAGTTATGGTATATTCAAAATGAGATAAAAAATCTAATAGATAAAAAAATAACAAAGCTTCAAGCAGATATCTATAAACTTAATATTCAAATCAAAAAAACTTTTAAAAAGATTTATAAAACTTTACAAAAGAAAAATGCCTTTTTAGAGAGTGAAATAAAAAAAAGTAAAGATAAGCTAAAATCACTTCCAGATATAAATATGCGTTATGCTGATCTAAAAAGAAACTTTACGCTTAGTGAAAACATATATACATTTCTTTTAACAAAAAGGATGGAAGTAGAGATATCAAAAGCATCTATTGCTAGTGATATAAAAGTAGTAGATGAAGCATTGATTCCAAAAGTACCAATCAAGCCAAATAAAAAGTTTTTAGTTGCATCTGGTTTTTTGATAGGATTAATTTTAGGTATAGCTATCGCTTTTTTAAGAGCGATATTAGATGACAAGATTAGAAATACAGAAGATATAGAAAAAATAACTAATCATCCTATATATGGAGTTGTACCTCAGAGTAAATATCAACACGCTTTTAAAGAGGCTTTTATAGCTATAAGAACAAATATAAGATATATTATACCAAAACATGAAGAGTGTAAAGTTATATTGATATCCTCTTCTATTCCAAAAGAGGGAAAAACAACTATTTCAGCTCAATTATCAAAATCGCTTTCATTAGCTTCTCAAAAAGTGTTGGTACTTGATCTTGATATGAGAAAACCAAGGCTTCATAAAGAGTTACAAGTGAGTAATTATAGAGGTATGAGTGATCTGCTTGTTGATAAGTACAAAATCAAAGATGTTAGAATAAATATAAGTGAGTATTTGGATTTTATACCAGCTGGACCAGTTGCTCCAAATCCATCAGAACTACTTTTAAGCAAAAAATTTGATTATTTATTTAAAAAATTACTAAAAGAGTACAGTTTTATAGTAGTAGATAGCTCCCCAATAGGTGTAGTCAGCGATGCTAGGTTGCTTCTTAGTTATGCTGATCTTTTATTGCTAGTTGTTAGAGCAGATTTTACAGAAAAAAGATTTGTAAAAGATTTTAATAAAATGATAGAAGAGAAAAAGATAAAATCGACAGGATTAGTGCTAAATGATGTATCTTTAAAAGATAGATCAGGTTACGGATACGGTTATGGATATGGCTATGGATACGGTTATGGATATGAGCATAAACAGAAGAAAAAGAGCAGAGAGTGGAGATCGTCTTTTTAAGCTTTTTAAATAAGAGTTACATTAAGTAACAAATACAATTTTTTATTTAAAAAAATAAAAATAGTTATAAAAAGTATATTTTTAAATATATTTTATTATTTTTTCTAAAAATAAAGCTATTTTCATAAATTAATCTTTTTGTTAAATAATTACAATAGATATATAAGATTTAGATAATAGTTGCCTAATACTTTTTCATATAAAATGCCGATAATAAATCAAGAAAAATAGTTCATAAATTTAAGTGAATTATTTAAATCTTCAAAGGATATATCATGACAATACGATTCGTTTTTGCTCTGTTTACATTTGTATCACTTATACTTTTAAGTGGTTGTAGCAATAAGAGCTCAACAAGTGATCTTCAAAACTCTGGTGAAGTTATAACTTCTAATCAAGCTCCAATCGCAAAAGCGATAGCAAGTGAATATAATATAACAGTAGGAGATACTATAGATATCAATGCAAGTGGTAGTGAAGATTTAGATGGACATATTATAAGCTACGAGTGGAGAGATGATAATGGAAATTTACTCATCAAAAAATCGGATTTTCAAAAATATTTTGATACTCCAGGAGTTTATTATTTTACCCTTATTATTACTGATGATAAAGGTGAAACTTCTCAAAGCCAAATTACAATCACTGTAAGAGCACCTGAAAATACAGATGATTCTAATGGTACAAACAATGATAACAATTCATCAAATGATAGTGCAGATAATGATGATAATATCTCTACAACTTCAACAAACCAACCACCAGTTGCAATTGTAGCAGATGATGTTATAGAGATTAATTCAGGTGATCGAGTAACATTTGATGGAACTAGTAGTTACGATCCTGATGGAGATAGTATCACATATAAGTGGATAGCTGCAAATGATATTGTTTTAGGATCTGGTAGTAAATGGAGTGGTGTTTTATATTTTGAACCATGGTTAGATACAGATAATGATGGAACTATAACTTATACAAAAACACTAATAGTTACAGATGAGTTTGGAAATTCAGCTAGTAAACAGTTTCAGCTAATAATGCATAAAAATAATCAACCTCCAACTGTTGAGATTCAAGAATCAAGAAGAGTTCTATTTGGCTCTACTGTGACACTATTTGCAAATGCACAAGATGTAGATGGAACAATAGTTAGCTATGAATGGATACGAAGAGGCAATACTAATACACTTGGAACAACTGCCTCTATAACATTAACAAACTTAGCGATAGGTACTCACTTTTTTGTTGTAACTGTTAGAGATAATGATGGGGCAGAAACAGAAAAAGTTATAGCTGTTAAGGTTTATCTAACTGGAGCTTAAGATTATAAACTAAGAGTGATTATTAAGCTCTTAGTCTATTTATGCTATATTTAGCATATGAAAAAATATATACTATTATTTGTAATATCTTTTACTTTTTTATACTCTAATGATCTATTTTATAACTCTTCAAGTTTGCAAGGCTATAGTGGAATCATAAATATCCCTACAGCTGAAGTACTAGAAAAATCTAAAGTTGAATTTGCATACTCAAACCAAGTAGATGCTCAAAGAGTGATAGATCATAAAGAGGATTATATAGCTAAGCACTTTTTTATAAATTTTGGATTTTTCTCAAATCTGGAGATTACTGGACGATTAGCAGATATTGAGTATAAAGATCCTCCTGGAGAGTTTAAATTTTTGGATCGTGATATATCGGCATCTATAAAGTATCAAATTCCATACTATCATAAATATCTTCCTAAAATTGCATTTGGTATGCAAGATATAGCTGGTACGGCAAATAGATACAATGCAAAATACTTTGTTGCAACAAAAGAGTTTGATATGATAAGAGCTACTCTTGGATATGGGTTTGATTCTTTAAGACTTAATGGTCTTTTTGGCGGAGTGGAGTTTTTACCTGTTAAATGGTTTAATTTAATGTTTGAAAATGATACTCAAACAAATCATGTAGGTTTGAGAGTTAACACTTTGAGTGATTTTTTGAATTTTGCACAATTTTCTTTTTTAATAAAAACAGATTTAAAAGATGAAAAGCCAAAGCCAAATATCTCTGTAAATATGAAAATAGATTTAAATAAAAAGTATAATTTAAAAAATAAATTAGTTGGTTATCATGTAGCAAGAGATGTGAGATTATATACTCCAACTCTTTTAAAAAATAGACTTATTGATATTGGATTTGAAAATATTGATATCGCAGATGATAATAGAAGTATATATGTAGCTTATGAAAATAGTGTCTTTGATCATAATGAATTAGACGCATTAGCAGCTGTACTTGGTCTGTTTTTGGATATGAATATAAGTTATCCAAATTTTGAAATTGTAATAAAAAGAGCCAATTTAAAAGTGATAAAAATATCTGGTAGTTTAGATCTATATAAACAG
>JALWLB010000111.1 GCA_027081145.1 Campylobacterales bacterium
AAATATAACTTATGAAGAGTTTACCACAAATTTAGAAAAAGTTTATGCCGTTGCTAAATCTTTTGAAAATATTGGTGAAGCGGTTAAAAATATTCCAAAAGAACTTATAGAAGAATATCCTCAAATTCCGTGGAGTGAAATAGCCAAAATGAGAGATGTTTTAACTCACCACTATTTTGGAGTAGATGATAAAATTTTATGGGATACATTAGGTGAAGATTTTGATGATTTTGAAAAAACCATCAATAATATGCTAAGTAAAATAGATAACAAGTTATAGAAATTATAAAACTAAACATCAAAAGAGCGAAATCAAAAAAGTTAAAGTGTTGTACTAGCCAGTATTTAATCTCAGAAAAAAAATTGTGGAGTGTCAGATTAAGTATTGGCTAGTACAGATAATAGGAAGTTCTGTGTAAATTGCTTGTGAATTAGCTCCCCCACAACTTATCCAAAAATGTGAGATTTCAACATATAGTATGATAATTATTAGCGATATAAGTAAATATAAGAGAAACTTTCTAATCTTTTTTCCTACAGTTTTTGATAGAGTTATTATAAAACTTTATGCTTAAGGCTTTAAAATCTCTTAAGAATTTGTCACTTTTTTATAAAGTTCTAAATACTTTTTGGCAGTTGTTGTGATGTTGTAATTTTTATCAAAAAGCTCTTTTAAATTCTCTTTGAGTGATGGATCTTTGATGAACTCTTTTATCAAAGCAACATACTCATCTTTTGAAAATCCTTTACTCATGAAGCCTGTTTTTTTATGCTCTATCACATCAACAACCCCACCAGCTGGAGTTGTGATAGTTGGTTTTGCACATGAGAAGGCTTCTAATATAACTATAGGTAATCCTTCATAAAGAGATGACAAACATAGAGCGTCTGAGGATATTAGATAATCTGAGATATTATTTTTTACCCCTTCAAACCTTATATAATCGTATGATTTTAATACTTTGTCACATTTTTGTTTGTACTCTTGATCTATAGAGCCTATGATCAAAAGAAGTACATCCTCACCACTTGATAATAACTCTTCAAATGCTTCAATTAGCATAACTTGATTTTTTTGTTCACTAACTCTAGCTATATTGATAAATACTTTTGTGTTTGGTGTTTTTTTGAGTGAATTTATATAATCTTCTGTTTTTTCAAACTGTTTAGTTTTATTTAGAGCTTTTGTGCCGTTATAGATGAGTTCGATCTGATTGTTACCATACTCACTTTTGACACTTTCTAATACTTGATGGCTAATAGAGACTGGTCTAAAATTAAAATAATCATATAAAAATTTATAATATCTTCGTATTTTAGCACCTATCTCTTTTTGAGCTACATTGTGTACAGTATGGATGGTTGGGATTTTTAATAGTATCAAAGGCACACTAGAATAAGCTAAAGCTCTTAGATGAGTATGTACTACATCTGGTTTTATTTTTGATAAAATTTTATAAATTTTTGGTACAGTTTTTAGGCTAAATCCACCAACTTTATCGGCTGAGATAAGCTCTACTTTATCACTTATTTTAGAGACTAACATAAATGAGTCATCGATTTTGTCTAATACAAAGATATAAACTTCATTTGCTGGATCTTGAGCTAGTTCGTTACATAAATCGATAGCAAATTTTTGTCCACCTCCAGTACAAAGATCGGCTAATATATGGACTATTTTCACTATAAAATTCCTATTAAATTTATAGGGTTATTAGAGTTACCCTTTAGTAGATATTATATTTAATTTATATAAAATGGATATTAATTGATAAAAACTTGGATACAATTAGATTTTCATTTCTTGCTAGGTAAGGCAAAGCTTTAGGGAGAGGAATTTTTGTTGGAATTTATTTCCAACAAAAAGGAGATAGTTAGGTGAAAATAGTACATTTTAGTGATACTCATCTTGGCTTTAGTGATTTGGATATTGTCAATGATGATGGGATCAATCAACGAGAAGCCGATTTTTATCAAGCTTTTAGAGATATTATTGATGATATTTTAAAACTCAAGCCAAATTATGTGATACATACAGGAGATCTATTTCATCGACCATCTCCTAGTAATCGCGCTATTAGTGTGGCTTTGAGTGAGTTTAAGAGATTAGAAAAAGCAAATATCCCACTTATTATCATAGCTGGAAATCACTCTACTCCAAAAACATCAACATCTTTGCCTATTTTGAAAATATTCCAAACTTTAAATAACACTTATCCTATCTTTTTACAAAAGTATGAAACAATAGAGTTTGATGATGTTATCTTTCATGCTCTGCCTCATCTAAATGATGAAAATATGATAAAAGAGGAGTTAAATAAGATAGAGACTCAAATTTTACCTACTAAGAAAAACATTCTTCTTATGCATCTATCAGTTGGGGCGTATTATTTGATGCATGAGTTTGGTGAGTGGGTCTATCCAAAAGATAAAGAGTATCTATTTGAAAAGTTTGATTATGTTGCACTTGGGCATTGGCATGGGTTTAGTCAGGTTAAAGGATACCAAAATGTTTACTATAGTGGGTCAAGTGAGAGAACAAGTAGTAGTGATAAAAGAGAGGATAAAGGTTATATAGTTTGTGATTTAAAAGAGACTTTGCAGATTGAATTTAAAAAGATCAATCTTAGAAAAAATTTCACTTTTTGTATAGATGCACAAGAGTTTGAAGATGAGATAGCTAAGCTTGATTTAAGTGGTATAAAAGGTGCATTGGTTGAGGTGATTTTAAAAAATCTTACAATCTCTTTATCAATAGATATAACAAATCAACAAATTATAGAGATATTTAAAGATGCATTGCATGTTAAGATAAAAAGAGAATTTAATACAATAGATCATAAAACAAACCTACATGATATAGAAGCCATCTCAATAGAGAACTATTTTTTAGAGCATATTTCTAAAAATATTTCAGATAAAAATGAGCAAAAAAGGCTTAGTCAAAAAGCAAAAGAGTTATTTTCAAAATGTGAGAGTTTTGATGATCTTAATTAGCTTAAAATTAAAAAATTATAAAAAATATCAAGATTTTAGTATAGAATTTTCTGAAGGGTTGATAGGGATCATCGGTAAAAATGGAAGTGGAAAATCGACGATATTTGATGCGATATTTTTTGCACTCTATGGTGATCCAAGAGGTGAAAAAGAGAGTATCAAAAATATAAAAGCCAGTGAAAAAGAGTCAGTCGAAGTTGTTTTAGAGTTTGAGATAGATTCAAAAGTATATAAAATTATCCGAAAACTCCAATCAAAATCTTTAGTTGCAAAAGCACAACTTTATCAAAATAAAACCCTTTTAAGTACAGGCTCAAAAGAGGTTACAAAATCGATCTCAAAATTGCTTGGTATGAGTAAAGAGGCTTTTAAACATACTGTTTTTGCAAATCAAAAAGAGTTAACTTCTCTTAGTGAGCTTAAAAGTGAAGATAGAAAAAAGATGATTAGAAAACTTTTAAATCTTGAAAAAATTGATAGAGTTGAAGATGAGATAAGA
The DNA here is from genome assembly GCA_027081145.1 of Campylobacterales bacterium. Lineage (GTDB taxonomy): Bacteria > Campylobacterota > Campylobacteria > Campylobacterales > QNZT01 > JALWLB01. Next base: position 3,497 of record JALWLB010000111.1, read on the forward strand.
GTTAGAGTGAGTGAACTGAAAAAAGAGATAAAAAGTTTTGAAAAGATACTTTTAAGTGAACAAGAAAAACAAGAGATAAAACACAATATCAAAATATTATGCGATAAGCTTCAAAAGTGCAGTGA
>JALWLB010000112.1 GCA_027081145.1 Campylobacterales bacterium
ATATTGCATCGCTCATGGGAATTGGCAAAAGATCAAATTCAAAGTTTTGTAATTGGTTTTCTATCTTTTTAAACTCTTGATAGTGTATATCCGATCTATCCTTACATGATAAGTAGCCAATAGTTTTTTTATCCATAAATCTAGCAACCATATCGATATGAAAATCTGTATCATCACCAGCTAAAAATCCACCATCAAGCCATAAAATTTTTTTAATTCCAAGATATGTTTTTAATTTAGTCTCAATTTCATCTTTTGTTAAGTTTGTATTTCTATTTTTATTTAAAAGACACTTTGAAGTGGTTAATAAAACTCCATCTCCATTTGTATCTATACTCCCACCCTCTAAGATAAAATCTATCTTTTTTAGTGAATTTTTAAAAAGTTTTTGATTTAAAGAGTTATCATGTAATGCTTCATACTTATTTCCCCAGCCATTAAATGTAAAATCAAGATTTATCAAATTTTCATCATCAAAAACTTGAATAACTCCAAAATCTCTTATCCAAGTATCATCAGTTTTTAACTCTATAAAGTCGATATTGTTTATATTTTTAAAATAGCTTTTTGCCTCTTTGATATCATCACAAATTATTAAAGAGTGTTGAAAAAAAGAGGTTTTAGATACTAGAGTTACATAAGTTTGTCTTATCTCTTCTAAGCAGTAGTTCCAATCACTCTGTTTTGATGGAAATACCACCTGGAGAGATTTTTGTCTCTTCCACTCTGGCGGTAGCCATATCATGTAGGTTATTTTTCAATCGGTAAATTTGAATCACTCCAGCCATCTGGAGCATCTGTACCATTTAAGATATTATAAACATTGCTAAAGCCATTTTGTGCTAATAGATTTGCAGCATATTTTGATCTGGAGCCACTTCTGCAAATTAGGATAACTTTTTGATTTAGTTGATTGTTAGTGGCTTTTTTTACCTCTTGTACGAAGTTTGGATTTAGTGCTCGTTTACCATTTTTTTCCATAAAAATTGGAATTGAAATTGCATTTTTTGCGTGATGGTCATTAAACTCTTTTTTTGTTCGTACATCTATAAATATAATGTTGCTACTCTCTTGCATCATTTCGTATGCGTGTTTGGCATCTAAATCGCCTCTGTAAGCTTTTGAGTCTGAATTATAAGCAAAGAGAGATCCTATACCAATAATCATAGTTAATAAAATATGTTTTATCTGCACAATTTTCTCCTAAAAATTTTTTGTGATTATATCATGTAATTGTGAAGTTTATGTTATACTTGCGAGAAATTTTTAAAAGGTGCTTCATGATTTTAGAAAATAAAATAAGAGAAATTTTTGAAAATGTTAAAACAATCGCTATTGTTGGGCTTTCTCCAAATGAACAAAAACCAAGCTTCAAAGTTGCTTCATATTTAAAAAAACAGGGCTATAAAATTGTGCCAATTTATCCAAAAGAGAAGAGTATTTTAGATGAAAAGGTATATAGATCGTTGAGTGAAGTCCCTTTTAAAATTGATATGGTAGATATGTTTAGAAAAGCAGAGTTTGCTGATACTTTGGTTGATGAGATTAAACAAAGAGATGATATAAAAGTGCTTTGGTTGCAAAAAGGTATCATCAATGATCAAGCTTGTAAAAGAGCAAAAGAGTTTGGATTAGAGGTGATACAAGATCGATGTACAATGATAGAGCATAAAGGATTATACACTACATGATAGCACTAAAAGAGATAATAAAAGCAAAAGAGAATTTAAAAAATATTATAAACCCAACTCCATTTGCATATGCTCCTATTTTGAGTAGTGAGTTTGGTGCAAATGTTTATCTAAAAAAGGAGAATTTACAACTTACTGGAGCTTATAAAATTAGAGGAGCTTATAATAAAATAGCCTCTTTAACAAAGAGTGAAAAACAAAAAGGTGTTATTGCTGCAAGTGCTGGAAATCATGCACAAGGAGTTGCTTATAGTGCAAAAAGCTTTGGTGTTAAAGCAACTATTATTATGCCAGAGGCTACCCCTTTGTTGAAAGTATTAAATACCAAAAGTTTGGGAGCTGAGGTAATATTAAAGGGTGAAAATTATGATGAAGCTTATTTATATGCTCAGCAGTTTGCAAAAGAGAATGATTTAGTTTTTATTCATCCATTTGAAGATGATAAAGTTATTGCTGGACAAGGTAGTATAGCACTTGAAATGTTTGATGAGATAAAAGATTTGAATATAGTTGTTGTTCCTGTTGGAGGAGGAGGGCTTATTAGTGGAGTTGGCTCTGCTATTAAACAGATAAAACCTGATACAAAAGTTATAGGTGTAGTATCATGTGGTGCAAATGCTATGCTAAATTCTTATAGAGCTAAAAAACCGCTCGATTCTTTGAGTGTTAAAACTATAGCTGATGGAATTGCTGTTAGGGATGTTAGTGAGAAAAATTTAAAATATATTTTAGAAGTTGTTGATGATATAGTAGAGGTTGATGATGAAGAGATTGCAAATGCTATTTTATTTTTACTTGAAAAACAGAAGTTGGTAGTTGAGGGTGGTGGAGCTGTTGGTGTTGCTGCTTTGATGCATAAAAAATTTGATTTTAAGTTAGAAGATAAAGTTGGTATTATATTAAGTGGAGGCAATATAGATGTTCAAATGCTCTCACTGATCATAGAAAAAGGTCTTATAAAATCTCATAGAAAGATGAAACTTATAGTAACTCTTATAGATAAACCTGGCTCATTAATGAAATTGACCGATATTTTTAGAGATTTGAGTGCAAATATAATTCAGATAGGTTATGATAGAACCTCTACAAAACTCTCATATGGTGATGCAAATGTGACATTAGCACTTGAGACTAAAGGGCAAGAGCATCAAGAACAAATCCGCCAAAAGTTAAATAAAGAGGGGTATAAATTTTTAGAAGAGATGAGGGTTTAACTCATCTCTTTTGCTCTATTTGAGATATTTTTTAAATTGGAAAAAAAGCCATTTGATGCTTTGTTACATAATCTTATGATATCGGCTATCTCTGATTCTTTCAAAGGCCAAGTTCTAAGATAGTATATGTCATTCTCTTTTTTTACGATACCATAATCTTCCAATATAACAGATGCAAACTTTTCTACTATAGTATCATAGTATGATAATTCATGTTTAAAATCAAAGATATATATAAGTCTTGAGATTTGCTCTTTTGTACCATGACCATCATTTTTGATTAAAAATAGTATCATTGCAGGTACATAAACATCTTTTTGTTTGACTTTGGTTGTTATAAAGTTTTTTAAGTGTTGATAGTTCATTTTTATCCTTTCTTATAGGATAACACTTTTTTGGTAAATTTACTTTAAAAAGGTAAGTTAAATTTTAAAAAACTATCTATTTTGTTTATTAATGTAACAAAAAATATCAATCTAAGCTAATATTTTTATCGATAAATTGTTTATCTAATTCCAAAGTATCAACAAATCTTCCAACCCTATTCCATCTTATTTTATAATTATCATCCCATGAAAAGTAGATAAACCAAGGTGTTCCTATGATTAATTTATATGGAACACTGCCCCAAAATCTACTATCATTTGAATGATCTCGATTGTCTCCTAACATAAAAAAGTTATCTTTTTCTATCTCTATTGGTGGAAATGAGAAGATTTCACTAGGATATACTCCATTATCTATAACATTTGGATCATTTTGAATTCCAGGAAATTTATCTCTATAAGGATTTTTAACCCATAAATTATCACCTATTTTGATAATCTTCTCTTTTGGATAGTTGTTTTTGATATACTCATTTCCCTCATGTGGTCTTAAATAAAGAACCTTATCTTTTATAAATAGTTGATCCCCCCCAACAGCTACACATCTTTTTACAAAGTGAGTTTTAGGCTCCAAAGGATATCGAAATACAACAATATCACCTCTTTTTGGTCTATCTCCTTCTATTAAGTGACCATTATCATTAAAATCGGGTACTACAGGAACCTCTATCCATGGAATATGAGGTGTTGGTATGCCATAGACATATTTTTTGACAAAAAGATAATCTCCAATTAAAAGAGTTCTTTTCATAGAACCACTTGGAATTACAAATGCTTGAGCAATAAAAAATATTACCAAAAGTACTATTATAATAGTACCAGTCCAACTATTGGAGAAGTTATAGAGTCTTTTTAGCATCTATTTATCCTTTGTTGTGCAGCTTTTAGAGTGTTCTCCAAAAGCATAGCTATAGTCATAGGGCCTACTCCTCCTGGAACTGGAGTTATAAAAGAGCACTTTTTAGACACTTCATCAAACTTAACATCACCTACTAATTTACCACTTTTTAATCTATTTGTACCTATATCAACTACTATTGCATTATCTTTTACCATATCTTTATCTATAAGATTGGCTTTTCCAACTCCAACTATCAAAAGGTCTGCCCTTTTTGTGTGGGATTTTAAATCTTTTGTATGAATGTGACATATATCAACAGTAGCAAAACGGTTTAATAAAAGATTCATCATAGGTTTTCCAACTATATTACTAGCTCCTACGATACAGACATTTAAACCTTTTAAATCAATTTTATACTCATCCAATAATCTAATAACTCCAAGTGGAGTGCATGGAGCAAAAGTGTCTAAATCAAGTACAAGTTTACCAACATTAAATGGATGAAATCCATCAACATCTTTTTGTGGTGATATGCTTTGGAGGACTTTTTGGGTATTTATATGTTTTGGCAAAGGAAGTTGTACTAAAATTCCATCTATATTTTGATTATTATTCATCATATTGATCGTTTCTATGATTTTTTCTTGATCTATATCTATTGGCATTTTATGAACTATAGAGTAAATTCCACTCTCTTTACAAGCTTTTTCTTTCATATTTACATAGATATGACTTGCTTCATCATCACCTACTATTATTACGGCTAAACCTGGCGTTATGTTTTGCTGTTTGAGCTTTTGAACATCATTAGAAATTTTTTGTTTGATTTTTTTAGAGAGTGTTTTGCCATCTAAAATTTGCATTAAAAACCTTTTAATATATAAAATCTGGTATTATATTATCCAATTTTGATTAAGGGCTGATAAATTGAGAGCAGTTGTTTTTATCTTTATTTTTCTATTTGAGATACTTAGTGCTAAAACCCCTTTTATTTCAAATGAAGAGTATGCCAAAATGCTTTATAAAAATCCTAGAGGTATAGGGTGTCATAAGTGTCATGGTGAAAGAGGTGAGGGTGGCTTTGTTGCTAGTTATATAAATAGAGATAAAAAAAAGATTACACTTATTGGTCCGCAAATCAATAATTTATCCGATATCTCTTTGAAGAGATTTGAAGAGGTGTTAGATCATGGTACAAAACTTATGCCAAAATATTTTTTAACAAGTGAAGAGAAGGCGTATTTGTACTACTACCTTGCAAAACAAAAACAGACAAAAAAAAGGATGGCAAATGTTGATACAAAAAAGTAAGATTGCATTTGAAGATGCAAAAAAAGTGATTCCTGGTGGAGTTGATTCTCCTGTTAGAGCATTTAAAAGTGTTGGAGGCACTCCTATATTTATAAAAAAAGCAAAAGGGGCATATCTACATGATATCGATGGAAATAGATATATAGATTTTGTTCAGAGTTGGGGACCTTTGATTTTTGGTCATTGTGATAGTGATATAGAAGAAGCGGTGTTAGAAGCTACAAAAAATGGACTTAGTTTTGGAGCCCCAACTTTGGTTGAGACAGCTTTGGCTAGTGAAATTACTCAAATGTTTGATAATATTGATAAGGTTAGATTTGTAAGTAGTGGTACTGAAGCGGTTATGAGTGCCATTAGACTTGCTCGTGGTTTTATGAATAAAGATGACATTATAAAATTTGAAGGGTGTTATCATGGTCATAGTGACTCATTACTTGTTCAAGCTGGAAGTGGTGCGGTGACCTTTGGCTCTCCTTCATCTCCTGGTGTACCAGCTGATCTTACAAAACATACACTTTTAGCAAAATATAATGATATAAATAGTGTTAAAAAATGTTTTGAGAGTTCAAAAAATATAGCGTGTATTATCATAGAGCCAATAGCGGGTAATATGGGATTAGTTCCAGCTGATGAAGAGTTTTTACAAGATTTGAGAAATTTGTGTGATGAGCATGGGGCACTTTTAATTTTTGATGAGGTTATGAGTGGATTTAGAGCAAGTTTAAAAGGTGCTCAAGGTCTTAGTAGTGTTAAGCCTGATATTGTAACTTTTGGAAAAGTGATAGGTGGTGGTATGCCTGTTGGGGCATTTGGTGCAAGAGGGGAAATTATGGATAGATTATCTCCTGATGGAGATATATATCAAGCTGGAACTCTTAGTGGAAATCCTATAGCTATGAGTGCAGGACTTGCCAGTTTAAAAAAGTTAAAAGCAAATCCAGATATTTATGATAAACTCGAAGCAAAAGCCAAAAAACTTACAGATGGATTTAAAAAAACTGCCAAAGAGAGTGGTATAGAGTTACAAGTAGGTGTTAGAGGTAGTATGTTCGGATTTTTCTTTTCATCAAATGAGGTGAAAAATTTTGATGATGCACTAAAGTGTGATACAGATAAATTTGCTCTTTTTCATCAAAAGATGCTTCAAAATGGAGTATATTTTGCGTGTAGTCAATTTGAGAGTGGTTTTATATGTGAGCCTATGAGTGATGAGATGATAGATGAGGTTATAGATATATCTAAAAAAGTCTTTAGTGAGCTTTCATGAGTGAACAAAAGCCAAAATTTCGTAAACTAATCTCAGCTGCTGATCAACTATCACTCGGTATTTCGATGGTGGTTGCTGTCATTTTGGGAGTTGGGATTGGTATTTGGCTAAAGAGTATGTTTGGTTATGGGTGGTTGCTTTGGCTTGGTGTGTTTTGGGGAGTTGCAGCTGCTGGGTTAAATGTATATAAAGCTTATCAAAAACAGAAAAAAGAGTTAGATAAATTAAAAGATGATCCAAAATATAAAGATTATAAAGACTACAAAGATGATGAGGACGATGAAAAGTATTAAAAAGATTGTTCTCTATTTTTTTATTGTTGATATAGTATTGATAGTGTTATCTTTTGTAATTGGAGGTAAGATTTGGCTTATAAATTCACAAGTTGCTTTTATCTCTTCACTGTTGATAACTCTCTCTTCATTTAGATCGTATCAAAAATTGGTACAAAGTAGATCTAGTGAATATCAAGATGAAAAAATTAATCAAAGAGATGAGTTAGACAAAATAGACGATCCATATGAGCTACATGATGAGATTGATTTTAAAGAGGTTATAAAGAAAGAGAGAAAAAAGATAACAAATTTTAAAAACAGTGTTATAAACTTAAAAAACTCCTCTATAAGTGCTTTTTCACCATTAAGACTTGGATCGTATCTGTTTTTATTTGTTCTATTTTTATATCTTGTAAAACAAGATATTTTTAGTGTAATCCCCTACATGATAGGACTTTTTATAGTACCTATTGTCTCTATAGCTTCTCTTTTGATGCAAAAGAGTTAAGGGTAGTTATAAAAACTTTTCCCATTGGAATCTATTTCAAATTTGAAGTTACAGGTAAATTATGATTAAAAATTTCAACTATTAGTATATATTCATCATAAATTTTATAGATAATCGTATATCCTTTGAAAATCATATCTCTTACTTTTTCATCATCGTAATAGTATGATTTTCTATATTTGTATGGCATATTTTTTAGGTTAGAGAGTTGTTTGTTTAATTCTTTGCGAAATGTTTGCATAGCAGAGATTTTATCTTTTGCTATATTTTCTAAAATATTTTGAAGTTGTATTTTGAATAAATTTGACTTTTTAATTGTCATATTTTAAAACTAACTCTTTTTCAAATTTATCCATCTCTTTTTCAAACTCTTCTTCACTGTAAACTTTTGTCTTTTTATTTTCAATATCTTCAATAGCCTTAGCAATATGCTCTTTTCTTTTTGTAAAATATGGGTCTAATTCAGACATAGGGTTGGCTTTTGGTATGACTATAACTTCAACTTCATCACTACCAAAATCGTTTGGAATTTTAATATGTACCATACCATTTTCAACTTTTTTAAACTCTCTCAATGCTGTCATCTTAGTTCCTTATATTTTAAAACTGGCTTATTATACCATAGTTTTTAGTTTAGTTGGGATAGGGAGTTGAAAGTAGAGTAACTAAAATGGTTGTTTTCATTATCCTATTTTGTGTGGATTATACTTATATCTTTTGAGATAAACTTTTTATCATTTGTTATGATAATATTAGCATTTACTTTTTTAGCACATATATATTGCATGGCATCTTCATAATTTTTGTATGGACTATTAATATCTTCACATAAACTAAGTGCTTTATCAATATCTTTTAGTTCAATAGAGATGATTTCACAAATTTTTGTAATCTCTCTTAGTGCATATAAAGACTCTTCTAAAGTAGCTTTTTTTAAACTTCTAAGTAGATAAAAAGATGTTGTTAAAGTATCGGTATTGACATAGAGTATCGCTTCATTTTCCAAAAACTCTTTTACCAATTTTAAAGAGGATTTATGAGTAATTCTATTGGCATCAAATAAATCCATAATAATATTTGTATCAAGTAAAATATTAGTATCCATATTTTTCCAATAGATACTGTTTTTTAGCCTCTTTTGCATCAATATTTCCAATTTTGCCTGTTAAAGAACCAGCTAACTTTTCTAATGCTTCTAATCGCTTCTGTTTTTTATACTCTTTTTTTAAAAGCTCTATCGCATCTTTTACTATTTTGGTTTGTGTTAACCCCTTTTCTTTTGCTATCTCTTCTATAGTTCTAGCAGTCTCTTCATCAAAGATAAAGTTTTTTCTAACTGTCATTACGCATCCTTTTTATCTATCACTTATACATATTGTATCATACATATAAATTTTTTGCAAATTTACATACAAAATTGTTTTTAAATTTTAATGTATTTCCTAATTAGTTTTTGTGGTATAAATAGTTTAGTAATAAATCTATGTTTCATATCTGAAAATAGTGGAGGATTTATATAGCAAGGTTTAAAATTTTAAACCTTGCTATTTTGTAATTTTACTCTTCAATATAATTTTTGAGTTTTCGACCAACTTTTGGATGTTTTAATTTTTTTATGGCTGAATTTTCTATTTGTCTTACTCTTTCTCTTGTGACATTTAACTCTTTTCCTATCTCTTCTAAAGTTCTATCACTCTCATCACTCAAAAGACCAAATCTCATTCTAACAACAGTTCTTTCTCTCTCATTTAATTGATCTAATACATCATCTATTTGACCTTTTAGATCATTTTTAAGCATATATTCTATTGGTGCTACAGATTTAACATCTTCTACAAAATCACCAAATTTTCCATCATCTTCGGTACCTATTGGTGCTTCTAGTGATATAGGCTCTTTTGTAATTTTGATAACATTTTTAACCTTATCAACGCTTAATCCCATCTCTTCAGCTATCATTTCGAGATCAGGATCTTTTCCAAACTCTTGTAAATGTTTTCTTGTAATTTTATTGATTCTATTTATAGTTTCTATCATGTGGATTGGAATTCTAATAGTTTTTGCTTGATCTGCTATAGCTCTACTGATAGCTTGTCTTATCCACCATGTAGCATAGGTAGAAAATTTATACCCTTTTTTATATTCAAATTTATCAACTGCTTTCATAAGCCCAATATTACCCTCTTGGATAAGATCCAAAAATGGTAACCCTCTATTTGTATATCTTTTTGCTATTGAGACAACAAGTCTTAGGTTTGATTTTGCCATTCTAGTTTTAGCTTTTGTGGCTATCGCTTTTCCTCTTTTGATTTGTTCTAGTATCTCTTTTAGTTTTTCTGGCTCTAAATTAAAACCTTTTTTACTAGCCTCTTTGGTTTGGAGTAGTTTTTTTATCTCCATATAGGTTGAAACCATTGTAGCTTCTGGAACACTTGCTAAGATTTGCTCTTTTGACATATTGATAATATTTTTTAAAATCTTTTGATGATTTGCTTTTAGAGTTTCATTAAAGAGTGGGAGACGATACTCTAGTTTTTTTAACTCTTTGTCAAATCCAGTATCACTTTTTAGTGCTGTCTCCATTGACTTTACAATCTCATTGATAAGTTTACTTGTAGGTTCAAGCTCTATGAGTTTCTCTTTTAATATCTTTTTCTTATAAGCCATTATTAGCATATGATGCATTTTTTCAAATTCATCAGCATCTTTTGGTAGCTCTTTTGAAGAGATTTTTACCCACTCTTTTTTTGCTTTTTCAAGCATTTTAAAGCTTTCGATTACCTTTTTTTCTCTTTTTGAATCTTTTGCTACTCTTGATGAATTAGCATCTATCTCATCTATATCTACTGAATCTTCACTTTCATCATCCTCTTCTTCATCAAAATTTTTAAATAACTCTTTAACTCTTCTTTCGCGATTTATAAGAGCATCTTTATAATCGAGTATAAAATCTATCAGATATGGAACTGAACAAAAAGCGTCTATTATGATATCTTCACCAAGTTCAATCTGTTTAGAAATTTTGATCTCTTCTTCTTTTGTTAAGAGTGGAACTTGCCCCATCTCTCTTAGATACATTCTAACAGGTGAATCACTTCTTGACCACTCAAGTAGCTCTTTGTCACTTGATAAATTAAACTCTTTTTCAAGTGCTTCATCTTGTATCTTTTGTCGTGCTTCTTGAGCCTCTTTTGCCTCTTGAATATTTCTGATTTTGGCAATTTCTGCCGAGGATACTAGTTGAGTATTATACTTTTTAAGCAGTGTAGCAACTTTTTTTGCATTTGAAAGCGTTGGCTGCTTATCAAAGTTCTCCATTAGTTGTTCATAGGTAATATAATCATTTTTATTTGAAGTGATTAAATCGTCTAAAATTTTGTTTAATTCTTTTGCAGATTTTGCAGGCATATGCGTAGTATCTCCTAAATAATAAAAATGTCAAGTTGTTTTGACATTTGAACCTATTATTATACTGAAATTTGTTTAATTATAGATAAATTGAAAAAACTACTATAAAAGATAAGAAAAAGCGAGGAACACTTTTTGCTATAGAGAAGTTATAATTATATAAAAAGAGGTTTTATGCAAAACGGATATTATCAAGCTACTGGAGCGATGGTTACACAGTTTAATAAACTTGATGTAATTTCAAATAATCTTGCAAATTTAAATACACCTGGATTTAAAAAAGATGATACAGTTGTTGGAGATTTTGAGAGAATTTTTCAAACATTTAGAGATGAAATGCCATTAAAAAATCATACAAAAGAGGGTGCAAAATTTTTAAATAGATCACTAAATCGAGTACCCCATATAGTAGAAAGATTTACAGATTTTTCTGAAGGAGTTATAAAACATACTGGAAATAGTCTTGATTTAGCTTTGAAAAATGGAAACTATTTTTATATGGTTGATACACCAACTGGAGTAAGATTGACACAAAATGGCTCTTTTATACTTAATGAAAATGGTGCAATTAGTACAAAAGAGGGTTATACTCTTTTAGCAGATGATTTTTTAACGACCAATAATCGTGAAATTAGAATTCCCCAAAATAGTACTATAACAGTTGATAAAAATGGAAATATCTATGCAGATAATGAGCATATTGCAAAGATATTTATAGCTTCAGTAAATAACTTAAAAGAGCTTTTTAAAGAGGGAGATACTCTTTTAAATATGAAAAACCTTGAAGAGAGTGTTATTCAGATGGAAGATGGAGATTATATAGCACAAGGATATCTTCAAATGAGTAATGTAAATCCAATTAAAGAGATGATTTCACTTATAGAAGTTAATAGATTTATAGAGATGTACCAAAAAGTTATGACTTCACATATGAATGATTTAAACCAAGAAGCAATTACAAAATTGGCCTCAATTAGAGCATAGGAGAGATAGATGATTAGATCGCTTTATACAGCAGCAACCGGAATGATTTCACAACAAACCCAAATAGATACAACTTCAAATAATATTTCAAATGTAAATACAATAGGATATAAAAAACAAAGAGCGGAGTTCGCTGATCTTTTTTATCAAACTATGGAGTATGCTGGTACTGCAACTAGTACTACAACTATATCTCCAACAGGTATTGAAGTTGGTCTTGGCTCTCGCCCAACTGCTATAACAAAAGAGTTTACACAGGGTAACTTTAAAGAGACAGGAAATGATCTTGATATGGCAATTACTGGAAATGGATTTTTTCAACTTCAACTTCCAGATGGAAATATAGCTTATACTAGAAATGGAGCATTTAAAGTTGATGGAGAGGGTTCAATTGTAAATAGTGATGGATATAAACTTATTCCTGAAATTAATATACCAGAAGATGTGATAGATATAAATATCGGTACAGATGGGGTAGTCACAGTTATACAAGCTGGAGAGACCGAAGGAACTCAAATAGGTCAAATTGAACTTGCAAACTTTATCAATCCTGCTGGATTACACTCATTAGGAGATAATAATTTTATAAATACAACAGCCTCTGGTGAAGCGATAACAGGAGCACCAGGACTTAATGGAATTGGTCAAATAAGGCAAAATTTTGTCGAGATGAGTAATGTTCAACTTGTTGAGGAGATGACAGATCTTATAACAGGTCAAAGAGCATATGAAGCAAACTCGAAAGTTATTACCACTTCAGATGAACTGCTTCAAATGGTTAATGGGCTTAAAAGATAACAATTTTTAAACCATTTAGTAACTTTTTTTATTTTTTGTGCTAAAATGATCAATTACAAATATTAGAGTTTGGATAAATATAAAAGGTACTAAATGGATACAATTACTGCAAATGTTTGGAAATTTGGCGATAATATCGATACAGATTTGATTATTGCTGCTAGATATCTAAATACCTCTAATCCTGATGAGTTGGCAAAACATATTTTTGAAGATGCTGATGTGGAGTTTGTTAAAAAATTCAATATTGGTGATATTATAGTTGCTGGTGAAAATTTTGGGTGTGGTAGTAGTCGAGAGCATGCACCAATAGCTCTTAAAGCTGCTGGAGTTTCTGCTATTATAGCCTCATCGTTTGCAAGGATTTTTTATAGAAATGCTTTTAATGTGGGACTTCCGATATTTGAGTTGCAAGAGGTTGAAGAGATATCTGAGGGGGATCTTGTAAATATAGACATTCAAAATGGTGAAATTATAAATCTTACAAATAATAAACAGTTCTCTTTTACTCCTATCCCTTCTTTTATGCAAGAGCTTATAAATTGTGGAGGTCTTATGAATTATGCTAAATCAAAAATAAACTATCAGGAGCAAAAGTAGTGAAAAAATACAAAATAGCAGTTATCAAAGGTGATGGAATTGGTCCTGAGATTATTGATGAGGCTAAAAAGGTTTTAGATGCAGCAGTATTAAATGCTGATTTTGGATTTTCATATAGTGAGTATTTAATGGGTGGAATTGCGTATGATATAACTAAAGATCCACTACCTCAAGAGACTATTGAGGGTTGTTTAAATGCCGATGCGATACTTTTTGGTGCAATTGGTGGTGACAAATGGGATAACTTACCACGAGAAAAGAGACCTGAGAGTGGGCTTTTAAGACTTAGAAAAGAGTTGAATTTATATGCTAATTATAGACCAGTAAAAGTTTATGAAGAGTTAGCAGAAGCTAGTGCACTCAAAAGTAGTGTTGTAGAAGGGGTTGATCTTTTAGTAGTTAGAGAGTTAACTGGTGGTATATATTTTGGAGAGCCAAGAGTATATGATAGTAAAAAATCGTACAATACCATGGTCTATTCTAAAGATGAAGTCAAAAGAATTGCTAGAGATGCTTTTGAAGCTGCTAGAGTTAGAAGAAAAAAACTCTGTTCAGTTGATAAGGCAAATGTGTTAGAGGTTAGTCAATTTTGGCGTGAATGTGTAGAAGAGGTCTCAAAAGATTATCCAGATGTAAGTCTAAGCCATATGTATATAGATAATGCTGCGATGCAACTTATAAAAGATCCAAAGCAGTTTGATGTGATTTTGACTTCAAATCTTTTTGGAGATATCTTAAGTGATGAAGCTAGTATGATTAGTGGATCTATTGGACTTTTACCATCTGCTTCGATTGGTGGTAAAGTTGCACTTTTTGAGCCAATTCATGGTTCAGCTCCAGATATAGCTGGACAAGGAGTTGCAAATCCTTTAGCAACAATTGCTAGTGCATCTATGATGCTTAGATTTGCACTACATCAGCCAGAGATAGCAGATAAGATAGATAAAGCGATACAGATCGCTCTAAAAGATGGATATAGAACTAAGGATATCGCTTCATTTGGTGCAGTTGAGATATGTTCAACTACAGAGATGGGTTCAATTGTAGCTGATATAGTCTCTAAGATGTAATGAAAACATTAACTCTTGCTTCTATTTATGAGAAACAAAACTTTTTAAATGAAGCATTGGAAATTTATCAAGAGATATATAAGCGAGAGCCAAACAATAA
>JALWLB010000113.1 GCA_027081145.1 Campylobacterales bacterium
ATTAATTTAATTAAATAAATAATATTTTCTATATATATTACAGATAAGAAAAAAAATTCTTACCTGTTACTTTTTTTCACCTTGATATATCTCTTCAATCGTATATGGCTTTTTATCTCCTATACCATAATAGGTTCTTACTATAAGTTCAGCCAAAAATCCAGTCACAACAAAAATAATTCCTATAAAAGTAAACATAATTCCTAAAATCAAAAGAGGTCTAGTACCAATACTATGACCAAAAAGTTTTAGCATAAACATATAAAAATTAATCCCCATTCCAATTATAAATGATACTATTCCTAAAGTCCCAAATAGATGCATAGGTTTTTGTCTATATTTTTCTAAAAAGATCATCAACAAAAGATCACTCGCAACTCTAAAAGTTCTACCAATTCCATATTTTGAAACTCCATGAACTCTTGCATGATGTTTTACTCCAACTTCTGTAATTTTTGCCCCATTTAGCGTAGCAAGTACAGGGATAAATCTATGAAGTTCTCCATAAAGCTCTAAATTTTTTGCAACCGATTTTTTAAAAACTTTTAGCGTACAACCATAATCACTTATATATACACCAGTAAGCTTTCGTATTAGTTTATTTGCTATTTTACTTGGAATTTTTCTTAGAAAAAAACCATCTTTTCTTTTCAATCTCTTTCCAGCAACCATATCCCACTTTTCATCTTCAAGCTTTTTGATCATCATAGGAATATCGCTTGGATCATTTTGTAAATCTCCATCCATAGTGGCGATTAAATCCCCTTTAGCCTCTGCTATACCAGCTGCCATAGCTGTAGTTTGTCCAAAATTTCTTTTAAAAACGATAATTTTTGTTCTTTGATCAGATAACTCTTTCATTTTAGCAACTGTATTGTCACTAGATCCATCATCAACTAAAATAAGCTCATAATCTATCTCTTTTAAAGCTTTTTTAATAGCTTCAAATAGAGGCTTTACATTATCTTCTTCATTCATCATCGGTATAACTAAAGATAGTTTCAATCAATCTCCTTCACTTTTATAAGAGCAACCCCTCTTTTTTGATAAATAATATCATATTTTTTTATATTTTTTAATCTATTAACTTTGGTAAATACGATATCCCCACTCTCTAGTTTACCCTTTTTTGAGAGTTGTTGCATATAAAAGACAAATGAAGGGGTATTGATACGATACATTTTTACTTGATAGTTATTTTTTTTAGCTAAGAGTGCTGCCTCTTTTATAGGCATCTGTTTAGCGTTTGCCACTAATGGAAGGATTAAAAAGTTAATAACTCCTATAAACATCAAGCCAGTTATTAAAAGTTTTGTATAATTTGTCCAATTTGATTTAATTAAAATAAAAGAGAGCAAAGATGCAACTATCAAAATAACAAAATATTTAAAGTCAAACAAAACCAAAGACTCTTTTAAAATCTCTTTGGCAAATTCATCTTGGATCATATCAACCCCACCTATAAAAAATATAAGTGGTAAAATAAGCAATATCATATAGAGCATGACTGATGGAAAAACAGTCCAAAAACTCTTAACTTTTAAATCATAAAAGATAGCTCCTAAAATAAATAAAGGGGTATAACCATATATAATATAGTGAGGAAGTTTAGTGCCTGAAAATGAAAAAAAGATAAATACAAACAAAAACCAAATAAACAAAAATAGAAATAGATCATTTTTAATAATATCTTTAAACTTTACAAACACCCTTAAAATCAAATAACTAAATGGCAAAAGCCCAATTAAAAGTACTGGAATATAGTATAAAAATGATCCATAATGCCCCTCCATCGCCTCATCAAATCTCTCTAAATTATGTTTTAAAAAAAATCCATCTATAAACTTTTGTCCCTGATCGATATACTCAAGTATATACCAAGGAGTGGCTATTAGAAAAAAAACTCCTAATGCTTTTGGGTTAAAAACAGATTTAAACCAAAATTTTATCTCCATTTTGAATGCAAAAAATATAAAACTAACAACTAATGGAATCAAAATAGCAACCGGTCCTTTTGTAAGTGTGCCAAGTGCTACAAAAATATATGTTAAATATATAAATTTGCTCTTTTTAGTTTGATAAAGTTTATAAATACTAAACATAGAAAGAGCAATAAAAAGATTTAACAAAGCATCAGCAATAGCAGCTTTTGCAATGATAGTTATTTGTAAAGAGCAGATCATAAAAAATGAGGCTAAAAAAGCACTCTGGATATTAAAAAATCTTTTTACAAAAAGAAAAGTTGCTAAAACCCAAAAAGAAGCAGATAGTGCAGAAGGAAATCTAAGAGCAAACTCATTTAATCCAAATATCTTTACACTCAAAGCTTGAAACCAATAGATTAAAATTGGTTTATCAAACCTTAAATTACCATCCAAATAGGTTGTCAAATAGTTTCCACTTTGCAACATCTCTCTAGTAGCCTCACTAAATGCACCCTCATCAAGATCAAAAAGAGGTACAAAACCTAATGTAGAAAAAAAACTAAAAAATACTCCTATAGCCAACAGACTATATAGATGATATGTTCTATTCATGAATCTCTTTTTTAAAATATTTTTCATAAAGCATAATCGAAACCACTACTCCTATGAGTGAACCTATCAAGATATCGCTTGGATAGTGTCTAATAATCACTACTCTACTAATAGCAACCATACAAGCTATAAAAATCAAAAGATACTTATACTGTTTATACAAAAGTGCTAATGTAACTGAGAGTGCAAATGCAGTTGCAGAGTGTCCTGATGGAAAAGATGTAAAATCGTGAGAGATAGTAAAAAAGTTAAAACCACTCTCACCTTTTTCAAAATAGATATTTGGTCTAACTCTTCCAATAGTTGGTTTGATAATATTTACAATAACTCCAGAAAGAGCAATTGAGCTAAAAATAAATCCAGCTTTTAAACTCAAAGTTCTATTTTTTTTTCTAAAGTATAAAAATATAAAAATAGCAGGTATTAAAAGATACTCTGATTGTCCAAGTTTTGTCACATATCTAAAAAATTGATAAACTTCACCACCTTTTATAGAGTAAAAGTACTCAACTACTCTTTGATCAAAAAATATAAAACTAATAAGAGCCAAAATAGCAACCAAAATCGAAATATATGCTAACTTTTTACTACTCAAGCGAAATCCTTTTTTTATACATGATATAATAAAGAGCTACAAAGAAAAAGTAATTTATAAAAAATGCAAAAACCACATCACTAAAAAAGTGACCTCCCTGCACTACTCTTGTTATACTTACCAATACTCCAAATAAAAGTGCAACATAAAAAATCTTTCTACTTTTAAAAATAAATGCAAAAGTCAAAAAGAAAAATGCCGCCGCAGAGTGCCCACTAACAAATGAACAATTGCTATCACACTGATTTGTTGGCTTATAAAATGGAGTAAAACTCTTTTGTCCTCCAAACTCTACTACATGATTTGGTCTAGCTCTATCCCAATTATCTTTTAAAATAGTGTTTGTAACAAGACCAGGTCCTATAATCAAAGCCAAAAATAGATATAAAATTGCCTTTTTATTTAAATATTTTAACTCTTTTTTTGAAATAAGCTGATATATCCATAAAACAAATAAAATAGCTACTGTTATATAT
>JALWLB010000114.1 GCA_027081145.1 Campylobacterales bacterium
ATCTATATATGGGTTGTATTCTAAAATTTTAGCATAAGAGCTTTCAACAAACCAGTCAATCTGAGAATCTGGCAAATAGTGCTTTATAAACTCTAAAACAGATACTGCATGAATAATATCTCCAAGAGCCGAAAGTTTTACGATAGCTATCTTCATGAGGTTGATTATACAAAAGTTTTATAAAAATCGTTGTATCATCTGCCAAATCACTTAAGGATAATTCCAGCAAATATGAAAAAACCATTTATTTGGGATCACTACTCAGATCAGCCCTACCCTATCAAAGATAGAGCTTATAAAAAAAAGATGCGAAAAAGAGTAATATTTGATCATGTAGAGCTTGTTTTAAAAAATATTTTGCTATTTCCAATCTCGATAATATCTATGAATTTTTTTAAACCTACAAAAAGTATAAATGATAATTTTTTGGGTATAGGGATAGATTTAGATAAAGGTAAAGATATACAGATTGAGCTTGTAAATGAACTTGGGGTAAAAAATCTGCTTATTAGAATGCCATTATGGCAAATGGATAGAGTTGATGAATATTTGGACTTTGTTAAAAGTTTTCCAAAACATAATATATTGTTAAATATTTTACAAGATAGAGAACATATAGAAGATACAAACCTTTTAAAACAAGATATTACTAAAATTTTTGATACATTTAGCCCATATATCAAAGAGTATCAAGTAGCAAATGCTATAAATAGAACAAAGTGGGGATTTTTCTCAACAAAAGAGTATCTTAGATGGTACAAGATTATACAACAAATCAGAGATAAAAATTATCCATCATTAAAGCTCATTGGACCTAGTGTTATAGATTTTGAGTATCACTACATGATTGATGCTTTGTTTAACCTGCATGATATCAAATATGATGCTATATCTTCACTTTTATATGTAGATAGAAGGGGTGCTCCACAAAATAAACAGATGTTAATTTTTGATACCAAAAATAAAATAAAACTGTTATATGCTCTAACAAAATTATCAACTAAAACAAAAACTGATCAAATATATATAACAGAAGTAAATTGGCCACTAAAAGATACCGCTCCTTATGCTCCCACATCTGAAAAAGAGTGTGTTAGTGAAAAAGAGTATGAAAGATATATGATAGATTATCTAAAAATTGCAAAAGATTCCTATATGATATCAAGAGTCTATTGGCATCAATTAATTGCTCCTGGATATGGTTTGGTTGATAATAGAGATAATAGAGTTAGAAAAACTTTAGCTTTTTATAGCTTTAAAAAATTACTACAAGAGGAACAAAATGCAACTAATTAAAACACTTTTCAAATATTACCTAACTATGATTTTTATATTTTTTATAACTAGATTGGCTCTATTTATAATATATTTTGATAGGTTTAGTGAAAGTGGTGTTAATTATTGGCTTAGTTTTTTGTATGGCTTGAAAGTTGATACTATAGTTGCTTGTATGTTTTTGGTTATTCCTCTTATTTTGCTTACTCTTTTGCCCTCTTTGTTTGCAAAAATAGTAAATTTTGTATTGAGAGTCTATTTTATAATCGTTTTTGCAATAATTTTATATATAGATATAGCTACATTTGATTTTTTTGCTGAGTATGATGTAAGACCTGATTTTAAATTTGTTGAATTTTTAGCATATCCTAAAGAGGTTTTTGGGCTTTTGATGGCTAATTATAAGCTACCTTTATTGATAGCATTTATAACTATTTCACTATTTTCATGGATCTTTTGGAAAAGTAGTAAAAATAGTTTTATGTCCATCATGCAAACTTCATGGATCAAAAGAGCAGTTTTATTTATACCTCTTTTGGCATTATTGTTTATTGGGATTAGATCATCTTTTGGGCATCGACCTGCAAATTTATCAGACTCAATGTACTCAACAAATAGAATCGTAAATGAAATAGCCAAAAATTCTCTATATAGTATAGGCTATGCCATATATGCAAATAAAAAGTATGAGACAAAAACTACAAAATTATATGGAGAGATGGATATAGATGAAGCTTTAAAAAGAGTAGCAAAAAGAGTTGGAATTGTTGGTAATGATTTTAATAGCTCTTCAGTTTTTAAAAGATTACAAAAAACCAACTTTCCAACACAAAAAAATAAAAATTTAGTTATCTTTTTACAAGAGAGCCTCGGATATCAATTTGTCACTCCCCAAATCACACCAAATCTTTTGAATTTAAAAAAAGAGGGAGTTTGGTTTGATAATCTTTACTCAAATGGAACTAGAAGTATTCGCGGTATCGCTGGAATAACTAGCGGTTTTTTGGCAGTTCCTGGCAAAGGAGTTGTAAAGAGAAATAAATCCCAAAGTGACTTTTTTACCTTTGCATCTGTATTAAAACCTCTTGGATATCATACTATGTTTTTGTATGGAGGAGAGGCTAGATTTGATAATATGCGTTCGTGGTTTTTGGGAAATGGTTTTGATGAGATCGTAGAGCAAAAAGATTATAAAAATCCTACATTTGTAGCTACTTGGGGTGTTAGTGATGAGGATTTGGCGAATAAAGCAAACGAAAGATTTAACACTCTTTATCAAAAAAATCAACCATTTGCCGCTCTTATGTTTAGCTCATCCAATCATATGCCTTTTGAAATTCCTGATAACAGAATAGAGTTGGTAAATAAAGAGCAAAAATTTTGTGTACAAAATGCGATAAAATATGCTGATTTTGCAATAGGAAAGTTTTTTGAAGATGCAAAAAAGTTACCATATTATAAAGATACTGTTTTTGTAGTAGTCGCTGATCATAATGTAAGAGTTTATGGAGATGATATAGTTCCGATCAATATGTTTCATATTCCTGCACTAATCATAGCTGATGATTTGAAACCTCAAACCTACTCTCATCTTAGCTCTCAACCAGATATATTAGCAACTGCTCTTGATCTGCTTGGTAAAGATTTTAAATATCCAATCTTGGGTAACTCTATATTTAGTGATAACAAACAAGATATAAATCTTTTACAATTTAATGAAAATTACGCTCTAAGAGTAGGCAACAAAGTAGCCGTAGCCGTACCAAATAAACCAAAAGAGACATTTATATACAAAGATAAAAAGCTAATTCCCACTCTACATGATCAAGAACTTGAAAAAGATGTATTAGCCTTTATAATCACACTAAATCATCTATATGATAAGCAGTTGTATAGATAACACTTATGCAACCCCCTGCTTTGACCGCTAAGACACCCACATTTTAGTTTTTACCAAAAAGGGGACAGGCTACTTTACCTCACAACAACCAAAAAAAGGGGACAAGAGATAAAAGTAGCCTGTCCCTGTTTATTGTTTATTACTCCTGGAGATATGAAGGTACCAAGCTTCTTTAGTTCATTACTTGCACGAATCTGCCCATAGGCAGGATATTCGATTGCAAAGGCAACTACAGCATCTTCTATTTCTTTGGGAACACGATTCTTGACATTGGGTCTCTTTCGATTCACCTCCTGTAAACCCTCTTCTCCATACTCCTCATATAACTTTTTAAAGCGATAAAAAC
>JALWLB010000115.1 GCA_027081145.1 Campylobacterales bacterium
GATGAAGAATTTGTTGTTGAGCTTTTGTATTTTTAGTGATCTCCTCTTTTATTCTCTTTTCAAGACTCTCATTTAGTGCTCTTAACTCTTGAGTTTTTAGTTGAACCTCTTTTTCTAAATTTCTTTTACTTAAAAGTAGTTGTTTTTCGCTACTATCTTTGATCTTTTCATACCATGTAACAATCATAGCAACCAAAAACATATTAAAGATCAAAACCACAAATTCACTAGATGCTAAACCTATCAAAGATGGTTTAAAAAAATATAGCACAATAATAATTGCAGTTATAACAAAAAACCATCTCCAACCCTCATCTTTATCAAGTAGATAAAATAGTAAAAAAAGAGTAGATGTAAGCCAAAGCAGTCTGCTATCAGCACCATGTTGAGTAATTATCAAAGCACACAGTGAAAATGCAAAAAATAGTATAATTCTTGCAATAGTTTTAAAGTTTTTTGGATTTTTTTTGAGTTTATAGAGTGAAATTAATAATATAACAACAAAGATACCATCAGCAATAGATTGTCCAATCAAACCTTGATGATATCTTATAATACTCATGATAGATATACCAATACCAAGCACTATCATAAGAGTTTTTAAGAGTACAATTTTATGGTGTAACATATTATCAACAATTTTTGTCATAACGACCCTTTATTCAAAGAGCATTTATAAAAACTTTGTACAAATTTTAGAGATGCCCTAGAAAATAGATCGACAAAAATACTTTTTTTTAAATATTTATATCAAAGATATAGCTTCAATCTCCACAAGTGCGTTTAATGGTAATGTTTTTACACTTACTGTGCTTCTTGCTGGTTTGTGATCTTTAAAAAATTTAGCATAAATTGTATTTACAGCTACAAAATCATCCATATTTGCTAAAAATATAGTTGTTTTTATAACTTTTTGTAAACTACTACCCGCCTCTTGCAAAACATTTTGCAAATTTGTTAAAACTTGAGTGGTTTGCTCTTTTATATCACCATTTAAAAACTCTCCATCTGGCTTTAGTGCAATTTGTCCAGAAGTATATACTAAATTTCCTACATGAATAGCTTGTGAATATGGACCAATAGCAGCTGGAGCTAAGTTGGTTTGAATAGCTCTCATAATTTTTCTCCTTTTAAATTATATAAATAGTTAGTAGCTTCAACATAACCATCAACACTACCACAATCAAATCTACGACCTTTAAACTTATATGCTAATACCATCCCTTTTTTGGCTAGGTTCATTAAAGCATCAGTAATTTGCAATTCAGAATTTTTACCCGGTTTTGTATTTTTAATAACTTTAAATATCTCTGGAGTCAGTATGTATCTGCCGATAATTGCAAGATTTGTTGGAGCCTCTTTTGGATCTGGTTTTTCTATCATATTTGATATCATGTAGATACCATCTTCGATCTCTTTACCATCTATTACACCATATTTATGAGTTTGATCTTTATCAACTTCCATTATTGCAACAATTGAGCATCTATATCTTTTGTAAAGTTTTATCATTTGTGATAATATCCCATCACCATCTTCATTGATACAAAGATCATCTGCTAAAACAACTGCAAATGGTTCAGCTCCTATGAGTGCTTCACCTTTATATATAGCATCACCTAAACCTTTCATAGTTTTTTGTCTAGTATAGGTAAATGTACATCTATCTATCAGTGATCTAATCTCATTTAAAAGTGGCTCTTTTGAAGTACCTTTTATCTGGCTTTCTAACTCATATGAGATATCAAAATGATCCTCAATCGCTCTTTTACCTCGACCTGTTATAATAGCCATAGTATCCATACCAGCCTCAACAGCCTCTTCTACACCATATTGGATAAGTGGTTTTGTTAAAATCGGTAACATCTCTTTTGGCATGGCTTTAGTAACTGGCAAAAACCTAGTTCCATACCCAGCAGCTGGAAATAGACACTTTTTTATCATTTAAACTCCAAATTTTTTTAAATATTAATATATCTTAATTGGAATTAATTTTTTCTTATTAGATGTTATATCTACAACCCAATAGCGTAAAGTTTTTTTCTATCTCCTGAACTCACTATATTTGCTTGGATTCGATATTTTGTTACTGTTCTTCTGCCTATTTTTATGTTAAATTTCTCTTGTACTTTTTCTAATATTTTACTATCACTTAGTGGTTTTTGTCTATTTTCATTTTGGATTAGCTCTTGGATGTAGCTTTTGATTTGAGAGTTTGATACATCATCACCTCCTAAAGATGTTGCAAAAAAGCTTTTTATTGGAAATATTCCTCTCTCACATGATATATATTTATTTGATATTGCTCTTGAAATTGTTGAGTGGTGTCTATCTAACTCTTTTGCCAAATCATCAAGTTTCATAGGCTTTATTGCTCCGCCTGTAAAAAACTCATACTGATACTCAACAATCATAAGACCTATCTTCAAAAGAGTGGCTTTTCTAAGCTCTATTGCGTCAATTAACTGTTTTGCACTTTTGATTTTCTGTTTTACAAACTCAAAGTTACTATCAGCCAAACTTTGATCTATCACAATCTCTGGATAGTAAGAGTCATTTAATTTTACTTCGATATTGCCACTATTTTCTACTATAAAAATATCTGGAATGATCTGTATAATATCTGTTTTAAAATCAATTGCTGGTGGATTTTTAAACTTTTTGATTATCTTTAGGGCTTTATTAAAGTTTGGATTGTCTTTATATAGATCTAAATTTTCCATATCATTTATAATTTTCAAACACAAAGAGTATGTATCATTATCAAGATCAAAATCATTTAACTGAAACAAAAATGACTCTTTTAAATCTATCGATCCAATTCCTTGTGGCTCAAGATAGGCAAATCTTTTTCTAACTTTATGAAATGTCTCTTTTGTACATGATAACTTTTTGCAAATCTCTTCTACACACCCATCAAAATATCCATCATCATTTATATTGTGTATGATTTCATAAGCTATATTTTTGGATATATCGGTAGGAAACAGAGGTGCAACAATCTGCTCATACAAGATATCATGTAGAGACTTTTTAGAGATACTTAGTGCCTCTATCTCATTTGAGAGAGCATTTTTAGAGGTTGTAGTGTTAAAGACTCTTTTATGATTATTGCCTCCTAAACTCTCATTTGGTGATAATATTTGAACATAAGGGTTATCTTTTGTCTGTTCATCAAGTGTCTCTTTTAAAGATTCCAAATCTGATTGTAAAATTGGTAACCAACTTCTTAAAGTAGCTGATAGTTTTGTTTTAGCAGAGACACTTTGTCTTAGTTTCATAATTTAAAAGACTCCCCAAGATAGTGTTTTTTTACGAGAGAGTTTGCAAAAACTTCATCTGAACTTCCTTTTGCTAAAAGCTCTCCATCTTTTAAAACATAAGCATGATCACAAATTTCAAGAGTTTCTCTAACATTATGATCGGTTATTAATATCCCTATATTTAAATCTTTTAACTCATAAATTACATC
>JALWLB010000116.1 GCA_027081145.1 Campylobacterales bacterium
TTGAAAAAAATAAAATTTAAAGTTCCATCACAATATGCCGATATTGTTCCTATATTTGCAAATAGTGAACTTTCTTGGTCAATAGTTGCATAATATTTATGTATTAATATATACAAAAGGGCTTATGTTATGGCAAAAGAAGAAAATAATAAAGGAACAAGCATGTTGGCTACACTAAAACAAGAGTTGTCAAAAGAAAAACAAGAAGAAGTAGTTGCTACAGAAATAAATCCTACATTCTCTCAACCTAAAATTCAAAAACCAGAACCAATTGATAAAGAGATAGAGTTAGATCCAAAGCGATATATCGTTAGTAAAACAGATCCAAAAGGTATTATCGAGTATGGTAATGAGTATTTTGTGGAAATTTCAGGATATCAAGAGCATGAATTAATTGGTCAGCCTCACAATATCATAAGACACCCTGATATGCCAAAAATTATTTTTAGACTTATGTGGGAGAGAATATCTGAAGGTGAAAATATAGTAGCAATGGTTAAAAATCTCTCAAAAAGTGGAAGATATTATTGGGTAATTACAGATTTTGACACAAAAATTAATAAATTTACCGGTGAGATAGAGAGTTATTATGCCTATAGAAAAGCAGCACCAAAACATGCTATTAAAAAAATAGAGCCACTTTATCAAAAATTGCTCAAAATAGAAAAAGAGAGTGGAATAGAGGGAGCAAGAAAGTATCTTGTAGGATATCTTGAAACTCAAAATAAAACTTATGATCAATTTATAGAAGAGATTACAGAGGTAAAAGGTCTTGCCAAATTTTGGTTTAGAGCTATGAAAAAACTCTTTGGACATAAATAATACATTTTTTAACTAATTTTATATATGATAGAGATATGAATATAAAGTATCTTTATCATGTAGTTTTATCTTTTTCACTTCTTATATTTATATCATGTGGTACAAACGACTCTTATAAATACCCTGTTTATAATAACAAACAAGTAACTATCAATTTAGATGATCTTCAAAAAGTATATGATACTAATATTATAATTCTTGATGGAGATACAATTAAATTACATATAAACAATGAAGATACAAAAATACGACTTATAGGTATTGATGCTTTTGAGACAACAAAAAGCAATAAAGCATATAAACAGGCTTATCAAAATCAACTTGATTTAGATGAAGTTATACGAAAAGGTAAAGAGACTAAAGAGTTTTTAAAAGAGTTGCTTAAAAATAAAACAGAATTTTTTTTAGAGTATGATGAAGATAAAAAAGATGATTATGGTAGAATATTGGCCTATGTTTGGACAAGCAGTACACAAATGATAAATATGCAAATTATTTGTAGCGGTTATGCTGATATACTTACGATAAGTCCAAATGATAAATATGCAAATCAATTTGAAACTTGTCTTGAGTTTGCAAAACAGAAAAATTTAGGTATATGGAATTAGAGATTCTCATAAATAGTATAAAGGAAAAAGTGTGTTAAGTGTAATTAATCTTACAATGAGATATGGAAAAAGAGTTTTGTTTGATAAAATCAATCTAACTCTTGATAAAGGCAAAAGATATGGTCTTATTGGTGCAAATGGTGCTGGAAAAAGTACATTTTTAAAAATTTTATCGGGTGAGATTGAACAAAGCGAAGGAGAAGTTCAAATCCAACCAAACTTAAAGCTTGGAGTTTTGAGTCAAAATCAATACGCTTATGAAGATTTTACACTAAAAGATGCAGTGTTATATGGAAATAAAAGATTATATAACGCTATTAAAGAAAAAGAGAAACTTTATGAAGAGGGTGATTTTGAAAATGATGAAGTAAATAATCGTTTAGCAGAATTAGAGATCATTTGTGCCGAAGAAGATCCTACTTATGAAGCAGATGTACATATAGAAAAACTTCTTGAAGCTCTTGGTTTTGAAGCTTCAACACATTTAAATAAAATGAGCTCTTTAACTGGTAGTGATAAGTTTAAAATTTTATTAGCTCAAGTGTTGTTTCCAAAACCAGACATTTTATTGCTTGATGAGCCAACAAATAATCTTGATATGAATACTATTTCATGGCTTGAATATGAATTAAAACGACATGAAGGAACATTGGTTGTTATTTCACATGATAGGCATTTTTTAAATAGTGTGGTAACTCATATATTAGATTTGGATTTTAAAAAAATTCGTGAATTTAGTGGCAATTATGATGATTGGTATATTGCTGCAAATATTATTCAAAAGCAACTTGAAGCTGAGAGAAATAAAAAATTAAAAGAGAAAGAGCAGTTAGAAAATTTTATTGCAAGATTTAGTGCAAATGCCTCCAAAGCCAAACAAGCAACTAGCAGACAAAAACAGTTAGATAAATTAGATATAGGTGAAATTCAACTCTCAAGCAGAAGAGATCCTAGTATCATGTTTAAAACTTGTCGTGATATTGGAGCAGAAGTTCTTGAAGCACAAAATATTTCAAAAAGTTATGGTAATAAAAAGGTTTTTGAACAAATAGATATCAAAGTTGAAAAGGGTGATAAAATTGCACTTATTGGCTCAAATGGTGTTGGAAAAACAACTCTGCTTGAGATAATTACAGAAAATTTAAAACCAGATAGTGGTAGTATCAAATGGGGTCAAACTATACATACAAGCTATTTTCCACAAAATACAACCGATGTTGTAACTGGTCAAATGAAACTATATGATTGGTTACAAGGATTTAATGTAAAGTGGCATATAGATGATATTAGAAAATGTTTAGGAAGAATGCTATTTAGTGGTGAAGAGCAAGAAAAAACAGTTGATAGTTTAAGTGGTGGAGAAAAACATAGAGTTATGCTTTCGAAAATGATGATGGAAGATTCAAATTTTTTAATTTTGGATGAGCCAGATAATCATCTTGATCTTGAAGCTATTATAGCACTTGGAGAGGCTCTTTATAATTATGATGGAGGAGTTATTTGTGTTTCACACGATAGGGAGCTTATAGATGCATTTGCTAATAGAGTTATAGAGATACAACCAGATGGTAGTATTGTTGATTTTAAGGGTAACTATGAAGAGTATAAAGAGCAGTTAAATGCTTGATTTTATATCAAACTCTAACTGTTTTTCATCACTCAAGCCTAAATAATCTTTTTTCATATTGCCTTTTTTATCAAAAAGCATCATGTATGGAATTTGTCCTTGCCAATTTGCATTAACTTGAATAAAAAGTACTAACTCTTGTGCATCTTGTAAGTTTACTATAGGATATGTCATATTATATTTTTTTGCAAATTGTTTTAATGTATCGTCTTTTATAAAGTTTTGAACTTGAATAGCGATAATTTGCAAATTATTTTTATATCTGTTTTGTAAATTTACTAAAGTCTCTCTTGATCTTATACAATAAGGGCACTCTGTTCCAAAAATATCTAAAAGTACTACTTTGTTTTTATACTCTTTAAATATAAAACCACTATCTGTAATTTTAAGATTTATACTCTTTCCATCTATAGTTTTCAAACTTATCGTATCTTTTGGCGTATCTTGTGCAATTACTAAAGAACACAAAGACAAAATAATAAAAATAATCTTTTTCATCTAAAATCCCACTTTTTTAAATATAATAACAAAATTACAATATGAAAGAAGTTAAAATGAAATTAACACACTTAGATAAAAACAATAGAGCCAAAATGGTAGATGTTTCCAATAAACAAGACTCTATAAGAGTTGCGAAAGCAAGTGGTACTATCAAAATGAGTCAAGAAGCGTACGAAACTATAAATGCCAACCAAGCCAAAAAAGGACCAGTTTTACAAACTGCCGTTATAGCTGCTATTATGGGTGCAAAAAAAACAGGTGATCTTATACCAATGTGTCATCCCTTAATGCTCTCTTCCATAGATTGTGATATAGCCAAGCTTGATAACTTACCAGGCTTTAGACTCGAAGTCACTGCAAAATTAATAGGCAAAACAGGAGTTGAAATGGAAGCTCTTATGGGAGTTAGCATAGGGCTTTTGACAATTTATGATATGATAAAAGCTATTGATAAATCTATGATCATTTCGGATATCAAACTCATCTCTAAACAAGGAGGCAAAAGTGGCAACTACACCGCAATGTAATACAAAATTAAAATTAGACTATCCAACCAAGTGGGATTACAAGCTTGTTATTCACTCTCAGGTAGATATACAAAAAATAATAGATTCTGTGTTAGGCGATAGAGTTCATAAACTTGAAGCTTCAAAATCGAGCAAAAATGGAAAATACAAAAGTTATAATATTAGTTTACTTGTACACAATGAAGATGATAGGCAAATGTTATATGAATCATTTAAAAAAGATGATAATGTAAAGATAGTTTTGTAAAATTTTTATAAAATTACTTTACAATTTAAAAAAAATAGGATATAATCTCGTCTCCTAAATTAAAAACATGCGGGAATAGCTCAGTGGTAGAGCACAACCTTGCCAAGGTTGGGGTCGCGAGTTCGAACCTCGTTTCCCGCTCCATTGTTTTTAGATAAAATAGTCCGTGCCCGGGTGGTGGAATTGGTAGACACAAGGGACTTAAAATCCCTCGGTCATTGCGACCGTGCCGGTTCAAGTCCGGCCTCGGGCACCATGTATTGTTTTTAAAATTAGGACTCAAGGCGACATAGCCAAGTGGCTAAGGCAGGAGCCTGCAAAGCTCTGATCCCCGGTTCAAATCCGGGTGTCGCCTCCAATTTTTACTATTGTCGGGAGATGGCAGAGTGGTTGAATGCACTGGTCTTGAAAACCAGCGAGGGTCACACCTCCGGGAGTTCGAATCTCCCTCTCCCGGCCATTTATCTATTATTTATATAGATTTTAAAAATAACTTTAAACTCTTTTTTGCTTTATTATCTATATGATAACTAACTAGTTTTAGATACTCTTTTATATCATGAGGCTCAATATCTCTCGATTTTGCATAAGATTTTAAAATATAATTTGGTATTTTTATCTTTTTTTGTAAAAATTTATTTGATAGTTTGGCATAGTATTTGTACCTTTTGTTAGCACAAAATCTTGCAAATACAAAAGGCAAATTATATCTTTTATTCCACTCTTTAGCTAAGTCTATGTAGATATTTGGATTTTGCAAATACATTTTTAGAGCTTTGTCTCCTATGATAACCTCCCCTTTTAAATTTAAAATTTTTGCAAGTGCATTTGATGATGCTGAGTGGCTATCATGTATAATTTTTCCCTCTTTTAAAAGAACACTTTTTATCTCTTTTTTTGCAACTATACCAATATCAAAACACTTAAAACTTCCTCTTTTACTCTCTATACTAGAGATGAAAGCAGCATCTATTTTTCTATTTTTAAATCTTTTATTTATAATAGTTGGAAAGTTTTGTTTATAGTTTATCGACTGTTTAATGCGAACACTTTTGATGTATCTTTTCATAAATATATGAAAAGGCATAAGATTTATATAGTTTATTTTTCCAAAAAGCAAGAAAAAGACCTTTTAAATGCTATAATAACATATCATATTTAAAGGATGGTAAAATGGCAACTTTAGAATTTTTAGGACCTATTAACAAAGAAAGTATAACAGTTGAAGTTTCAACTCTTGGTGAATTGAAAGAGCTTTTAAAAGATGATGCTGAGATTCAGCAATGGCTTGAGGTAAGTGCAGTTGCTGTTAATGATAAAATTGTTTCATCTTTGCAAACACCTATTGGATCTAACGATAAAATATCTCTTTTGCCTCCTGTTTGTGGAGGATAAATGCTTGAGCTTTATCAAAATAGTTTAGATGCCAAAGAGATATCATGTAGATGGTATGAGAAGTATAAATCTAAAAATTATGGGGTTTTGATAACCTTTATAGGTATAGTTAGAGATGAAAATGGTATAGATGGACTTAGCTTTGATATATATGAGCCTATTTTAAATAGTTGGTTTGATTCGTGGCAAAAAAAAGCGAAAGATAAAAATGCTCAAATTTTAATGGCACACTCTATTGGAGATGTTTTAAATCATCATTGCTCATACATTTGTGGAGTTTTATCACCAAAGCGAAGAGTAGCACTAAAAATGATAGATGAGTTTGTAGAAGATTTTAAAGCAAATGCACCAATTTGGAAATATGATCTTATAAAAGGTAAAAGAGTTTATGCCAAAGATAGAAGTATGTCACTTAAACATAGTGGACTATTAAAATGAGATTTATTAGCTACAAAGAGGCTAAACAGAAGCTCAAAGAGAGCTTTGAAAAGACTCTTTTAATTCAAAAAGTGTTTTTAGATGATGCAGTAGATAGAGTTTTAGCAACTGATATAAGAGCAGATGAAAACTCTCCTAAATTTGCCACCTCAGCTATGGATGGTTATGCTATCATGTACAAAGATCAAAAGTTAAAAGAGTTAAAAATAGTTGAAAAAATTCCTGCTGGAAATTTTAAAAATATCTCAATTTGTAGTGGTGAGTGTGTAAAAACATTTACAGGATCACTCATGTGTAGTGGTAGTGATACTCTAATACCAATAGAAAATGTTAAAGTAAAAGATGGTCAAATAACAATAATAAAGCCAGTTCCAAAAGGCTTTGCTATCCGAAAAATAGGTGAAAATTATAAACAAAATGAACTTTTGATAAAAAAAGGAACAAAAATAGGTTTTGCTGAAATAGCAGTAATGGCAAGTTTAAATATTTCTCAAGTTGATGTTTATGCAAAGCCTAATGTTGCAATTATTTCAACAGGTAGTGAAATACTTGATGTTGGTGAAACTCAAACAAATCCATCACAAATTAGAAGCTCAAACCATATTACACTAGAGATTTTAGCTAAAAGTGCTGGTGCAAATGTGCTAAGGGCTCCTTTAGTTAAAGATGATAAACAGATTATAAAAAAAACGATATTGAATTGTTTAAATAGTAGTGATATAGTTGTAACAACTGGTGGAGTTAGTGTTGGGGATTATGATTTTATCAGGGATATTTTAAAAGAGTTAAATGGTAACTATATCATTGATGGAGTTTACATAAAACCCGGCCAACATATAAAAATAGTTAAAATTGATCAAAAGTATATCTGTGCTCTTCCTGGTTTTGCCTATAGCTCTACTGTAACATTTATACTGTTTGTTTGCTCTCTTATTAAAAAAATGCAAGGATTAGATGAAGATATAGATATTTTTAAGGCTATTTTAGAAGATGACTTTTATAAAAAAACAGATAAAACAGAATTTACTGCAGTAAATGTTAAATATAAAAATGGCAAATATCATGTAAACTTTCAAGATAAAAAGATAGGCTCAAGTGCCATACTTACAAATATACTTGGAGACTCAGCTTTAATGATAACAGATAAACAAAGTAGAAAAATACCAAAAGGTGAAGAGGTAGATATAATCCTTATGAGAGATTTTAAATAGATGAAAAAAATACTCTTTATTTATGGTAAAGACTCTAATGAAAAACTAAGTGAAGCTCTATCAAGCAAATTTGCAGATAAAATAACCCCTATACCAATAGAAAAATTTTTAGCTCAACATAAAATGCTTGTTAAAGAAAATGATAGAGTTATAGTTTGTGCATATAGTGATGATATAAAAAAAGTTTTTACTCTTGCCAAAGATAGAAAGTTTGCAGTTGCATTGGTTGCAAATAGTGATCAATCTTCGCTCAAGGCATCTTTTGAGCTTCCATCTGAGATCAATGAATCTTTAGAATTAGCATTAACATCTGAAGCTAAAGAGATAGACTTGCTATATGCTGGAGAAGATATAGTTCTTTGGATGGTTATTATAGGAGATGCACCACTACTTTCATATAGAAGTTCACTCTATACAAAAACTACTCTTTGGCAAAGAATAAAACTACTTTTAGAGATGTTTAAAAGAATTAAAAATTTAAAACACTCAAATATCAAACTATATACCAAAAAAGGACAAGAGATCAATGTAGCTGCAAGTGGTGTTGTAGCGATTGAGCACAACAATAACACAGTAGCAGCAAATGTTACAAATTGGTTACTTTCAGCAAATGATGGACAACTATCTGTTATTTTGGTATCTCCATCATCTATTATAAGCTATCTATCTTATCTTATTAGCAATATTATCAAAAAACGAAAAAGCAAATCTCCACCTTCGGCTTTAGGATTTATAAAAAGTGAATCAATTTATATAGAAAGTTCTCCAAAGCTTGAAGTAAAAGTAGATGGCAAGATAATAGGCAAAACTCCTATATCTTTAAATGTTTATAAAAATGTACTAAAACTTTGTGCTAGTGAAAAATTTTGGAAACAGACTCTTAAAAGTGGAGATAACAAAGAGAGTGTAAAAGTTGAAAATATAGCAACCACAAAAGAGTCAGTTGATTATTTACAAAAAAAGATACCACTTTTTACTCACGCTAGTGAAGAGCAATATAGAGATCTGTTTGTTAATTTAAAAGAAGAGAGCAAAACTAGTGGGATATTTGTTACTTTGATGATAATAAGCTCTGTTTTGGCAACAGTTGGGCTTTTTTTAAATAGTGCTTCAGTTGTAATAGGTGCTATGCTTTTAGCTCCTTTGATGCAACCAATAGTATCTTTTTCTATGGGAGTTTTGAGAAAAAATGAAGTACTACTCTTTGAGAGTTTTAAAACAGTTTGTATTGGAGTTTCGCTTGTATTGGCAAGTGCGGCCTTTATAGCATTTATACTTCCACTTGATAATATAACCAATGAAATAGCTGCTAGATTAAGACCTAGTATTTTAGATTTGATGGTGGCTTTAGCCTCAGGCGTTGCAGCAGCATATGCAAAAAATAATGAAAATATTGCAGGTTCTTTAGCCGGGGTTGCTATAGCTGTAGCTCTTGTTCCTCCACTTGCAACTGCTGGAATTGGACTTGGATGGATGAGGTGGGATGTATTTTATAATGCATTTTTACTTTTTGGTACTAACTTTGTTGGTATAGTTTTTGCAGCCGCTATAACATTTTTGGTTCTTGGGTTTTCTCCTATTAAAACTGCCAAAAAAGGGCTTTTTTATGCTATTGTAAGCTCTATATTGATTTCAATACCACTATATCTATCGTTTGCAACTATAGTGGAGGATTCAAACATTATCAAAAGGTTAGAACATACAAGTTTTACTATCAACAATAAAGAGGTAAGGATAGAAAACATAACACTACATAGAAATGATGAAATAACGGTCGTTAAATGCGACTTGATAGTTAGTGATAGTTTTACTCCACATGATATCCAAATGGTCAAAGAGATCGCCAGTAAAGCTGTTGAAAAGCCAATTGAATTACAAGCTGTTATAAGGTATAAGTTTTAAATTTAAATAAAAAATCATAATATTTTTATGCTTATTACTGCCAATACGCTTTTTTAGCATCAACGCTAAAAATTTTATATTGATCTAAAATAGCTTTATCATTTTTGATTGGAAAAGTTACTGCACTTAGCTTTCCTCCATATACGCATCCAGTATCTATTCCAATAGAGTATCTATCTATCTTTGGCTCTTTAAATGGATGGTGACCATATACTATAAATCCTTCATGATTATCATATATTTCACTCCAAAATATATATCTATTTTCAAAATCATTAAATGGTAAAAAGTTATAATCCTTATCCAAAAATCTCAAATACATGATATACTTTTTGTCTTCTTTACTAAGAGGTTTATCAAGTTTTATATGATTAAAAAGACCTCCATGTACAACTGTAAGATCGTTAGATTTTAAAAAGTATGGTAAAGATTTTAAATACTTGATATCACTATCATGTAGAGATAAAAAGGTCTCTTTTTCATGTGCTTTTATAGTATCTAAAAATTTCTCACCATCTTTTTTATACTGCTCATATATCATAATCATTTTTGATTCGTTATTGCCAATAACTGAGAGTATGTTGTTTTGTTTTATATATCTCAAAGTTTTTAAAGAAAATGGACCCTTATTTATAAAATCCCCTGTTACAATCTCTATATCATTTTTGTTTATACCTATTAGTTTTCTAAGCTCTAAAAACTCTTCAAAACAACCATGAATATCACCATAAATAACAATTTTTTTCATATTTAAAAAAATGTATGATAGATGCTAGATAGTACAATACTCAACAAAAAAACAACACCTATAATGATTCTAATTTTAAAATTACAACACTGTTTCATAAAAGATATTATAACAAACCATTCCAATAACCCAAATTAAAAAAAACTATTGTTGGTGGAGCATAGCGGAATCGAACCGCTGACCTCTTCGCTGCCAGCGAAGCGCTCTCCCAGCTGAGCTAATGCCCCTTTTGAGGGGGAGCATTATATGATTATTTTGCTTAGGCTTGTATAAAGTACTCTTGTGGTTTACTTTTTGATTCAAAAGGTGTTGATAGGTATGTTTTATCACCCACTTTTACATGATAGCTTTGGTTTGGTGATGTTTTTGCATAGGTTAGAGCTATGCGAGTAGCTAACTCTTTATCACTATCTGAAGCATTTTTTGATATAAGTGAGAGAGGTCCTATAACAGGAAGTTTGATAAACTCATATTTGTTACTATTTATTTTGCTTATTGTTTCATTTTCTTCTTGATTTCTGCCAACAACTAATTTTGCACCATCTGGCAACCTAAAATGTCTGCCATATTTTAAAACATTGATATCTTCTACCTCTAATTTATCATATTTAACAAACTCTTCTATCTTTTTACTAAAATATGCCTCAGTTAATAAACATCCACCCCCTGGACTCTGATAATCTTCCCAACCAAACTTTTTTGCCAAAGATAATTGAGTCTCTCTACTTCTTCCTTTTATACCATATAGTTTTTCTCTATCTACCCAGCCCTCAATCTCTGGTTTTGTAGGTTTTAAATTTTTAGCAGTCATTGGACGAAGGATTAATCCATCCTCATCCTCAGCCAACTCTGTTACAGTCTCAATCGCATCCAATCTTTGACTCATAGGTCTTTGTCCTACAACTTCTCCAGTTATTATAAATGAAGCATCATATTTTGGTAAAAGTGCTTTTGCTATTTTAAACATATATCCATGACAATCGATACATGGATTAAAATATTTTCCATAACCATGTTTTGGATCAAAAAGTATCTTTTTTATAAACTCTTCTCTTATATCAATCACTTCAAATTTAGCTCCAGCAATCTTGGCTCTTCTTTCCATAATGGCTCTTTTGTCTTTACTTCCACCAAAACCTGTATTCATATGTAGTGCAATCACCTCTATACCCATATCGCTTATGGTTTTCATAGCAAGCATGCTATCAAGTCCACCACTAAATAGTGCTAATGCTCTCATATTTTACCAACTCTCCCTTTTTTAATTTTTCTAAAATAACTTTAACTTTTCTCATCAAAAAACTCTTTTTTTCAAAAGATAAGTTTTTACTTTTTTTGATTATAGTAAGTTGCTTATTATAGTGTTTTATCAAAAAAAATAGAAGCTGT
The DNA here is from genome assembly GCA_027081145.1 of Campylobacterales bacterium. Taxonomy (GTDB): domain Bacteria; phylum Campylobacterota; class Campylobacteria; order Campylobacterales; family QNZT01; genus JALWLB01. The sequence continues at coordinate 11,416 of JALWLB010000116.1, forward strand.
TTTTTTAGCTCCTCTTCACTATAAACTCCTATATCATCTCTTAATTTTATTCCTATTAGTGCACTATTTTCTTTATCATCATTCATTAGTGCTAAAAGTTCATGTTGTACACTTTGAAGCACTTTGACATCAATAATATTTAAAACAAACTCCAATAATGATGGCTTTTCTAAAATAGTTTTGATAATTGTTAATTCAGCAATATCCTCTTTTTTGTAAAAACCTCTATTTGTCTCAACTTGTGTAGTCTCTCTTTTTAATCTTATAGAGTTTTTATTAATATTTAAAATAACAGCTAAATACTCTTTATACTCCTCTTGTAAAATTGGTGTTAATTTTTTTAGATATAAGATAGCTTCATTTAGGGCTTTTTCCTTTTGCAAAGGATCACTTAAATCAAATTTGGAAACAATATACTCAAGTGCATACTCTATAAATGGTTTTGGTTTACGAAAAAGTCTATTTAACTCCTCTATTTGAGAGTTTTTAACCATGTCAGCTGGATCAAGCCCATTTGAAAATATAACAATTCCACCCATATAACTTTTGGAGCTAAGTAGTATTGAGGCTTTAAAAGCGGCATCTTTTCCTGCTTTATCACCATCATAAGCTACGATAATTTTTGGCTCACCCCTTTTTAAAATCGGCAAATGAAGCTCTCCCAAAGCAGTTCCTAAAGTAGCAACAGCATTTGTAAAACCTGCTTGATGCAGCATAATAACATCTAAATTACCCTCCACTACTATAACTTCACCCTTTTTAAAAATTGATGATTTGGCTTTGTGATAACCATAAAGCAGAGTTGATTTGTTGAAAATTTTACTTTGAGGGGAGTTGATATATTTTCCAATATCGGTTCGGTTTGTGATAATTCTACCACCAAAACCGACCAACTTACCATGAGGAGAAAAGATCGGAAATGTTATACGGTTTGAAAATCTTGCATATGCTCTTTTATTTTCATCAAAAGCTACTAAACCAAGCTCTTTTGCTTCATTTAAAGAGACAGAGTTTTGCTCTAAAAATCTCAAAGTTTCATATGACGAAGGTGCAAATCCAAGCTCAAATTTTTCTATAGAAGACTCATATACACCTCTTTTTAAAAGGTACTCTTTGGCATCTTTAAAATAATCGAGCCGTTTTTTAAAAAATAGATTTAAATTTTCTAAAATTTTCTTATCATGTAGGCTATTTTGCCTCTCATTTTTGGTATATCTTAGAGTTATTCCAAATTCTGATGCAAGTTTTTCAATAGCCTCTGGATAGTTAAGCTTCTCATACTCCATTACAAATTTTATAGCATCTCCACTAACTCCACATCCAAAACATTTATATATCTGCTTTTGAGGACTGACAACAAATGATGGAGTATTTTCACCATGAAAAGGACAAGGTGCTTTAAAATTTGCACCAGCTTTTTTCAATTCGATTAAGTTGCCAATCACATCAACAATATCTAATCTATTTTTTAAACTCTCTATGGACTCTTTTTCTATCATGTAGAGATTATATCAAATTAAACAAATAGTATATCTTTCATTGGGTAATGTTTTTTATTATATGTCCAAAGAGGAAGATTATAGTACTTTGCTGTAGCTGCGATCATGTAGTCTTCTAAAGATATACCATTAAAAGCTTTTTTAAACTTATTTGCATATTTACCAGCTATGATAGCTACTTCATTATCGATATTTACTGTTTTAAAGTAAGAAAAAAGTTTTTCAACCTGTTCTTTTTCAGATGGTTTTATACCCGCATAAATTTCAGCTATTACAATAGGCGATATATAAAAGTCACACTCATCAAACTTAGCTAATTTTTCTATAGTCTGTGAGTGTTTTTTCAAAATATTAATAACTACATCACTATCTAATAGTATTTTAGTCATTTAAAAGTCTGCTCTTTTTTCGAATATTTTGAACATACTCAACTGCATCAACATCAGCAAAACTTTCAATTGGTTTAGTACTATTTATAAAATCAAGAATAGTACTTTTTTTATATTTTGCTATCTCTTTTTTGACTACAACTCTTATAAACTCTGAAGCAGAGATATTAAGACTTTTTGCAATTGATTTTAACTCTTTTAAAGTGTCTTGTTCAAAATATATTTGAGTCCTTTGCATAGTCATCTCCTACATGATTATATACACCACTATTATACATTATTTATTTTAAATAGCCATTAACTCTTATCATGTAGAGATTATATCAATTTTGATATAATGAAAATGCTTAATAAAGGAATTAATTTGGATATATTTTCACTTAATTATCGTGATCCTATTTTTGGTGCTATCATTCTTATTATTTTGATAGTAATTGTGCTATTTGTAAATTATGCTTGGGGATTTTACAAAAGCAAAGAAGAAGAGTATAGCATAGACAAATTTATGAAAAAATTTGATCAATATAGCGGCTTTGATGAGTATAAACAAATTATCACAAAAGATAATCTTCCAGTTGAATCAGCAATTTTAATGGCTTTGACTTTTGAAAAAGGTGGAGAGTATG
>JALWLB010000117.1 GCA_027081145.1 Campylobacterales bacterium
ATAGAGTGGATTTTTTTATATCAAATGCTATAATTTCAGGTCGTGCTGTAGTTGGTGGATATGGGAAATTTATGAAATTAAGACCAAAAGGGCTTAATAATATCTACACCGCAACTGTAAATGCTTTTGTAGTTGGATCTCAAGAAGCGGCTAAAAGAATGCAAAAAGTTGGAGGCGGTAGCATAATAAGTATATCTTCAACTGGAAATAAAAAATATATCCCTTATTATACAGGTCATGGAGCAAATAAAGCAGCCGTTGAAGCGGTCGTTAGATATGCTGCAAGTGAGCTTGGTGAATTTAACATAAGAGTAAATGCAGTCAGTGGAGGCCCAATAGAGACTGATGCTCTAAAAGCGTTTGTAAATTATGAAGAGGTCAAAAAACAGACCCAAGAGTTATCTCCACTAAATAGAATGGGACAACCTGAAGATTTGGCAGGAGCATGTGCATTTTTGTGCTCCGACAAAGCCTCTTGGATAACTGGACATACATTAATAATCGATGGTGGAACTACTTTTAGATGAGTTTAAATTTACCAAATACTTTAGCACTTTTTAGGATACTGTTAGCCCCTTTAATGTTTTGGCTTTTGGTTGATAGAGACAATACTATTTTTGCCAATATTCATCTCTCTTGGCTTGATTATAGTGCCGCACTAATTTTTGTTATAGCCTCAATTACCGACTTTTTTGATGGTTTTATTGCAAGACATTGGAATCAAATTACTAAACTTGGATCAATCTTAGATCCACTTGCTGATAAAATGTTAATTTTGGCAGCATTTTTGGGGCTTATGTATATAGATCGTGCAAATGCTTGGGCAGTTTTTATCATATTAACAAGAGAATTTTTTATAACCGGCCTTAGAGTTATGGCTGCAAGTGAAAATAAAAAAGTCTCTGCTTCATTTATAGGCAAAACAAAAACTGTTGTACAGATGTTTGCTATAGGATTTTTAATGATGAATTGGCCATATGGAAATTTACTCCTTTGGATAGCAGTAATCATAACTTTATATTCAGGATATGAGTATATAAAAGGATTTATAAAATAAAATGGGAATTTTAATTTCACTAATAGTTTTATCTGTTTTGATAATCGTACATGAGTTTGGACACTTTTTAGTAGCAAGGTATTTTAAAGTACAAGTTGATGAGTTTGGACTTGGTATTCCTATACTTATAACAAAACCAATTTATAAAAAGAAAATTGGAAATACTGTATATTCACTCTACCCTATGCTTCTTGGTGGATTTGTTAGAATGAAAGGTCAAGATGATTTTGATCCTAGTAAAAAAAGTAGCGATCCAGATAGCTACATGAGTAAAACTCCATGGCAAAAAATAGCTATTTTATTAGCTGGTCCATTTGCTAACTTTTTATTGGCATTTGTATTGTATATTGCCATTGCTCTACTTGGTGCTCAAAAATTAGCACCAACTATAGGATCAATTCAAGAAAATTCACCAGCTATGCAAGCTGGATTAAAGCTACATGATAAGATATTAAGTATCAATAACCAACCAGTTCAATCATGGGACGATATAGGTAAAATCATAAACCAATCAAATGGCTCTATATCATTAAAAATTCAAAGAGAAACTAAAGTAATCTCTTTGCAAATAACCCCACAAATACAAGAGGTACAAAATATTTTCAAAGAAAATGTTAAGAAAAAAATTATAGGCATTGCACCAAGTGGAGAAGTGATTACTCTAAAATTTAATGGTATTTTAGAGATATTGCAATATTCATGGGATGAAACTCTAAAAGCTGCTACTTTGATAATACAAAGCGTCCAAAAACTTATACAAGGTATTATACCAGCAGATCAAATGGGAGGAATAGTCTCTATCGTACAAGTTACATCCCAAGCTTCAGCTTTGGGTTTAGCCACACTTTTTACTCTAGCTGCTTTAATTTCGGTCAATCTTGGTATTTTAAATCTTTTACCAATTCCTGCACTTGATGGTGGACATATTATGTTTAATGTGTATGAAATTATCTTTAAACGACCACCTAGTGAGAATGTTTTTTATAGATTAACTATAGCTGGTTGGATATTTTTACTCTCTATAATGGTATTTGCCACATATAATGATATAGTAAGATTAACAGGAGGAGATTAATGATAAATTATGAAAAAAATTTAGATCTTGTTTTAGAAAAAATTGAAGCCGCAAGAGTTAGTACAGATGAGTACAATATAGTAAAAGTCGTAGTTGCAAGTAAGTATGCTTCAGATCAACAAATAAGATCAATTTATCAAATAGGACAAAGAGCTTTTGGTGAAAATAGAGTTCAAGATTATGAAAAAAAAGCGAAAATTTTAGAAGATATACCACTTGAGTGGCACTTTATAGGAAGAATTCAGAGCAATAAAATAAATAAACTTATAGATTTAAATCCCTCTTTAATTCAATCATGTGATAGTTTTCAAACCGCTTTAGAGATAGATAAAAGAGCAAAACTCAAAAATAAAACCATAAATGTTTTACTTCAAATCAATAGTGCAAAAAATCCTTCACAAGCTGGAGTAATGGCAAGTAGTGCATATGAAGAGTATTTGAAAATCAAAGAGGAGTTAACAAATATAAATCTAAAAGGGGTTATGAGTATAGGAGCTAATAGTGATGATAATATACAAATCATAAAAAGTTTTGATACAACATACAAAATTTTTGAGAAATTAAAACCATATGGAGCTAAATATTGTTCTATGGGAATGAGTAGTGATTTTGAACAAGCGATAAAATGTGGCTCAAATATGGTACGACTTGGTAATATCTTATTCAAATAGTTTAATTTTGACAATTACAACAGTTAATTAACATTTCTTTAAGAAAATATAAATTTTTATATTGATAATATAGTCTTAAAATTTAAATAAAAAAAGGCTATATCATGTACAAAATTGATAACTTAAAAAAGATTATCTCTAGCTCTTTAGCAACAGGTATAATTTTACTTTCTGGATGTGGAGGAGGTGGCTCTTCTAGTGGGGGCTCTAATCTATCATTAAATAAAACAGAATATGGAATTGAAGAAAACCGTATAACAGTTGCAACTTTACAGGCAAATGTCAGTGGCGTTACATTTACTATAGTTGGTGGTGCTGATCAAGATAAATTTAACCTAACAAATGGAGAGTTAAAATTTATAAATCCTCCCGATTATGAAGATCCAAATGACGCAAATAGTGATAAAATTTATGAACTAAGTATAAAACTAGATAATGGAAAAAACTCTACAACTCAAAATATAACAGTAGCTATTATAAATATTGATGATACAAATATTAAACAGGTACTAAAAACTGGATATAGTGGAGATAGTCAATATGGAGCTGATAGAACTGCAATAAGAAGTAGCATAATCGATGAAAACTCTACAGTAGTCTTTGCATCAATTGGCTCAATCTGGGAAGATACAAC
>JALWLB010000118.1 GCA_027081145.1 Campylobacterales bacterium
GCTTTTGATAGTTTGAGTGAAGAAGATAAAAAGGATGTTGATTCTAAAGTGGTATATTTTATGAGTATCGATAAGTGTAAATTTAGATCTCCTGTAAGACCTGGTGATAGACTGGAGTATAAAGTTTCTGTTCTTAAACAACGAGGAGCTATTTGGATTTTTAAAGGTGAAGCTTTTGTTGATGATAAATTAACAACCGAAGCAGAATTAAAAGCTATGATAGTAGATAAGTAAAGTATGAGTCAAATTCACAAAAGTGCAATTATAGAAGATGGGGCTATTTTAGGTAATGATGTTCAAATAGGAGCATATACATTTATCTCAAAAGATGCAAAATTAGCAAATGGTGTTAAAATTTATCAAGGTGCACAAATTTGTGGGGCTACAGATATAGGTGAAAATAGCGAAATTTTTTCAAATGCAGTTATAGGATCGATTCCACAAGATTTAAAGTTTCATGGAGAGAGAGTTAAACTTATTATTGGTAAAAATAATAAAATTAGAGAGTTTGCATTTTTTAATCCTGGAACTGAACATGGAGGAGGTGAGACTGTTATAGGTGATAATAATCTTTTTATGGCTTATACTCATGTAGCACACGATTGCATTGTAGGAGATAATAATATTTTAGCAAACAATGTTGCTCTTGCTGGTCATGTAGAGGTTGAAAATCATGTAGTGATTGGCGGACACACACCAGTACATCAATTTGTTAAAATTGGAAGCTATAGTATGATAGCAGGTGCTAGTGCATTGACGCAAGATATACCACCTTTTTGTTTAGCTGAAGGAAATAGAGCTATTATTAAAAGTTTAAATTTGGTAGGACTTAGGAGAAAATTTGAAAAAAATGATATTGAAGAGTTAAGTAGTGCATATAAAGCTCTGTTTAGATCAAATAAAAACTTAAAAGAGTCTGCCAAAGAGTTAATAGATGTAACAACAAATGAAAAAGTAAGACAGTTGTGTAATTTTGTACTGAACACAAAAAGAGGAATACCATATGAGAGGATATAGATATGTCAAAAAAGTGTAGTTTTTGTAGCTCAAAAGAGAGCAGAGACAATAGACTAATAGCTGGTAATGGAGTTTATATATGTGAAAACTGTGTTATTTCAGCTCATAGAATATTTTTTGGAGATGGAGATGAGGAGTATATAGATCCTGAATTTGATATAGATCTTTTTACTCCAAAAGAGTTAAAAAATGTACTAGATGAGTATGTTATAGGTCAAGATGTTGCTAAAAAGGTGTTTGCAGTTGGAGTTTATAATCACTATAAAAGAATCTTTAAACAACATATTGTACCAAATGATGATGTAGAGATTCAAAAATCAAATATTCTTCTCATAGGACCAACAGGAAGTGGAAAAACGCTTATGGCTCAAACTTTGGCAAAATTTTTAAATGTTCCTATTGCTATTACTGATGCAACAAGTCTTACCGAAGCTGGTTATGTTGGAGAAGATGTTGAAAATATCTTAACAAGACTTTTGCAAGTTGCAGATGGAGATGTTCAAAAGGCTGAGCAAGGTATTATTTTTATAGATGAGATAGATAAAATTGCAAGACTTAGTGAAAATCGCTCAATCACTAGAGATGTTTCAGGTGAAGGGGTACAACAAGCACTTTTAAAGATCATTGAAGGAAGTCAAGTTAATATATCTCCAAAGGGCGGTAGAAAACATCCAAATCAAGAGTTTGCACAAATAGATACATCAAATATACTATTTATCTGTGGAGGGGCATTTGATGGATTACATGATATTATCAAAAAACGACTTGGCAATAATGTTTTAGGATTTCATCAAGTAAAAAGAGGACAAAAAGAAGAAGAGACACTTTTGAGTATGGTTGAGCCAGATGATTTAATTCATTATGGCTTAATTCCAGAGCTTATTGGAAGATTGCACTCTATTGCAACTCTTGAAGAGATATCAAAAGATGATATGGTTAGAATTTTATCAGAACCTAAAAACTCAATTATAAATCAGTATAAAAAACTTTTTGCAATTGACGATGTAGAGTTAGCATTTGAGCATAAAGCCCTAGAAGCGATAGCTGAACTTGCCATTAGTAGAAAAACAGGTGCAAGAGGCTTAAGAACCATTATGGAAGAGATTATGATTGATATCATGTATGAACTTCCTGAGCTTAGTGGGCATGAGATACTTATAACTGAAGATGTTGTAAAAAATAATCAAAAACCAGTTTGTATCAAATTAAGCAAAAAGAGTGCATAAATTAATAAAGGTGGCTTAATGTTACTAAATAAGCTTTTTGGATTTTTTTCAAATGATATGAGTATTGATCTTGGTACAGCAAATACTATAGTTATTGTAAAAGGTAAAGGTATAGTCATAAATGAGCCTTCAGTTGTTGCTGTACAAAAGAATCCATCTGGTAAAAAAAGGTTATTGGCAGTTGGAAAAGAAGCAAAAGAGATGGTTGGTAAAACTCCAGAAAATATATCTGCCGTTAGACCACTAAGAGATGGTGTTATAGCCGATTTTGATGTTACTGAAGAGATGATTAGATATTTTATAAAAAAATCCCACAATAGAAGCAGCTTTTTAAGACCTAGAATAATCATATGTGTTCCTTATGGATTGACTCAGGTTGAGAGAAAAGCGGTAAAAGAGGCAGCTTTAAGTGCAGGAGCTAGAGAAGTTGTACTTGTAGAAGAGCCAAAAGCAGCTGCAATTGGAGCAGAACTTCCTATACAAGAGCCACAAGGAAGTTTAGTGGTTGATATAGGTGGAGGAACTACTGAAATTGGAGTATTATCACTTGGTGGATTGGTAAAAAGTAAATCGGTTAGAGTAGCTGGTGATAAAATGGATATGGCAATAGTTGATTATGTTAAAAAGAAGTATAATCTATTAATCGGTGAGAGATCAGGTGAAGAGATAAAGATAAAGATAGGAACAGCAGTTTTATTAGAAAATGAGTTAAAAATGACAATAAAAGGTCGAGATCAAGTTAGCGGTTTGCTCAATAGGGTAGAAATTACTAGTGAAGATGTAAGAGAAGCTATAAGTGAGCCACTAAGAGAAATTGCACTTGCTTTAAAAGATATTATTGAAGTGTTGCCTCCTGATTTGGCTGGAGATATTGTTGAAAATGGTATAGTATTAACTGGTGGTGGAGCACTTGTGAGGGGACTGGATCAATATATTAGCAATATTGTAAATCTTCCTATTTATGTGGCAGAAGATCCTCTATTGGCTGTTGCTAGAGGTACAGAGAAGATGTTAGGAGAGATGCAACTCTTACAACAAATTTCGATTGATGAATAAAAAGAGTTTTGTTCTTGGCTTTTTATTTATTTTATTAATTACTTTTTCATTAAGTGGCTCAAAGAGTATTAAATCAAATGTTTTAGAATTTTCCAATAG
>JALWLB010000119.1 GCA_027081145.1 Campylobacterales bacterium
TTTTATCCATATTTGTCCATATTTTTAAATAAGATATCTTGACTTATCAGTTAGCTTTTATTATAATAAGCTTTATAAATTCTAAATCATTTTCTACATGAAATATATAGAAAACTATAAGACTACTTTTCGATTTGTAGGACATCTCTAATATTAAACTTAAAAGAAGGCAAAATGGATAAAACATCCCCAAATAGCTCCTCTAATGGTAGAGCTAAGCATAACAAATCAAGAACTCATATTCCAGTTGAGGGATATAGGATAGAAGATTTACGAGGCAAAACTCTTGAAGAGTTGCTTGTAATTGCAGAGGATTTAAATGTTGAAAATCCTCACCAGTTAAAGAGACAAGATCTGATGTTTGAAATTTTAAAATCCCAAGTAAAAAAGGGTGGTTTTATACTCTTTACTGGTATTTTAGAAATTGCAAATGATGGATATGGTTTTTTAAGATCAACAGATATTAATTTTAGCAATAGCTCTAATGATGCGTATGTTAGTGCAACACAAATTAGAAAATTTGCTCTTAGAAATGGTGATATAGTAACTGGTCAGGTTAGAGCACCAAAAGATCAAGAGAAGTATTATGCACTATTAAAAATTGAAGCTATTAACTATTTACCGCTACAAGAGACTAAAAATAGACCACTTTTTGAAAATTTAACACCTCTTTATCCTACACAAAATTTAAAATTAGAGTATGATGCAAGTAAACTAACTGGACGAGTTTTAGATATGTTTGCACCTTTAGGTAAAGGTCAACGAGCTTTAATAGTTGCTCCTCCAAGAACTGGTAAAACCGAACTTTTAAAAGAGTTGGCTCATGGAATTTCTAAAAACCATCCAGAAGTTGATCTTATGGTTTTATTAGTAGATGAGCGACCTGAAGAGGTTACTGATATGCAAAGATCAGTTAAGGGTGAAGTTTATAGCTCAACCTTTGATCTTCCAGCTGCAAATCATACAAGAGTGGCAAATTTAGTTATAGAAAAGGCAAAAAGAAGAGTTGAGATGGGTAAAGATGTTGTTATTTTATTAGATTCTATAACAAGACTTGCGAGAGCTTATAATACAGTAACCCCATCTAGTGGCAAAGTTTTAACAGGTGGAGTTGATGCAAATGCACTTCATAAACCAAAAAGATTTTTTGGAGCTGCTAGAAATATTGAAGGTGGTGGCTCATTAACAATTATCGCGACAGCTTTGATTGATACTGGTAGCAGGATGGATGAAGTGATATTTGAAGAGTTTAAAGGTACTGGAAATAGTGAAATTGTTTTGGATAGATATATGTCTGATAGAAGAATTTATCCAGCATTTAATATATTAAAATCTGGTACAAGAAAAGAGGAGCTTTTATTAAAACCTGAAATATTGCAAAAGGTTTGGGCACTAAGATCTGCTATGAATCAAATGGAAGAGCTTGAGGCACTGAAATTTCTATATTCTAAAATGAAAAATACAAAAAATAATGAAGAGTTTTTGTCTATAATGAATGAGGGTGCTTAAATTTTGTGAGAGTTGGTGTATTTGATAGTGGAGTAGGGGGACTTAGTGTTGTAAAGAGTTTATTGGAGTATAAGCTTTTTAATGAAATTATCTATTTAGGAGATACCGCTAGAGTTCCATATGGAACTAAAGATAAAAACACAATTATTAGATATTCGCTTGAAGCGTTAGAATTTTTTAAAAATTTTGATATTGATATGATGATAACTGCTTGTAACTCAGTTAGTGCATATGCTATAGAGGAGTTAAGACAAAATGCTTTATTTGATATTGTTGGTGTTATTGAGCCGGGAGTAAGAGCACTTATTAATAGAGTCGATAATAAAAATGCTAAAATTTTAATTATTGCTACAAAAGCTACAATTTTGAGTAAAAAGTATCAAACTTATTTACATAAACAAGGCTATACAAATACTATTTCAAAAGCAACACCTCTATTTGTACCACTTGTTGAAGAGGGTATCTTTGAGGGAAAAATCTTAGAAGAGACAATGAGATACTATTTTCATGATATTTGTGAGCCTGATATATGTATTATGGGTTGTACTCATTTTCCTTTGATTAAAAAAGAGTTACAAAAATTTTACCCAAATACACTATTTATTCACTCAGGTGAAGCGATTGTGGAATATCTTGAAGATAAATTCTCATTAACAGGTGATTTTTCTAAAACAGATTTAAAACTATTTGCAACTGAAAATCCAGATTATTTAAAACAAGTTGCTAAAAATTGGCTTACTCATAACTGATATCATGTAGAATCATTTTACTATAAAATTTATATAAAGTTACAATATTAAACATCTAATATAAAAATTAATATCAGTTTTTTGAAAAAAATTATGCGTTGTGTTAGAGATGACTAATCCTCTTTGCCTAAAGTTTTTTTATTGACAAAAGCTAATGCAGGTGCTTCTATCTTGGATCGTATAAAATAGCTAATTACTAATATAAAAAAGATAGTTGCAAGAGTTATAATCCATCCAAAACTTGAGTGAACTGCATATTTAAAATTGATGATTGATAGTATTGGTCCATGAATTAGAAGCATAATATACTCCGCTTCTCCAAGTTTATAAAATATGTTATTTGCTGGAGGAGAGACAAATTTAGAATAATTTACAACAGCAATAACTAATATCATTGAAATTACACCAAAAATCAAAACTCTTTCATGATAAAAATCTAACTCAGTATATGTATGTATAGCTCCAATAGTAAAAAATGCTATAAGAGTTAAGATTAAAAAAAGTTTATAGCGTTTGATGGTATAGCCATTTTTGAAAAAATAGTATGCAAGAGCACCAAATGCGAACTCTAAATTGTGAGGGCTAAAAATCTTATAAAAAGCTTTTAAAGGATCACCAAAAAGTTCAGATCCTATAAATACTCTATCTATAAGATTTATTGTTGATATGAAGAGTATAATATACCAAAGAATTTTAAATTTTTTAGATATGATTGCTAAACCAAACAAAATTGCAAAAAATACTAAATGAGTTAATACCCAAGTAATCACAGCAATTCTAGGGTGTCCAAACCACATAAATACCATTTGCCACAATTCATCAGCCTTAATTTTTGCAATAGAGTGATGAAATTCAGGATTGACAAACCACATGATAAGTCCAGGTATTGCAATAAGCATCCAATATATTAAAAAAATTCTTGAAAGTGTTTTTATCATGTACTCTTTGTAGCCTGACTGTTTTTCGATAAAATGTTCAGAAGTATAAAAAATTGTAAATCCCATCAGTACAAAAAGTAGATCTTCACCAATTTCGCCAAATAAAAAAAAGTCCCAAAAGAGTGAAGTACCACTATTTTGGTAGTGTTGAGTTGAGTGATATACCATGAGTATAACAGCTAAAAATGTGTATAGTATTTGTAAGCTTATATAGGTTTGAGTTTTTCTTAAATCCATTATATTTTATAAAATTCCTTATTTAATATGATATAATATACCATAATTAATTATAATGTAGCAAAAAAAGGCACAAGTTTTTTGTGCCTTTTTTGTCAAATAATTACTATTTGCTACTATTTGCTCTATGAAGTGGGTGTTGATAATCTGGCTTATCACACCCAATAAGTATAGAGCCAATCATTAATAAAATTATAACTGATATAAGTGATACGATTTTTTCCATTGTTTTTTCTCCTTCTACATGAAGTAGATCGGCAATTGAAAAAAATACTTTATACAAATTGTGTAAAATTATGAATTATTTAATAAAAAGGATCTTTTTTGTCTCAAGTTTTAGCTTTAAAATATAGACCAACATCATTTGATCAATTGATAGGGCAAGATTCTATTTCTCAAACTTTGACTTTAGCACTAGATCAAAATAGATTGTCTCACGCCTATCTCTTTTCAGGACTTAGAGGAAGTGGTAAAACTTCGACAGCTAGGATATTTGCTAGATCTTTGGTGTGTGATAAAGGACCAACTTCTAAAGCTTGTGGTGTTTGTGAAAATTGTGTTATGTCACTTGAAAATAGGCATATTGATATTATTGAAATGGATGCTGCTAGTAGTAGAAAAATTGATGATATTAGAGGTTTGATTGAGCAGACAAAATATAAACCAAATAGTGCAAGATTTAAAATATTTATAATAGATGAGGTTCATATGCTAACAAAAGAGGCGTTTAATGCACTCTTAAAAACTCTTGAAGAGCCACCTGAGTATATAAAATTTATTTTAGCTACGACTGATCCATTAAAACTTCCAGCAACAATTCTTTCAAGAACTCAACATTTTAGATTTAAAAAGATTAGTCAACAAAATATAAAACATCATTTATCACATATTCTTAATCTTGAAAAGATCGATTATGAAGATGAAGCATTAGATATGATAAGTAGAGCTGGAAATGGATCACTTAGAGATACTCTTACTATACTGGATCAAGCTATAATTTTTTCAAAGGGTTTTATTGATTCTAAAAATGTTGCCTCCATGCTTGGTTTATTGGATTCACAATTTTTAGAAGATGTTATCAAAGCTATATTTGCTAACGATAAAGACAAAATAGTTGAGATAATTAAAGAGCTAGAATCTCATGAAGCTGAAGTAGTAATTGATGAAATGATTGCTTTTATAAAGAGTAAATTTTTTGAAAAAGATGTTAGATTTTCTACAATGATTAGTGATAGATTTTTTAGAATTTTAAGTGAAGCTAAAAATCTTCTATTTTTAAATGCTGATAATGGTTTTGTGCTTACACTACTATTTTTTAAAATGATAGAAGCTACAAAAATCAAAGAGATAGATCAAATGATAGATGATCTTGAAGCAAATTTAGATATTAAAAATACCCAAAAATTTCACCAAAAATCTTCAAATCAACCATCTACTCAGATAGAAGAACTTCCAAAAAAAGAGAATAAAGTTACTACAAAGATAGATGATAAAGTTTTATTTCAAAAGTTAATAGAGAAACTTTATGATAGAAATATAGAGTTAGCTGAGTGTTTTAAAAACTCAGTATCATGTATAAAATATAGTGAAAATCAACTTTTTTTAGAATCACAAGCCAAAGATCAATGTAAAGAGTTATTAAGACATAGTTCAGGTATCATTAAACACTTTATTCAAGAAATTTATGGAATTGATACAAAAATCGTTATGAGTGTAAAAAAAAATGAAAAAATAGAGCCTAATGTTGTCAAAAGTGAAAAGTTGCAAGAAAACTTACCAGAAGAAAAGGTTAAAGATGAAAATGATCCAAACGATATACTTCAAAACCCATTTGTCAAAAAAGCTCAAGAGTTATTTGAGCCATCAAGAATTGTGGTAAAATCAAAAATATAATCATATTTTATAAAAAAGAGTTATAGTGATTAATGTAATTAAAACATATATGCCAGATAAAGATAAATATCAAAAATATGTTGATAAACTTTTTTCAAATAGCTGGATAACAAACAATGGTGAGTTGGTACAAGAGCTTGAAAAAAGATTGGCTACACATTTAGGAGTAAAAAATATCATTTTAGTTGCCAATGGAACTGTAGCACTTGAAATTGCCTATAGAGCTTTAGAGATTAGAGATTATGTAATTACTACTCCATTTTCTTTTGTAGCAACAACTAGCTCTCTTGCTACAAATGGATTAAAACCTATATTTGCTGATATTGATAAAGAGAGTTTAAATATTGATCCAGTAAAAATTGAACAAGCTATTACTAAAAATACTCAAGCAATTGTACCTGTTCATGTATTTGGCAATGGTTGTGAAGTTCAAGAGATTGAAAAAATTGCTACTAAAAATGGATTAAAAGTGATTTATGATGCTGCACACGCATTTGATATTACATTTAACGATCAAAGTATTTTAAATTATGGAGACATTTCAGTTCTTAGTTTTCATGCAACAAAACTTTTTCATACTATTGAAGGTGGAGCATTGATTATCAATGATGATGATTTAGTGCAAAAAGCTAGATACTTGATCAATTTTGGGATTGAAAATGAAGAGTTGATACCTGAACTTGGTACAAATGCAAAAATGAATGAATTTGAAGCTGCAATGGGGCTTTGTATGTTAGATGAGATGGATTTGATTTATAAAAAAAGAGAAGATATTTTTAATTATTATAAAAGAGAGCTAGAAGGTTTAGTGGATTTTCAAAAATGGAATGAAAATTGTTCGAATAATTATGGATATTTTCCAATTTTGTTAAAAAATGAAGAACAGACTTTAAAAGTACAACATGCTTTGAATAAAAAAGATATTTTTCCGCGAAGATATTTTTATCCATCTCTTGATACTTTGAGTTATATTGAGCCAAAACAGTTTTGTCCAATTTCAAGAGATATATCAAAAAGAGTTTTATGTTTACCAATCTATCCAACTTTGGAACAAAAAGATCAAAGATTAATTATTAATACTATAAAGGAAAGTTTATGACTTTAGCTATTATGCAACCCTATCTATTTCCATATATTGGATATTGGCAACTGATCAATACTGCTGATACTTTTGTGATATATGATGATGTAAATTTTATAAAACAAGGATATATAAATAGAAACTCTATTTTAGCCAATAAAAAAAAACAATTATTTACATTGGAGTTGATACAAGCTAGTGCCAATAAGTTGATTAATGAGATACAAATTGGACGAAATAGAGCTAAAATTTTAAAAACTATTAAACAAAACTATATCAAAGCACCATATTTTAAAACGGTTTATCCAATTTTGGAAGATATATTTAATCAAGATGAACAAAATTTAGCAAAGTTTATAGGTTACTCTTTACAGCATATATCAGACTATTTGCAAATAGAGACAAAATTGATCTATTCAAGTGATATAAAAAAAGATAACAGTTTAAAAGCTCAAGATAAAGTTATACATATATGTAAAATATTAAAGGCAACTCACTATATTAATGCAATAGGTGGACAAGAGTTGTACTCTAAAGAGAGATTTAAAAGTGAAAATATTCAATTAAATTTTATTAAAACTAAACTTTTAGAGTATAAGCAGTTTGATAATGAGTTTATTCCATATTTATCTATTATCGATATTATGATGTTTAATGATATACATGATATAAAAATGATGCTAAATAGTTATGAGTTAGTATAAAATGTTGCAGGTTAGCTTAAAAAAGAATGTAATTGCAAATTATATAGGTCAATTTTATAGCATATTTATAGGTGTATTTCTTCTTCCTTTTTATTTACAATATTTGGGTGCTGAAGCTTATGGTTTAGTTGGATTTTTTACTATGTTTGCCTCTTGGATGATGTTATTAGATGCAGGATTGAGTCCAACTCTTTCAAGAGAAGCTGCAAGATTAAAAGATAAAGAGGGTGGATTAAGAGAGTTGAAGGTACTTATTAGAAGTATTGAGACTCTGTTTTTAATTGTATCTTTGATAATAGTTATAACTATGTTTTATTCAAGCGACTTTATTGCAAAAAGTTGGCTAGATATTAAAGAGCTTTCATTTGATGTAGTGATAGACTGTATTAAGCTTATGGGTATTATGTTTGTTTTAAGATGGTTTGTTGGGTTGTATCAAGGAGCAGTTATAGGGTTTGAGCAACAAGTTTGGTTAAATATCTATAAGGTAATTATCAACACTTTAAAATTTGTTGGTGCTTTTTTATTGATTAAGTATGTAACAAACGATATTTTTCACTTTTTTCTTTATCAACTTATAGTAGGATTAATAGAGTTTTTTGTTATAAGATACAAGGTTTACTCTTTATTGCCTAAAACAAATTTTATATTTCCAACTTTAGTCCCACTAAAACAGATAGCACCATTTGCTTTGGGTATTGCATATACTGCTGGGATTTGGGTTGCTTTTACTCAGATAGATAAATTGTTACTGTCTCATTATATACCACTATCTGAGTATGGATACTTTACACTTGTAGTTGTCGTCTCAGGTGCAATTACGCAACTCTCAACTCCTATAAATCAAGCTATACTGCCTCGTATGACTTCACTACTTTCAAATAATAAAGAGAGTGAAATGTTAGAGGTTTATCATAAAAGTACCCAATTTATATCAATTATTATGTTTTCTGTTATTGGAATTATTGGCTATTTCTCTTATGAACTGTTATATGCTTGGACAGGTGATATAAAAGCCTCTAATTGGGCAGCACCAGTTTTATTTTGGTATGCTTTAGGAAATGGAATATTAGCTATTTTGGCATTTCAATATTTTTTACAATTTGCTCATGGAAACTTGAAATATCATGTTAGATTTAATACAGTTTTTCCGATAATCTCATTGCCAATTATCTTTTATGCTGTTAGTAATTTTGGAGCGATGGGAGCTGCAATTACATGGTTTGGTATTCAATTGGTGACATTTTTACTTTGGCCTCCTTTTGTGCACTCTAAGTTTGCATCGGGTATTCATGTAGATTGGATTTTTAAAGATATCTTACCAGCAGTTCTAATGTCATTTGTATTTATTGCAATTATCAGTCAAATTGGAGTCGATTTTTCTTCATTAAATAGACTGGAGACTATTTTGATCCTTTTTGGATATGGAGTATTGTTGTTGATATGTAATGCTTTAGTGTATAAAAATGTTAGAGATATAATAAAAAAGAGACTATTTAAATAAAGGATATGAATGTTTGATAAGAGTGAACAAGAGATAATGAAAAACTGGAATAAAGATGATGAGGTATTAGTAAGTATTCTTTGTATGGTGTATAATCATGAGAGATATTTACCTAAAGCTTTGGATAGTTTTTTGATGCAAGAGACAAATTTTCCATTTTTGATAGTAGCTGGAGAAGATTGTAGTTTGGATAACTCTATGAAAATTTTAAAAGAGTATAAACAAAAATATCCGAATCTTATCAAAATTGTTAGTAGTGAAAATAATGTTGGTCAATTAGAGAATTTTATAAGAACTATGAATGCTTGTGAGAGTGAATATGTTGCTATGTGTGATGGAGATGATTATTGGACTGATAAACATAAGCTTCAAATTCAAATTGATGAGATGAAAAAGCATCCACAGTGTGCTTTGAGTTTTCACCCAGCACAAGAGTTATATGGTGATAGACTTGATAAATTACTTGCAAAGCATCATGATGGTAATAAAATATTTACAACTGCTGAGATTATTGAGGGTGATGGGAGTTTTTGTCCAACCGCCTCTTTAGTTTTAAAAAAGAGAACTTTTGCAAACTTTCCTGAACAGTTTTATAAAGAGGCTCCATTTGGTGATCATTTTTTACAAATTTCTGCTTCATTAGAAGGAGGAGCTTTATATATAGATAAGGTAATGTGTATATATCGAAAAGAGCATGAGGGTAGTTGGAGTACAGAGACCTATTCAAATATCGAAAAAAGAAAAACTGCTTTTGAAAAGCATATGAAATCTATGGATGAATTAAACATTTTACTCGATAATAAATATAAAAAAGAGATCAATAAAATAAAATCAAAATATCATTACTTAATGGCTGTTTTTTTTCTTAGTAAAAATCATTTAAAAGAGTTTAGAGAGTATATCAAAAAAGCAAATGATATATATCCGTTAGAGTTACCAAAGCCAAAAATTTTATATCTATTTAGAAAAATTACTCCAGTGATAAAATTGATTAAAATATTGAAAACTTAATTGTAAGTAGTACATTTTAGTACTACTTTACAAGATTTTTAAATGGTTTATCTTATTTTTTTTAATACCTCTTTAATAGTTTTGCTAACTATTGGTTCTACTTTTGAATGCATAGGGATAACTAAAATTCTACTGCATAAATCTTGTGAGTTTGTCATTATTTTTCTTTTTTCTACATAAGGTATAGTATCAAGAGATGGGAAAAAGTATTGTCTTGGGAAAATATCCAATTCATTTAGTGCTGATCTAACCTCTTTCATCTCCTCTTCTGATTGAAAAACTACTGGAAAGTAGCTATAGCTTTTGTTTGCATCAGGATTTATCGATTGTAACTGTACATAATCTTTTAACTCTTTTACATAAAATTCATAGCTAGTTTTTCTCTCATTTAGTATAATATCAATCTCGTCTAACATACAAAGTCCCATTGCAGCTTCAAATTCATTCATTTTAGCATTAACTCCTATTGTGCCAACTTCATCAGGACCACTTTTACCATACTCTCTTATCATTTTAGCTTTCTCATATAGTGCATCATCTTTTATAACAATAGCACCTCCTTCTATAGTATGAAACATTTTGGTGCCGTGAAAACTTATTATAGAAAAATCACCATAGCTTAATATATGTCTATTTTTATATACTGTATCAAAAGCGTGTGATGCGTCATAAACCACTTTTAAGTTATACTTTTGTGCAATTTTATCTATTTTTTCAATTTCACAAGCATTACCAAATACATGACAAGGTGCAATAGCACATGTTTTATCTGTTATAACATCTTCGATATTATCAGGATTTATATTATAAGTTTTAGGATCTATATCTGCAAATACTGGTGTTAATTTTTCTGCAGCAATTGCACTTGTAGTCGAGATAAAAGTAAAAGGAGTTGTTATTACCTCTCCTGTGGTTTCCATAAGTTTATAAGCAAATTGTAAAGCATCAGTTCCACTTGATAAACATAACAAATTTTTAACACCAAAATGCTTTTGAAGTTTTTTTTCCAACTCTTGTACTAATGGTCCATTATTTGTAATCCAACCACTTTCATAAATTTTGTCTATATATGATTTAAATTTCTCTTTGTTTGGCATATAAATTTTTGTTACATAGGTCACTTTTTTTATCCTTATAAGTTTTATATTATTATTACTTTTTATTTTTAATATTAGCTTAATTGTATCTAACTCAATTTTATATTCTTAATCCATAACTACAGTATATAATATTTATAACAAACAATATCAACTATTTATATTTTGATAAAAATAAGCTTTTTTGGATATATTTTACGGGATGTAACATTTTGTTGTTAAAGTTATATTATAAAGAGCTTGGTTAAGTAGTATAGAGTTTAAAAGTTTAGACTTGATAAAAATTTTAAAGAGAGGATTGCTCCTCTCTAGTTTATTGATTTCTAACACATCGTATATTTAATGTAGAGTCTTCTTTTATGCTACCATCATTAGCTCCACCATCAAATGATAAATATCTATAAAATTGACCTGTTGGATCATTTTTACTTCTAGTTGATGACCAAAAATAATTTATATAGTTAGCTGTTGCTGATGAAGTAAAAGCAATAGTATTGTTTGTGTAATCAACGATCGTATGAAGCTCATTTATATTTGGCAATCTCCAATCACTATATCCTCCAAGAGTTAGGTTATTACAATATGTAATTGCATCAGCATGACTTAATTGAGTTTGACCTGAAAAATAGTCATCTTGCCACATTAGATTTGTTGTGCTATCACTTACTGTTTTGTTATCATCACCTCTTGTAAATTCTCCATTTGGTGTAGCTGGAGCACTGATACATCTAACAAAACTTTCTGTTTGATTTGAATCTTCTCTTATATAATCTAATCCATCACTAAATTTTATAGCTATATGGTGAGTTGAGTTGTACTCATTTGATGTCCAAAAATAGCCACCATTAAAGTTTAAAAATGTATCATCTGTTAAACTATTATTGATATCTACATCACCATAGTTGATAACTTGAAATAGTTCATATCTAGTTGGTAATCTCCAATCTGTCTTAGAAGCAAAATCTAAATTATTACAATAGTTATTGGCATCAGTATATGTCATTTCAATACCACCCTCTGCTGTTCCTTTTGCATTTGCCATGTCACTCCATAGAGTATTTGGTAAAGATGCGAAACTAACAGTTGCATCTGGATCAGTTGGACTACTTCTAGTTGCACTTCGATCAGCACCCTCACTGCCATCTAATGTATCACCGGTTTTTAGGATAATTTTTGTTGCAACATTTTCATTAACATCTGTAACATTAACAGTTATATTTTGATCAGTCTTATTTCCTGCACTATCAGTTGCAGTGACTGTTATTTTATAATCATTATTTTGATCACTATCGGTTGGATTTTCAAAATCTGGTGCTGATACAAATGTTAAAACTCCATTAGAAGTAAGATTAAATTTGCTCTCATCATCACCACCATTTTTGCTAAATGTAACACTCTCATTTGCTGTTATGGTTGCAATTGTAGTTTGATTTTCAGCTATGCTAAATGAGTTAGCAGATGTGATTGTTGGAGGTGTTGTATCACTGTTAGTATCACCACTATCATCGCTCTCTTCTTCAACATCTGTAACAGTAACAGTTATATTTTGATCGGTTGTATTTCCAGCACTATCTTTTGCTTGAATAGTTAAAGTATATATATTATTGGTATTACTATCTTGAGGATTTTCATAATCAGGAGCATCTTTAAAACTTAAAGCCCCACTATTTGAATCTATACTAAAAAGTGTACTATCAGAGCCACCAATAATACTAAATGTAACACTCTCATTTGCTGTTATGGTTGCAACTGTAGTTTGATTTTCATTTATGCTAAATGAGTTAGCAGATGTGAATTTTGGAGGCACTGTATCGGTAATTGTGGTATTATTATCTGATGATGAGCTTCCACCTCCACCACCACAGCCTGTAAGTAGTAGAGTACTTGTTATGATAGAAAGAAAAAGAGTTTTTTTTGTTTTGTTCATGTTTGATCCTTTTGTAAATTATTTTTTGTATATGTTAACAATTCTTATCTTTATTAAAGCTTAAATTGTTATTAACTATAGATAATAATATTTAAAATTAATAATATGCTATCTATTTCTAACACATCTAACATCAAGTCCTGCCGTTTCAAAGGCTATCTTATCAGCTACTTCCTCCAAAGAGAAATATCTATACAATACACCTTCAGAATCATTAATACTTCTAGTTGATGACCAAAAATATCTTTTATCTGTTAAGTTTGCTTGTGTATCAAAAGCACTTTTTTGATTTTTATAATCTGCTATTGTATGAAGTTCATTAATTGTTGGCAATCTCCAATCACTATATCCTCCAAGAGTTAAAGTGTTACAATAATTTTTAGCCTCAGCATGTGTTAGATTTTCATCTTGATTTGTAAAATCATCTTGCCACATAAGCTCAGTTGTAGTATCTATTACAATTTTATTATTTGCAGTTTTTGTAAAATTCCCATCTATTGGTTTTGGAGCACTGATACATCTTACATAGTTGTCACTCTTTTGATCTTTCTCTCTTGCATACTCATAACCTATATAAAATGCAATAGTCATAGCGTGAGTTTGATTTAATTCATTAGAAGTCCAAAAATATTTAGAGTTAAAGTGTTTAAATGCATCATCTATTGGTGTATTGATACCATCTAACTCTCCATAATTAACAGTTTGAAACATTTCATATCTAGTTGGTAATCTCCAATCATTTTTACCCCCAAAACCTTTGGTATTTAGAGTATTACAATGAGCTTTTGCTTCTAAGAAAGTTACCTCTTGACCACCACCTGAAGATATAGTTGTATCTTCCCAGATTGAGCCAATTGATGCAAAGACTACTGTAGAGTTTTCATCGATTATGCTACTTCTTATTGCAGTTCTATCAGCTCCATATTGACTATCTCCACTATATCCAGTTTTTAGTA
>JALWLB010000120.1 GCA_027081145.1 Campylobacterales bacterium
TATTTAAAATCAATAGTATCATACTATGAAACGGGTAATCATGATTTATTTAAAAGATATTTCATAGCCAATTATGAAAAAATTATAAATATGATAGAAGAAATTGAAATGGCTAAAAAAAATGAAAGTAATATTAGACAATAAAATATAGTTGCAATTTTTGATTTAAAATCATAGTAAGTGCATATGTTGTGGACTAATATACACATTTGACAAATATAGATAAAATCATTATAATATCATTATAAAAAACATAGAGTTTAATTGGGATGACAATAAAGCACAAAAAAATCTTGCCAAACATAAAGTATCATTTGAAGAAGCAAAGACTGTTTTTGGTGATGAAAATGCAAGATTGATTTTTGATCCAGACCATAGCGAAAATGAAGAGAGGTTTATTTTACTTGGTATGAGTTATAAACTAAAAATTTTAACAGTTGTTCATTGTTATAGAGATAGTGAAAACAGCATTAGAATCATAAGTGCTAGAAAATCAACTAAAAAAGAAAAAAAACAATACAAGGAGTTTTTATCATGAGAAAAGAGTATGACTTTAGTAATTCTATAAAAAACCCATATGCTAAAAAAGTTAAAAAACAGATATCAATCAAAATTGAAGTTGAGACTATTGAATATTTTAAAAAACTATCAACAAAAGTTGGCATACCGTATCAAAACTTGATGAACTCATATTTAACCGATTGTGCATCCAAACATATAGAACCAAAACTTGAATGGGCATAAATAATATTTATTGATATCATTCAAACCCTACTTGCGATAATATAAACTCTCTAGTGCCAAATTATTCAATTCATGTTTATTTAACAAATCAAGCAACTTTACAACCCTCTCATAAGTGACATCTTTATCTATTCGGACATTTATAGATTTTTTCTTATCATTTACACTTTTAAATATCTCATCTAACTCTTCAAAAGTTACTTTTTTGCCTCTTAGGGCTACTTCATCATGGGTTAATTCTATATTTATATCCTCTTTTTTTATCTCTTTTGTAGCACTGTTAGCATCTGGGAGAGTCAAAAGCAAGGCTAACTCTTCTTTTTTAAAAGTGGAGCTTACCATGAAAAATATCAAAATTAAAAAAACTACATCTATGATAGGTGTTAGATCAGGAGTTAGTGGTTCTCTTCTTTTCATGATGCACTTTTTAGGATTTTAAGAGTTATTTTTTGATTTAGAGTTGCTTCTAAAGAGTCTAACATATTTATAAGATAATTATATCCTATATAGTGAGGAATCGCCACCACAAGACCACCAACTGTAGTGATAAGTGCTAATGAAATACCACCTGCAAAGATACTAGGATCACCAAGTCCTTGTTTTGAGATAGCTTCAAACGCACTCAAAACCCCGATAGCAGTTCCCAAAAGTCCCAAAAGTGGAGCTATAGAAGCGATAGTTTTAACAGTACTCAACCCCCACTCAAAATACAACATCTTTTGTAAAATATCATCTTTTGCAATACTTAGATCTTGAACTTCTAAAGTATTAACTATTTCATTGGCTAATTTGTCTTTATCTATCAGTAAAAACTGCAAAAACTTAAAAATCATAATCGTAAATCCTATGATATTAAGAGCTAAGAGTATATACATGATAACTCCACCTTGTTCTATATAGTGCATGATATCCATCTTTTTTATCCTTTTAATTTAAATTCAATTGGTATGACAATATCCAAAAACTGTTCATTTAACTCACTTGGTATTGGCTTTAGAGATATAGAGTTCAAGGTCTTTATAGCTCCTTTTTCCAGTAACCTTTTGGGAGTATTTAGAGTTTTTATAGCGGTTATTGTACCATTTTTAAGCACACGAAACTTTATCTTTACAACCCCTTGCATACGAAGCCTTTTTGCTAAATTTGGATAAATCAAATTTTGCTCTATTTCTCTTCTTATCTCACTTGTGTATCTATCTTTGATAGAAGCGGTATCTATAGTCGCAACTGGTGTTATAACTGTTTTAACTATAGGTTTAGGCACTGGCTGTTTTGGTACAACTACAGACTTTTTTGGCTTTTTTGTTTCTGTTTTTTTTGGTTTTTTAATTTTGTTAGGTACTTTTTTAGGTTTTGGTTTAGGCTTTTGTTTTGGTTTTTTAATCAGTTTTGATTGAGGTTTTTTAACACTTATTTTGCTTAATGTTATATGATGTACTTTGGCTTTTGGCTTTGCAACAACACTCTTTTTTGCTATTTGCGATTGCAAAACGATAAAATGCACAACTACCACAACAATCAAAACTCCAAAAAAACCAAATCTATTCAAAACACTCTCTAAAATCTATAAGTTAGATGAAATGCTGGTAAAAATCCCATTTGATAATACTTATCATCCTCTTCATAGTTATCATCATAAGAAATCCCTGCTATATTTTTTCTAAAAAGTGAAGTTATATTCATAAGCTCAACTGCAAATTCTAAACTTCTATTATTAGCAAACTTAGAAGTTTTACCTATTTGGATATCCAAATCAATACTACTATCAAGTCTTGCACTATAAGGAGTTCCATAAATCGGACTTTTATAAGTTTTACCCTCATAAGTATAATCCGAAGTTCCTACAATAGGAGTATAAGGAGCACCACTGTTGTATTTGAAAAATCCAGAAACTCTCCAACCACTATCAAATCGATAGTTTGTATTTATCTGTAAAGTATGTGGTATATCTCCTTCAAATCTATACTGTTTATTGCTATTTGTATTTAACTCTCTTTTTGCTTTGACAAAAGTGTAAGCTACAACTATATTAAAATTTTTAATATTTTTTTTGTAAGTAACATCCAACCCATAAGCTTTACCTTCTCCAACTGCTTTATATTTTAATACTTCATCTTCAATAGCAAGATTTTTAAACTCTTTATAATAAGGCTCAATAACCAACGATGAGTTATTTAAAAACCTCTTTTGAAAGCTTAGTGTATAGTGGTTAGAAAATTCATAAGTATCAATCTTATCATTTCCAAATCCTTCTATCATAAAAACAGTTTGAGGCAATTGTGAATACTTTCCAACAGCAGCTGAGATAGTTAAGCTTCTATCAATATCTGACACAAACGCAACTCTAGGATCAATTCCTGTATTAAACTCTTGAAAGTCTGTTTTCCAAGCTCTCACACCATAACGAAAACGGTTATTTGGTGTAATACTCCAAATATCTTGAGCAAAAACTGTATAATTTTTAGCATCAAAAGTTTTTTTAGTTGTGATTACCTCTTTTTTAGTTACAGGATCTTCATAGTCATTAAAAGGAGGGGAGATTATATGTGTATCAAGAGGAGCTTTTACTCTCCTAAGCTCAAATCCAACCATAGGTTCATGATCTTTTAATTTAAAAACAGTCTCTATATATAGTCCAATTTCTGTATCTTTAGTATTTAAGAAAAAATCCTTATAAAGTTCCAATTTTTCATTGGTTCGTAAACGATAAATCAAAGAGTTTGAACTAAAGTTTTCTCCCATATACACCCATCTAGCTCCTATAGTGTTTGCACTAACTTTTGAATTTATTTTACCAACTGCCACTGGATCTTTATCTTTTTCTCTAGTATCATACAGTTTTAACTCATCTTTTGAAACCAAAGCTTCAAGTGAAAATATACTATCTCCAGATGTATGTGATAAAATCATTTGTCCATCATAAAATTGAGGAAAGAGTGTAAAGGTGAGCTTTTTACTATCATCATCTTTATCTTTATCAAGCTCATCCATCACTTTTTTAGCAATCAAATCAAAATAACTCCGTCTTGCTCCAATAAAAAGATTGGTATTTTCACCAAGCTTTCTATCTATCGCAAAATCAGCATCATACATCCCAATATGAACACGAGACATATTACTACCAGTTGGATACTTAGGAGTTATATCAACAACCGCTCCCATAGCTGTATAACTAACATCAAATCCACCCAAATACGCATCAATTTGTCCAGTCATTTCAGGAGCTATAACCGAATACAATCCACCTAAATGAAATAGATATCCAATAGGCAAATGATTGATACTAAATCTAGTCTCTCTTGGTTTTGAACCATGTATATAAAGTTCACTACTATTGTCATTGCTAGTACTCACAACTCCAGCAAATGATTTTAATGCTTTTAAAGGATCACCATTTGTTCCAGCTATCTGCAAAGCTTGTTTTAGTGTGATCTGTTTTTGCATAGGAGCAGATCTCATAAATCCCTCTTTTTCGATTATAAAATCACTCTCATCTTTACTACTAGTTGCTTTGACTTCAACTTTATCAAGTTCTATTGACTCAGCAAATAAAAAAAGTGGGATCAAAAATAGCAAAAATACTCTTTTCATAGATATGCTCCTTTAATAAAATGATAACAAAAAAAAATGAGTAAAAAATGAGAATTTATTCTATAGGTACATAAATCTCTCTCAAAATCATCTTCGTACACTTCATCAAACTTTTTTAAATTTCTAACTAAATGATTTACTTGTCAAAAGATAATAGAAATTGAATATAAAGTTTGCTCAAACCAAAAAATTTTAGAAAAGTCAAGAATTTACTCTTGAGCTAACTTAAACTCCATTTATGATGGTTTGTTTTTGTTAAATATTCTTAGTACTTCTATAATATTTTTTTCAAAATTGACTTTGTAAATTATAGTGTAACCTTTATATATCATATCTCTTATATTTTCATTGTCAAAATAGTGTGAAATTCTATATTTAAATGGATTTTCAGGTATTAAAAATATCAGTTCTTCAAGTTCAGATGCAAATTTTAAACTTGCACCTTTTTTATCCTGAGCAATATAGTCTATGATTTGCAATAACTGCTTTTCAAAAGTTTTTTTATAAATAATTTTCATTATTTATTTTATTGTTTGAATATGATTTTTTACATTATTCCATAAGTCATCATGTGAAATCATTTCAGCTGTTCCTGATTCAATTTCATCTAAATCTTGCTGAAGTTGTTTTTGCCTTTCATAAAAATATGGATCTAACTCTAAGTTTGCATCCTTTTGGAGTTGAACTTTATCTTTATAATGTTCAATAATAGTTAAAAAATCTTGTACAAAGTTATCTTGGACATTTACTATTAATGTTTGCATGACAAAATCCTTGTTATTAAACTTTAAAGATTATAGCAAAGCTTAAGTGAATTTCACCTAAGTTTTATTTTTTTAATCTACTATAAAAATATTGAGGAGTAGCCCTCATAAATCTCTCTCAAAATCATCTTCGCACACTTCATCAAACTTTTTTAAATTTCTAACTACATGATTTACTCGTAAAAAACACAATACCAATTAAACATAAACTCTACTCAAACTAAAATCTAGTTTAACTCAACATAACCATATCTATGTTACTATATAACCAAAATTATCAAGGTTTCAAAATGATTTGTGTATTTGATTGTGAAACGATTCCAGATGTTGAACTCATCAGAAATAACCTTAAATTAAAAGGTAGCGATTTAGAAATCTCCAAAGAGGCTTTAGATCTCCAAGAAGAGAGTCTGGGTAGTTCATTTTTGCCTATACCTTTTCATAAAGTAGTAGCTATATCTGCTGTTATGAGTGATGATTTTGGTACTTTTAAAAAGGTTAGCTCTATTGATGGTGATAATGAAGAGCAAATGATCAAAAACTTTTTAAATTTTATAGACAAATACAATCCAAAACTGATCAGTTTTAATGGAAGAAGTTTTGATATGCCACTTCTTATGATACGAGCTATGAAATATAACTTATCATGTAGTGCCTATTTTGAAACAGATAACAAAATGATAAACAAAAGCAAATGGGATAATTATCGATATAGATTTAGCGATAGATTTCATGTTGATTTGATGGATCATATTAGTGAGTTTGGAGCAACCAGAGGATTAAAGCTTGATTTGCTATGTACTATGATGGGTATTCCTGGTAAATTTGATGTAAGTGGCGATCAAGTAATGGAGCTTTATTATCAAAATGAGATAGAAAAAATCAAAGAGTATTGCGAAAGTGATGTGCTAAACACTTACTGGTTATATCTCAAATATGAGTTATTAAAAGGACATATAACTATGCAAGATTATCTAAATAATTTAGATATTATGTCACAAAAATTGACTAATGATAAATCATATAGTCAAATTTTTAAAAATACCATACAAGAAGAGTTAAAAATTGATAGCAGTAATTGATTATAATATGGGAAATTTACAAAGCGTACAAAACGCTTTTTTAAAAATTGGCAAAAAAATAGACATAATAAAAGATAGCGATAAATTAAAAAAATATGACAAAATTATACTTCCAGGAGTTGGAGCATTTGGTGATGCGATGATTCATCTGAAAAAAACAGACATGGATCAAGCCATCAAAGAAGCCTCAAATAGCGGTAAATTTATACTTGGGATTTGTCTTGGAATGCAACTTCTTTTGAGTAAAAGTGAAGAGTTTGGCGATCATGAAGGATTAGATCTTATAAAAGGTGAAGTTAAAAAGTTTGATAAAACAAAGTTTGATACACCTTTAAAAGTTCCACATATGGGTTGGAATGAAATATTTATACAAAAAGATACACCTTTGTTTAAAGACTTGGCAGATGAATTTTATCTATATTTTGTACATAGTTATCATGTAGAGTGTGAAAAACAGTACATCACAGGCATAACCAAATATGGATACAACTTTGTTAGTGCAATAAATAAAGATAATATATTTGGACTCCAACCTCACCCTGAAAAATCACATGATATAGGATTAAAAATACTTAAAAATTTTACGGAGATATAATGGAAATACTACCTGCAATTGATCTAAAAGATGGCAAAGCTGTTAGGCTAACAAAAGGTTTGATGAATAGTGCGACAATCTATAGTGATGAGCCTTATAAACTTGCGATGGAGTTTGAACGACTTGGCTCATCATGGCTACATCTTGTTGATTTAAACGGTGCATTTGCGGGAGAGCCAAAAAACTTAGAACAGATTAAAAAAATTCGTAAAATGTGCGATATACACATAGAGCTAGGTGGTGGCATAAGAGATGAAGAGACGATAAAAAGATATATTGATCTTGGAATTGATAGAGTAATCCTTGGCTCAATTGCCCTAAAAAAGCCAGATTTTGTTAAGAAAATGGCTCAAAAATATAGAATTGCTGTAGGCATAGATGCAATTGATGGTTTTGTTACTGTTGAGGGCTGGGCAGAACAATCAAATATAAAAGCGACTACTTTAGCACAAAATTTTGCTGATGCTGGAGTTGAGGCAATAATTTGTACAGATGTTAGCAGAGATGGAACTTTGAGTGGAGTAAATGTAGAATTTACTCAAAAGATAGCACAAGCTTCAAAACTTGATACAATTGCAAGTGGAGGAGTTAAAGATTTGGACGATATTATAGCTTTAAATAAAAGTGGCGATATTGCTGGTGTAATTGTTGGTAAAGCTTATTATGAGCAGACACTTGATTTAAAAGAAGCATTAAAAATTGTAAAAAATAATTAAAAAAAGGATGGGTATGAAATTTTTAGTAGTGGACGATAGCTCAACTATGAGAAGAATTATAAAAAATACTCTAGGAAGACTAGGTTATAAAGATATTTTAGAAGCTGAAGATGGTGCAGCAGCTTGGGATATAATGGAGAAAAATCCAGAAATTGATGTTTTAGTTACAGATTGGAATATGCCAGAGATGAATGGTTTAGAACTTGTTAAAAAAGTAAGATCAAAAGAGATGTTTGAAGATATGCCTATTATAATGGTAACAACTGAAGGTGGAAAAGCTGAAGTTATAACAGCACTAAAAGCTGGAGTAAATAACTATATCATCAAACCATTTACACCACAAGTTTTAAAAGAGAAGCTAGAGGCCGTACTGTAAAATTTTATGAACCAATACTACTATGAACTAGAGATAACCCCTAGTTCACAATATGATATTTTTAGTGATTTTTTACTACAAGTTACACAAAATGCAATTGAACTAACAAGTGACTCAATTATTGTAAGAGATGTTGAGCCACTTGATGATATCATGTGGGCAACAGATGAACTCGCAAAAAAATTAAATACTCAAATTAAAACCAAATTAACAAAACATAAAAATCAAGACTGGATCAAAAAATATCAACAATCAATCAAACCAATCAAAGTTGGCTCATTTTACATAAGAGCTAGTTGGGAAAAAGAGAGAGCTAATTTAAAAAATATCATCATAGATCCAACACTAGCTTTTGGATCGGGTCATCATGAGAGTACATTTTCATCTCTTTTGATGATTGAAAAATATGTAAAAGATAAAAATAGCTTTTTAGATGTTGGATGTGGGAGTGGGATATTAGCTATTGGAGCATTAAAAAATGGAGCAATTGTTGATATATGTGATACTGATGAAGTAGCTCTCAAAGCAGCAAAAGAAAACTTTAAATTAAATCATGCAAAATACAATCTCGCATGGCTAGGTTCAGCAAATAAAGCTACAAAAAAGTATGATATAGTAGTAGCAAATATTATAGCAGATATCATTGTAATGATAAAAAAAGATTTACAAAATGTACTCAAAGATAACGGTTATTTAATCCTATCTGGAATATTGGATAAATATTTAAATAAAATTATTGTAAACTTTAGCGACTTTAGTATAGTCGAAGATATACAAAAAGGTGACTGGTACACAATCGTTTTAAAAAGGAAAAATTAATGCCACAAAATAAAAAGAACAATCAAAATAATAAAAACAACAACTTTTTTAATCAAAACCCATTGATAGTTTTTGCTATTTTTGCAATTGTACTCATTTTAATTTTTAAAAGTTTTACACCAAATGATGTAAATTCACTAAATAATCCAAATGCTCTGCCTTATCAATCTGCATCAATAAGCAAAACTATCAAATATTCTGATTTAAAAAATTTGATAAAAACAGGAACTATAGATTATGTTGCTATAGGTCAAACTACACTCAAAGCTGTCTCAAACAGTGGTGGTAAAAAAACAATTTATCATGTAAAAAAAGTTGGACAAGATGGTACACTCATTCCACTACTTGAACAATATAATATCTCATACGGTGGATATGATGAGACAAATTGGTTTGCAGAGATTCTATTTACTTGGATTATACCAATTTTTATATTTTTTGGTATTTGGATGTTACTTACTAGCAGACTTCAAAAAAATATGGGTGGTGGAATACTTGGTATGGGAAGTAGCAAAAAATTGGTAAATTCTGAAAAACCAAAAGTAAAATTTGATGATGTAGCTGGAGTTGAAGAGGCAAAAGAGGAGGTTAAAGAGATAGTTGACTTTTTAAAACATCCTGAGAGATATATAAATCTTGGAGCAAAAATCCCAAAAGGTGTTTTACTAGTAGGACCTCCAGGAACTGGTAAAACTTTACTTGCAAAAGCGGTTGCAGGTGAAGCCGATGTACCATTTTTTTCAGTTTCTGGATCAAGTTTTATAGAGATGTTTGTAGGAGTTGGTGCAAGTAGAGTTAGAGATCTATTTGATAATGCAAAAAAAGAGGCTCCTGCAATAATATTTATAGATGAGATAGATGCCATTGGAAAAAGTAGAGCTGCTGGTGGTATGATTAGTGGAAACGATGAGAGAGAGCAAACTCTAAATCAACTCTTAGCAGAGATGGATGGTTTTAGCTCAGATCAATCTCCAGTTATAGTATTAGCCGCTACAAATAGACCTGAGGTTTTAGATGCTGCACTACTTAGACCAGGAAGGTTTGATAGACAAGTTTTGGTTGATAAACCAGACTTTAAAGGTAGAGTACAAATACTAAAAGTCCATATAGAAAAGATCAAATTGGCAGACGATGTTGATCTTGAAGAGATTGCTAGATTAACTGCTGGTCTTGCTGGAGCTGATTTGGCAAATATCATAAACGAAGCCGCTTTACTTGCTGGACGAGCCAATAAAGAAGAGGTTACTCAACAAGACTTTTTTGAAGCGGTTGAGAGAGCCATTGCAGGTTTAGAGAAAAAAAGTAGAAGAATAAATCCAAAAGAGAAAAAAATAGTAGCATATCATGAAAGTGGTCATGCACTTATAGCTGAAACTACAAAAGGGGCTAAAAAAGTATCTAAAGTCTCCATCATTCCTAGAGGTTTAGCGGCTTTAGGATATACACTAAATACTCCTGAAGAGAATAAATACATGATGCAAAAACATGAACTATTGGCTGAAGTGGATGTTCTTCTTGGTGGTCGTGGGGCTGAAGAGGTATTTATAGGTGAAATCTCAACTGGTGCTGGAAACGATCTTGAAAGAGCAACTGATATTATAAAGGCTATGATTGGATTATATGGGATGAGTGATGTTGCTGGATTGATGGTTTTAGAAAAACAGAGAAACACTTTCTTGCAAGGTGGCACTACGAAAGATTATAGTGAAAAAATGGCAGAAAATGTTGATCAATACACAAAAGAGCTGTTAGATAGTCGATACAAAAATGTTTTAGAAACCTTAAAAACCTACAAAGGTGCAATAGAAACGATGGTTGAGCAACTATTTGAAACTGAAACATTAGAGGGTAAACAAGTAGTAGAGATTATTAGAAAATATGAACAAGACAACAATCTTCCAAGCAGACTTAGTGAAAGTGAAGATGAAAATGAAGATTTAAAAAGAGCAAAAGAGAAAAATGATAAAAAGAGTTAAAAAATCAATCCAACTCTATAACTCGATCACTACACCAAGATGCCAAATCCAAATCATGAGTGATCAAAAGAATCCCTACCCTATCTAAAAACTTAACTAAAAGTTTCATAACTTCAAGTGCACTAACATTATCTAGTGCACTTGTTGGCTCATCCGCTAACAAAAGATCTGGTTTTTGTAAAATAGATCTTAAGATTGAGCATCTTTGAAGTTCACCTCCACTCAGTTTATGTGGTTTTTGAAAAAGTAACTCCTCTTTTAAATTTAAACTCTTTAAATAATAATACTTATCATGTAGAGTTGCAACCTCTTCAATTTGCTCCTTTATAGTATAACTTGGATGAAATGAGCTATAGGGATCTTGAAAAATTTGAGTTGCCTTTTGCACCTTTATCTCTCCACTATGTGGCTTTAAATCTCTCATGATCAGATCCAAAAGTGTACTTTTACCACTCCCACTAGCTCCTGTTATAGCTACAATTTCACCTCTTTTTACACTCAAAGAGAAATTTTTATATAAAAGTCTATCTTTGGTATAACCAAATGTAAGATTTTTTATCTCTAATACCATAAATTAAGCTCTTATTTGAGCATCACCATAAATTTTATACTTATAAGTTGTAAGATCATTTATACCCATAGGTCCTCTTGCATGAAGCTTATTTGTACTAATTCCAACCTCTGCACCAAATCCAAACTCACCACCATCAGTAAATTGAGTACTAGCATTTACATATACACATGAAGCATCAACTTCATTTAAAAACTTTTCAACATTTGTATAATTTTCACTAATAATAGCTTCAGAGTGATTTGAGCCATACTTTTTGATATGATCTATCGCCCCATCAACTCCATTGACAACTTTTATAGATAAGATATTTGCCAAATATTCAGTTTTAAAATCCTCATCGGTAGCCTCTTTTGTTTCAATAATCTCTCTTGTTTTTTCACACCCTCTAAGCTCAGTCTCTTTTTTATCAAACTCAACTTTTAAAAGCGGTAAAATCTCTTTAGCAATTTTTGCATCAACCAACAAAGTCTCTAAAGCATTACAAATCCCTACTCTTCTAGTTTTTGCATTTAGAGTAATTTTTATAGCTTTGTCTATATTGGCATAAGCATCTATATATGTATGACAAAGCCCTTTATCATGTTTTACAACAGCCACTGTAGCATTTTGTGAAACAAACTTTATCAAAGCTTCCCCACCTCTAGGAATTATTAGATCAACATATTTATCCATCTTGATAAGCTTTGAAACACCTTCTCTACTAGAGTCTGGCAACAGTGAAACAATCTCTCTTGGAAGTGAATTTTTTTCTAAAGTATCTTGAATAATTTTAGCAATTATTTTATTGCTAAATTCTGCCTCTTTGCCACCCTTTAAAACACAAACATTACCACTTTTAAAACATAGTGCCGCTGTATCACTCGTAACATTTGGACGACTCTCATAAATAATTCCAATAACTCCAATTGGGATAGAGACTTTTTCTATTTTTAATCCATTATCAACTACCCAACCATCAAGCACTCTACCAATAGGCTCTTTCAAAGATGCAATTTCTCTAATAGATTTTGCCATAGACAAGACTCTTTTTTCATCAAGCATCAATCTATCTATCATTGCACTTGAGAGAGAATTTTTTGTAGCATACTCTAAATCTTTTTTATTTTCATTTATAATTATCTCTACATGATCTTCTAATTCATTTGCAATATCTTGTAGTATTTGATTCTTTTGATGAGGATTTAGCGTTGCACACACTTTTGTTGCATTGCATGATCTTTTTAAAAACTCTTCCATCTTGACTCCTTTTTGGTATATTGTAACAAAATTTTAAGATATTTTTGGTACAATCGTCGAAAAATTTAAGTAAGGATATGT
This sequence comes from Campylobacterales bacterium, assembly GCA_027081145.1. GTDB lineage: Bacteria > Campylobacterota > Campylobacteria > Campylobacterales > QNZT01 > JALWLB01. The sequence goes on from JALWLB010000120.1 coordinate 12,555, forward strand.
AATGGCTCACAAGAAAGGTCAAGGTAGTACCCAAAATAATCGAGATTCAGCTGGTCGTCGTTTAGGTGTAAAAAAATTTGGTGGCGAGTTTGTAAGAGCTGGGAATATAATCATAAGACAAAGAGGCACAAAAGTACACCCTGGTAATAATGTCGGTTTAGGTAAAGATCACACAATTTTTGCTCTTATTGATGGGTTTGTAAAATTTGAAAAAAGAGCGGGAAATAAAAATAGAGTTTCAGTCTATCAAACAAACTTAAATACTGCTACTGCTAAAAAATCTCCAGCAAATAGTCAAACAAAAACATCATCTACTCCTATTACTGATGATCTTAAAAAGTTAAGTGGTGTTGGTCCAGTTATGGAAAAAAAGCTACATGATATGGGTATAACCTCATTTGAACAAATCGCAAATCTAACTAAACAAGAGATACATGATATCGATGCAAAACTTGGTATCAAAGGTAAAATAGAAGATACTTGGATATCTGAAGCTAAAAATCTAATCAAATAACTTCTCCTTCCAAAGGCTTAGCTTTTTGCTAAGCCAAAATGTTTTTGCCAAAAGGTTAAGAAAAGTATATATTTGCCGATATAAAGGTTAGAATAACTTTTATAAGGGGTAATTATGTCAAAAATATCTAAAAAGGTAAAAATATATACTCTAAGTAGTGTACTTATAACAGCACTGTTAGGATGCCAAGCTCCAGTTGGGGTAGATAATAATTCTACAATATTTGATCAAGCTCAAGATGACAACCTTACAAAAACACAACCAATTACAAACACCACTCCATCATTTCAAAAAAAACTAGATAAAAATTTACCATCTATAACTCCAAATCAATCCTTTAGCCTACCTATTAATTCAAAAAACAGTCAATTTATAGGATCAATAAAATATAAAGGGGATAAACTCACTAGCTCAAAAATAGTCTCTGGTAATGAAAGTGGTGCTTTTAAGCTTGTTCCAGTAGCTCCAAATTATAA
>JALWLB010000121.1 GCA_027081145.1 Campylobacterales bacterium
TTTATCTGTATTTATAAATAGAGATTATAAACAATATAACCTCTATTTATAAAACTAACCTTTAAAATTTGGTATTCTTATCATTTGTCCTGGATATATTTTATCAGCATCTTTAATAATTTCTAAGTTTGCTTGTACTATCTCTTTGTATCTTGAGCCATCTTTATAATAAATTTGTGCAATTCTCCAAAGCGTATCACCTTTTTGAACTTCGTAGTATATCTCATCAAGAGCACTATTATCATCAGTCGATACATCATCAACGCTAACTTTAGCAACACCTTTGATATTACCAGCTATTAGTGCTGCTTTTACTTTATCCTCTTGGGTTTTGGCATGACCTTTTATAGTTACTGTATCGTCTTTAATTTCAACTTCAAGATTTTCAATGGGCATCGTTTTATTGTGCTCTTGAATCTCTTTTTTTATACTCTCACTATCGTTACCTTTGCCTAATATTTTATTACCAGCATCTTTTAAAAACTCAAAAAATCCCATACTCACTCCTCAAATATTTTTAACATATAAAAGTATATAGTAAAATTATTTTATTCCAGCTTCTATAAGATCATGTATATGTAATACGCCTTTTACCTTTTGATTGTTGGTGATAACTAAAATTTGAATTTTGTGTTTTTCTATTAGGTTTAAAGCATCACTTGCAAGAATATTGTCATCATGTAGAGTTTTTGGATTTTTACTAGCATATTTTAGTGCTAAATTTTCAAGTGAAAATTTTTTATCTAAAAGAGCTCTTCTAAGATCACCATCACTAAGTACTCCTACAAGTTTATTATCATCATCAGTTATTAACACATTACCAAGTTTTCCCTCACTCATGCTTAAAATTGCACTCCTAAGGGACTGTTTATGATTTATAATAGGCAAATTTGATTTTCTCATGATATCTTTTACTTTTATAAAGAGCTGTTTTCCTAGAGTGCCACCTGGATGAAAAGATGCAAAATCCTCTTTTTTAAAATCTCTTTTTTTCATCAAACAAACTGCGAGTGCATCACCCAAAGCCATAGTTAAAGTGGTAGAAGAGGTTGGTGCACTATTTAGTGGACACGCCTCTTTTTGTACACTTATATCTAAAAATACATCGGCATATTTTCCAAGTGTGGAGTTTTTATCTTTTGCCATTGCAATTAGTGGAATATCAAATCTTTTGATATGAGGAAGCATAGAGACTAGTTCCTCACTCTCTCCACTATAGCTAATAGCCAAAACCCCATCGCCCTGCCCTATCATGCCAAGATCTCCATGCATTGCTTCTGTAGGATGGATAAAAAAGCTACTTGTTCCAGTACTTGCCAATGTAGCGGCGATTTTTGCACCAACTAGTCCACTTTTGCCAACTCCTGTTATGATGAGTTTGCCTTTGATATTTATAATGAGATTTATTGCTTGATCAATCTCATTACTTAGTGTATTGGCTTTGTGTTTTAGCTCTTGAGATTCAATTAATAGTACATTTTGGACAATTTGTTTATAATTCATTTTAATCTCTACATAATAAAGACTGTAGGTACTATTGTAGGATATTTTTTCTTTTTTCTAAATATATGTTTTCTTACAACTTGTCTAATGCCATTTTCAACCAATTTTCTATCTTGAAGCACTTCTGGTTTGGCATTTATCAAAAACTGATCCAAAATATCCTCTATCTCTTTAGAAAATGCCTTATCTCTTCTATCTGGAACCAATCCATAACTAACAACTTTGGGTCTATCTATGAGTTTTCTATTTTGTTGATCTATTTGAGCTATGATCATAACAACTCCAGCATCTGCTAAGTTTTGCCTATCTACTATAACATCATTATCAATTTGTTTATTGATTTGATTATCAATAAAAGTTTTTCCAGTTTTAACTGTTCCTACTTTTTTAATATATTTTGGACATAACTCAATTTTATCTCCATCACTCATAAGTAAAATATTTTTTGGATTCATACCACAGCTTATTGCAGTTTGTTTATGTTTGTGTATGTGATTATACTCTCCATGAACTGGCAAGAAAAATTTTGGTTTTGTGAGTCTTAACATTAGTTTTTGCTCTTCTTGAGCAGCATGACCACTTACATGAATTTCACTAAAATCTTGATACGCCACACTAGCTCCAGCTTTTATTAAAAAGTTTAAAACTCTTGACACACTTGCTTCATTTCCAGGAATTGCTTTTGCTGAAATGATAATTTGATCACTTGGTTTTATCTTTATATGGCGATGCTCTTCTATAGCCATTCTATAAAGTGCACTCATAGTTTCACCTTGACTTCCTGTTGTAACTATTAAGATATCTTTATCAGGATATTTTGTTACTTCATGAGCATCTATAAAAATTCTTCTATCAAACTGTATATATCCAAGCTCCATTGCAATATCTAAATTTCTCTCCATAGAACGCCCAATAACACATACTTTACGATTGTATCTTACACCAAATTCTATAGCTTGAGCAACTCTATGGATATTTGATGAGAAGGTTGACATGATCACCCTACCCTTTGATTTTGCAAAAATAGCATCAAATGTTGGCCCTACGGAGCTTTCACTTTTTGTTATTCCAGATCTATATGAATTTGTGCTATCACTCAAAAGACAAACAACTCCCTTTTCTCCATAATAAGCCAATCTTCCTAAATCGGTTGGATATCCATCTATTGGAGTGTGATCTATTTTAAAATCGCCTGTATGAATTATTGTACCTATTTCAGTAGTAATAGCAAGTGCTGAAGCATCTATAACAGAGTGGGTTATATGTATCCACTCTATATCAAAATCACCAATTTTATATATTTTGCGTTTTTCAACTGGACGAAACTTTTCTTTCTCTTTTTTTAATCCATGCTCATCAAACTTATTTGATAGCATTCCAAGAGGTAAAGGAGTAGCATATATAGGAAATTGCATCTCTTTAAATAGATAAGCAACTGCACCTATATGATCCTCATGAGCATGAGTTATTATAATACCTTGAATTTTATCTTTGATCTTTCGAATATATGAAAAATCAGGAATTAATATATCAACACCATGCATTTCATCAGTTGGAAAACTCATACCCACATCTACTATAATTGCACTTTGAGGTGTTTCTATAACCATCATATTGCCACCTACTTCACCAAGTCCACCTAGTGGAATTATGGTAACTCTTGCACTGGTATTTAAATTTAACTTATTGTATGATTGAAGCCTTGCTTTTTGTACTTTTTTATTGGCTTCTATAGCCTTTTTTATATCTAACTCCCATGTAGAGTTTCCAAGTTTAGCTGAGAACTGTTTAGGTCTTTTATTTTGCTGTTTTTTATTTTGTTGTGTAGTGTTTGAACTACCTTTATTTTCTTGCATTTTATGCTCCTATTATTTTTTTAAACAATAGGTGATAATGTAAGGTTGAGAGTTGATGTGGTCGTAAATTTTGATCTATTTGTAAGTCTTCAAAGTGTTTTTTAATTTTATCTTTTTCATAAATAGTTGATAAATTTTTTAACAATATTTTTCGTGGGCTTTTAAATGCAACCCTCAAAAATAGTTTAAATTTTTCATATTCATTATATGAATCAAATATACCCCTATTATTATCTACTTTTAAATAATCATCAAATTTTACCATTTTCAAAACTGATGAAGTAACTTTTGGTGGAGGCTCAAATGAACTTGAGTCCACATCAAAAAGTACAGCAGGTTTTGAAATACTATGTGCAAGAATAGCCAATGCTGAAAACTCTTTTTCTTGATGTTTTGCTATAAACTTATTAGCAACCTCTTTTTGAGTCATTACTAAAACTGTTTTACAGTGACTATCATCAAGAGCTTTTAGTATAATTTTTGTAGCGATATAGTATGGTAGATTCGCCACTAAATGATAATCACTATCAATAATAGAACTACTGTTCCATATCTTTAGTATATCCGCACAAATTAACTCTAATCTTTTTTCAGCTATTTGGGTTTTGAATTTTTCTTGCAAAATACCATATAACTCTAAATCAACCTCAAAAGCTACAACTTTGTCACTTATCTCTAGTAGCTTTTTTGTTAAATCACCCAACCCAGGTCCAATTTCAACAATGACTTTGTCATCTTTGGGCGTCGATTTGATGATTTTTGACAAAACTGATTCATCTTTTAAAAAATTCTGTCCAAATTTTTTCTTTGCTTTAATCAATTTTTGCCTTAGTTATTAAAAATACTCATAATACAATATATTTGCTTAATTTTTTGTTATAATAGTATGTAAATAGATAATAAATCATAGTGTTAGGATGTTATGGAGTATTTTGCAAAGAGAATTATACCATGTTTGGATGTAAATAATGGTAGAGTGGTAAAGGGTGTTAATTTTGTAGGACTACAAGATGCTGGAGATCCTGTTGAAGTAGCTAAGAGATATAATCAAGAAGGAGCAGATGAAATTACCTTTTTGGATATTACAGCAAGTCATGAAAATAGAGGAACAATTGTTGATATAGTAAAAGAGGTTGCCAAAGAGGTTTTTATACCACTAACTGTTGGTGGAGGAATTAGAACACTACAAGATATATACAATCTTTTAAATGTAGGATGTGATAAAGTTAGTATAAATTCAGCTGCTATTAAAAATCCTGATTTTATAGATGAAGCTGCAAAAAGGTTTGGCTCTCAATGTATTGTTGTTGCAATTGATGCTAAAAAGAGTGGTAATTCTTGGAGTATCTATCTAAATGGGGGCAGGGTTGATACTAAAATTGATGCAATAAAATGGGCAAAAGAGGTTTATGATAGAGGAGCAGGTGAAATACTTTTGACATCTATGGATGCAGATGGTACAAAAAATGGATATGATGATGAATTAAATAGTATAGTTTCAAATAGTGTTGATATTCCTCTAATTGCTAGTGGAGGAGCTGGTAAGATGGAGCATATTAGAGACACTTTTTTAGCTGGTTCTGATGCTGCATTGGCTGCTTCGATATTTCATTTTCGTGAAATAGATATTATGGATTTAAAAAGATATCTAAAAAATAATAATATAGCGGTAAGAATATGATAGTTTGTGCGGGAAATAGTGAACAGTTTGATTTTGCATTGCCTATTGGAGTAGGCTTGATAGATAGTGCTATAAATTTAACGAGGCTTTGTTTGTTAAATCCTCCTAAATTTTTACTCTTTGTTGGAACTGCTGGAAGTTATGGCAATAAGAAAATATATGATATTATTGAATCAAAAACAGCTTGTAATATAGAAAATAGTTTTTTTCAAAACAAAAGTTATACACCTATCGATAATGTAATTTCTGCAAAAAATCAAATAGTTTCACATGAAACACTAATAAATTCTAGTAATTATATTACTACAGATCAAGAGATTTCAAAAGAGTATTTAAAAAGAAATATTCAAGCAGAAAATATGGAATTTTATTCAGTCTTAAAAGTTGCAAAAGAGTTTAATATACCTGCTGGAGGATTGTTTGTTATTACAAACTATTGTGATAAATTTGCTCATGAAGAGTTTATGAAAAATCAAAAAACAGCTATGAAAATAGTTGAAAATGAGTTAAAAACTAGAGGTCAAATATGAACTCTTTGTTAAACTATACAAAAGATGAACTCTCAAATATCTTTCAGCCATCATTTAGAGCAAAACAGATATTTCAATGGATTTATCAAAAAGGTGTTGATGAATTTGATGAGATGAAAAATATATCTAAAGAGTTAAGAAACACACTTAAAGATAAATATACTCTAAATCCTTTGAAGATTATAGATGTTGAAACTAGCCAAGATGGTAGTAAAAAGTATCTTTTTGCTCTACATGATAACTTAACAATAGAGTCTGTATTACTACCCATGAAACAAGAACAAAGAGATGAGAATGGCAAGTTAATACACCATACAAGATATACTATATGTATCTCATCTCAGGTTGGTTGTAAAATTGGATGTGCATTTTGTTTAACTGCCAAAGATGGATTTAAAAGAAATTTGAGTGTTTCAGAAATTGTTGCACAAGTGTTACAAATCAAAAAAGATAATAATATAGCATCAAATAGAAAAGTAAATATTGTCTTTATGGGTATGGGTGAACCGCTTGATAATCTTGATAATGTAGCAAAATCTATCAAAATTTTTAACGATAGTGATGGATTAAGCATTTCTACCAGAAGACAAACCATCTCTACAAGTGGACTAAGTCATCAAATTAAAAAACTAGGAGAGATGAATCTTGGTGTATTACTTGCTATTTCACTTCATGCAGTTGATGATAAACTTAGAGAAGAGTTGATGCCTATCAATAAAGCATACAATATAGAATCAATCATAAAAGCAGTTAAAGAGTTTCCAATTGATACTAGAAAAAAAGTTATGTTTGAGTATTTGGTTATTCGAGATTTAAATGATGATATCAAAAGTGCAAAAAAACTGGTAAAACTTTTAGGAGATATTAAAGCAAAAGTAAATCTTATCTATTTTAACCCCTACCCTATGAGTGAATTCAAAAGACCGATAAAGAAAGATATGTTAAACTTTCAAAAGTATTTACTAGATCATAAGATAACTTGCACAATTAGAGAATCAAAAGGTTTAGATATCAGTGCTGCTTGTGGACAACTATATGAGAAAAATAGAAAGGCTTTATAATGGGATTTACTTTACTTGATTGGTCAATGGTGATATTTTTATCAATAGTTGTAATAGTTGGAGTAGGTGGTTTGATAAAAGTTTTATTTATTGACAAAGATTAGTTTTTGAATATATTTTATAACAATTATCATATTTAAACTCTATCCAATTTGCATGTAGCATCATTCGTCTTGCTCCCGTAGCTTTTATTCTCTCACTACCTTGTAACTCTTTTTTGAGATATTTAAGTACATATTTGGTCTCTACACCATAAAGAGGATCTCCGATAATTTTGTGTTTCATATGAAACAGATGAACTCTAATTTGATGTTGTCTTCCAGTAAATGGTATAGCTTCAACTAGAGTTGAATCTGTGTTTTTGAAATATTTTAAAGGAACTATCTTTGTTTGAGATGGCTTACCTCGATCATCTATAATAACTTTGAGTCTAATTTCTAACTCTTCTTTAGCTTTATAAATAGGAGCATCTATAAAAAGCTCTGTATCTATTTTTCCATCTACAAGAGCTAAATAACCTTTTTTAATCTTTTGCTTTTCGAAAGAGTTTTTGAGTCTTTTTTCGGCTGTTTTATGTTTTGAAGCTATTATAACACCACTTGTCTCTTTATCAAGTCTATGAACTATGTTTGCATCTTTTCCATAAAGGTATTTTATTTCATGTGTTAAAGAGTAATCAGAGTCGTAAAAAGTTGGATGAACAAGCACTCCACTTGGTTTATCAAAAACTGCAAAATCTTTTGTTTCAAATATTGGTCTTAATCCTCTGGTTGTAGGAGTAAAAACTATAACTTCTATCTCTCCTTCTATAAATTTAGATTTGTGTATAACCAATTTTTTATTTTCATACAATCTTTTTTTATCTATCCATTTTTGGGCTTCTGATATAGATAATTGAAAAGTATCCATTAAAAATTTAAAAGCTTTTGCTTTTCTTTGAAGAAAAACTTTCTTTATTTTATATGACAATTTTAAACCTTTTTTTAACAGTTTTTAAAACTGATTTAAATAGAATTCTACCATAATTTTATGGTAAGGTTTTTTACATATGGTTGAAAGATATGCTCGTGATGAGATGAAAAATAGATGGAGTATTCAGGCAAAATATGATGCTTGGCTTCAAGTTGAAAAAGCAGCAGTTAAAGCATGGAATAAGCTTGGTCTTGTTCCTGATGATGATTGTCAAAAAATTATCAAAAATGCAAAATTTGAAATTTCAAGAATTGATGAGATAGAAAAAGAGACCAAACATGATGTTATAGCTTTTTTAACTTCTGTATCTGAATCGTTAGGTGAAGAGAGCAGGTGGGTTCATTATGGTATGACAAGTTCAGACTGTATAGATACTGCAACTGCACTACAAATGAGAGATTCACTTAAAATTATCATAGATGATGTAAAAATGGTTATGAACTCTCTTAAGCTAAGAGCGAATGAGCATAAATATACTCTAATGGTTGGTAGAAGTCATGGAATTCATGGAGAGCCTATTACATTTGGATTGGTTCTTGCTATTTGGTACGAAGAGTTAAAAAGAAACCTTATAAATTTAGAACAGTCATTAGATGTTATCTCTGTTGGACAAATAAGTGGTGCTATGGGAAATTTTGCTCATGCTCCAATAGAGCTTGAAGAGCTTGTTTGTGAAGAGTTGGGATTAAAACCGGCTGCTATTTCTAATCAAATTATTCAAAGAGATAGATATGCAAATCTTTTTAATGCTTTAGCACTTCTTGCATCATCGTGTGAAAAAATTGCAGTAGCAGTTAGACACTATCAAAGAACAGAAGTTTATGAAGCAGAGGAGTTTTTTGAAAAAGGACAAAAGGGATCCTCTGCTATGCCTCATAAAAGAAATCCAGTTTTAACAGAAAATATTACAGGACTTTGTAGAGTTATAAGAAGTTATGCAACTCCTGCTATGGAAAATGTTGCACTTTGGCACGAAAGAGATATATCTCATAGTTCAGTTGAGAGGTTTATATTGCCTGATGGGTTTATTACAACCGATTTTATGCTTCATAGATTAAACTCAGTAATAAAAAAACTTGTTGTATATCCTGAAAATATGATGAGAAATCTTAATCTCACAGGTGGTCTTGTCTTTTCTCAAAGAGTACTGCTAGAGCTTCCTAAAAAAGGTGTCAATAGAGAAGATGCTTATAAAATAGTTCAAAGAAACGCTATGAAAGTTTGGCAAGATTTACAACAAGGCAAATCAGCTCTTAATGAAAAAAATGAGAGTTTATATCTCCAATATTTGCTACATGATACAGAGTTAAGAGAAAAACTTAGTGAAGATGAGATCAGAGAGTGTTTTGATTATAGCTACTATACAAAAAATATAGAAAAAATTTATGAGAGAGTGTTCAAGGATGACAAGTAAAATGTTAACAGTTACAAAACGAAATGGCAGAGTAGAGCCACTTGATATTAGCAAGATTCAAAAATATACATATGCATCAGTCAAAGGACTTGAAAATGTTTCTCAAAGTGAGCTTGAGCTTGATGCAAAAATACAATTTCGTGATCTTATTAGTACAGAAGAGATACAATTAACACTGATAAAAACAGCTGTTGATAAAATAGACATAGATAGACCAAATTGGACATTTGTAGCTGCAAGACTATTTTTATATGATTTATATCATAAAGTTAGTAAATTTACTGGTTATTGTACTTTAAGAGAGTATTTTGAAAGAGGTGAAAAGTGCGGCAGAATTATTCCCGGTTTAAAAGATAAATATGATTTAGATGATTTAGATGCTTATATAGATCCAAAAAGGGATTTACAGTTTACATATCTTGGTATTAGAACACTTTATGATAGGTATCTGCTAAAAGATCAACAAAATAGACCTATAGAGTTACCTCAGCATATGTTTATGGCAATAGCCATGTTTTTAGCTCAAAATGAATTTAATCCACAAGATTGGGCTAAAAAGTTTTATGATCTTATTTCAAAGTTTGAAGTTATGTTAGCCACCCCTACTCTTTCAAATGCAAGAACCCCAAGACATCAGTTAAGCTCATGTTACATTGGAAGTACGCCTGATAACATAGAGGGTATATTTGATGGGTATAAAGAGATGGCACTGCTTTCAAAATATGGTGGAGGGATTGGTTGGGACTGGTCTGGAGTTAGAGCTATGGGAAGCTCAATCGATGGACATAAAAATGCAGCTGGAGGAATAATACCTTTTTTAAAAATTACAAACGATATCGCAATTGCTGTGGATCAATTGGGCACTAGAAAAGGAGCTATTGCTGTTTATATAGAGCCTTGGCATATGGATATAGAAGATTTTTTAGATCTTAAGAAAAATTCGGGTGAAGAGAGAAGAAGAGCACATGATCTATTCCCTGCACTTTGGATTAATGATCTATTTATGAAAAGAGTAGAAGAGGATGCTCTATGGACACTGTTTGATCCATTAGATACTCCTCAGCTTCCAAATCTTTATGCTGATGAATTTGAAAAAGAGTATAAAAAATTAGAAAATGACTCAACAATTGTTAAAAAAAGTGTAAAAGCAAAAGAGTTATGGAAAAAAATATTGCTTAGTTATTTTGAAACTGGAAATCCATTTCTCTGTTTTAAGGATAATGCAAACAAAGCAAATCCAAATGCTCATACGGGAGTTATAAGAAGCTCAAACTTATGTACAGAAATTTTTCAAAATACTGATCCTGATCACTATCAAATCAAACTTACTTTTACAGATGGAAGTGTAAAATTGTATGATGAGCTTGATGATGTAAAATTGGATAGTGGAATTATAAAAAAAGCCAAAAAGATAACAGCACTTGATTGTATAGACTCTAAACAGGTGATGATCTCTGAGAAAGAGCGAATTGGAGGTAAAACAGCAGTTTGCAATTTAGCAAGTGTAAACTTATCTAAAATCAATACAAAAGAGGATATCGAAAGAGTTGTGCCAATTGCAATTAGAATGCTTGATAATGTAATTGATTTAAATTTTTATCCACTTATGAAAGTTAAGAAAACAAATCTTGCGACAAGAGCTATTGGACTTGGCGTGATGGGTGAAGCACAAATGTTGGCAGAATCCAAAATAGAGTGGGGGAGTTATCAACATTTTGAAAAAATAGATGAAATTATGGAGGCCATTAGTTATAATGCCATAGAAGCATCATCAAAACTGGCAATAGAAAAGGGAAAATATCCTGATTTTGAAGGTTCAAACTGGAGTAAAGGTATATTTCCTATTGATGTTGCTAATGCTGAAGCAAAAAAGCTTGTTGATAGAGGAGGGCTTTTTGGATATACATATGATTGGAACAAGTTAAAAGAGAGAGTTAAAAGAGATGGAATGAGAAATGGATATCTTATGGCAATAGCTCCAACAAGCTCTATCTCTATTCTTGTGGGTACTACTCAAGCGATTGAGCCAATTTATAAAAGAAAGTGGTTTGAGGAAAATCTTAGTGGACTTATTCCCGTAGTTGCACCAAATTTAAATCCTGATACTTGGAAATTCTATACTCCATCATATGATTTAGATCAAACTATTTTGATTAAAGCGGCAGCAGTTAGACAAAAGTGGATAGATCAAGGGCAGAGTTTAAATATTTTTATGATGCTAGATAAAGCAAGTGGAAAATATTTAAATGATATATATATGTTAGGTTGGAAACTTGGTTTAAAATCGACCTATTATCTAAGAAGTCAATCACCAGAAGCAGACAACAATACAGCAGATCGAAGTATGGAGTGTCAAGGGTGTCAGTAAATAAGAAAGATATATTATGAATAAAGAGATTGAACAAATTATTGAAAAAATAAAAAACTTAGAAAATGAATTAAAAAAAGAGATTGAAAAAGAGGATCAAAAAGTTTCTTATAAAATAAAAAATAGAAAGATTCAATTTGAAAAAGATGTAATCCAAAAGCAAAAAGATGCTCTTGAAAGTGTCTTTTTATATATTAAAAATGCTCCTCTTTTATATATCTTAACAGCTCCAATTATATATGGTTTGATTGTTCCTGCTATTTTGCTAGATATTTGTGTGTGGATATATCAAAGTATTAACTTTAGAGTTTATAAAATTAAACCTATAAAAAGGTCTGATTATATAGTTTTTGATCGACAATATTTAAACTATTTAAACTTTATAGAGAAAGTAAATTGTGTATATTGCTCATACTTTAATGGATTGATGGCATATGTAAGCGAAGTAGCAGCAGTCACTGAACAGTTTTGGTGTCCTATTAAACATGCTAAAAAGATAGCCTATAGACACTCTCGGTATGATAGTTTTTTTGCGTACGGAGACTATGAAGCTTATAAAAAAGAGTTAAAAGCTTTGAGAAAAAAACTCTCACAATGAGAGTTTTTAGAGATGTTTTACTTTTTATGTTTTAATAAAATATCATATCTTGGGTAGGCAAATATAGTCTTTCTGTGTACTACTATTTTATCTTTTTGATCAACTGCATAAGCTGTAATACTAAGAGGAAATATAGTATCTTTTGTATTATCTTTTGATAAGATTTTATTTGTGCTTAATATAACAATTTTTTGAGTTTTTTTACCTGCCATAACTTTAAATGGCTCTTTTGGTCTCTCTATTTTAATATCAGGGTTATTATCTATTTGAAAGTAGTAAGTATGGTCTTTATTGTCCGTGTTTTGAAATAAAAATGTATATGAATTTACAACTCTATTGCCATTATCTTTAATTTTATACAGTTGTGTCCCTCGATTAATATTTAAGAGCATATACTCTTTTGTTGAACCCATCCAAAAAAGCCCAACAAGAGATAATATTAAAGCTACTCCATAAGCGACAGTACGCATTCTAAAAAACTTTGGTCTTCTTCCTTCTTTTATAGCACTTAAACTTGTCCATGTGATTAAAGATGGCTTATTTAATGCACCCATAACTTTTGTACAAGCATCAGCACACTCTAAACAGTTGATACACTCTAGTTGAGTTCCCATTTTGATATCAATGTGTGTAGGGCAAACCTTGACACAACTTTGACAATATGTACACTCTGCATCAGGATCGGCTTGTTTTAGCTCTTTTAGATTGTGTACAAGCTTGTGATTATGTTCATCATAAATATGTCCACCTCTTTGAGTATTGTATATGGTTTGAATAGTCTCTTCATCATACATAACAGACTGAACTCTTGCATAAGGGCATACATATATACAAAAATCCTCTTTTAATTTAACTATATCATAAATCAAAAATCCAGCAAATGCTAAAAAAGCACCAGTTAAAATAATATGCTCAGATGGGTTTTTTATGTATTGAAAAAAGTCTTCAGGTGGAACAAAATACCAAAGCAAGTTTGCTGAAGCTAAAAATGCTAAAGCCGACCATATTAAAATAGCGATCGTTTTTTTAAATATTTGACCCTTTGGCTCTTCTTGCTTATTTTGAATACTTTTTCTAATACCTAAAAGTTTTGTTTGTATCAAATCTCTATAAATTATTCTAAAAATAGTTTGAGGACACATCCATCCACACCAAACACGACCACCAAGGGTTGTTAAAAAAAACACCCCCAAAAAAAGAAAAATAAGCAAAAACGGCATCAAATACATCTCTTGCATATCAAAACGAGTGAAAAAAAGATGAAGTTGTTTGTGATCAAAGCTAAGTAAAAAGAAGTGATTACCATCTATTCGAATAAAAGGTAAACTTAAACCTATAATCGTAATTAAGATAAATGTATAATATCTTTTATATCTATATGGGGT
>JALWLB010000122.1 GCA_027081145.1 Campylobacterales bacterium
TATTTTATCTTTAAATGAGGTCTATAGTGAATTCCTCCACCATACTTTCCATAACCTATATCAAACATCATCATTTGAGAATCTTTACCAAGAGGCAATTTTTTAGGACCTTGTAATCTAAAAAGAATTTCTCCACTAGATAACTCTTTTTCTAAAAGCTTTCTCTCATTTACATTAAACTCCCAATAGTGCCAAATTCCTTGAGTCAATTTTTCAGATTTTATAGTCTCTCCAATTGTCTCTACCACTTTTGCTTCATCTATTTGGTTAAAATCTGTTATATTTTCTACACTTTCTCGATCTATAAAAGAGATTGACCACTCACCATATTTTTCTATTTTTGCATTTACCCTATTCATAGGATATAGTGAAATTTTTGCCTCTTTTATAATTGCATTTTTGGGAATTGAGTTTAGATTGAACTTCATAACAGCATAACTGATACCTTTTGTTTGACTAACTCCTACAAACAGAGAGTTATTTCCAAAATGTTTACTATTTGTTTGAGTTGTCTTTTGAGCTACATAGCCTATATTTTTAGACAGTGGAAAGATTGTTCTTGCAAACTCCTCTTTATCTAATAAAGTTCTAACTCTAAGTTTTGTTGCAAATGGTGATTTTAATCCACTCTTTTCATCAATAGCTCTTATATAATAGAAGTAGTCTGTACTAGATTTTAGCTCTATATCTTCAAACTCTTTCTCTCTTGTTATAGCTACTAAATTATTTTCAGTACAAGGTTGTTTGTTTTTAGTGTTTCTATAAACTTTAAAAAATATATCACTATCTTGTTCATGCTCCCACTCCATTTTAACACTATCTATACCAATTTTTGTAATTCTAAAATCTTGAACAGCAGTAGGGGCAAGATTTGAGTGGTTACTAGCTTCACTAAGAGCAAATAGAAGTGCTGGAATATTTTCGTTAATACTCTCTTTCATATTTTTCATATAATCTGGAATATTTCTAGTTCCAACCTCAACAACAACTGCTATAATTCCTTTAGAGTAACAATACTCTCTCAAACTTCCACTAATTAATTTTGCAGGAGGTTTTCCTCTATGAATACCATACTCTCTATCTGTTATCTTTTTGATCTCATTATTCATATTTGCACAAAGGGTATTCATATCGGTTCCCTCTGCTTCTGCCTCGTGATTAAATTTATGAGCTGGAAAAAATACATTTCCTTGAGAGTGATAATCTAGTGCTATAGTGATATTTTCATGAGAGTCTATAAACTCTTTTATAGCCCTACTTTCAGGTTCGCTAAATGGGTGTGGTCCACTATATACATTTGAGCTTGTGTTATTAATTTTTGAAAAACCTACACTAAAGTTTCTATTTAAATCCACTCCAAAAGTACCATTTTTATTATCTCTTCTATTTTTTCTCCAAAAAGAGAAGTGATTTCTAGAGTATTCAAATCCATCTGGATTTAGACAAGGAACCATATAAAGAGTATTGCTTTTTAATATAGTAGAGACTTTTGGATTTGATTTAAAGTTATTTAAAAGATACTCTATGAAATTTATTGCCAACTCATTTCCTATCCACTCTCTTGCATGAATTGTACCTGTAAATAAAAGAGCTGGTTTTAAATCGGCATTTTTAACATCGGTTGAAATTGTTGCTAAGATTATATCCCGTTTTTCTATAGTTTGACCTATAATTTGTGTAGATACTAGAGTGGGAAATTTTTTTTCACACTCTAATAGATAATCTATAGTCTCTTGATATGATCTATATTGCCGTTTCATGCACTTCCTTATAATCTCAAATCAAATTTTAAAGAGGCTATTATACTAAAACTTTATCTTTTTTAGTAGATAAAATTTCACTAGATTCATCTTGATCTATTGGCATTTGCTCTGGCAAAGGTGAGGTATCTTTTGATAAAGATCTATCTTGATAGTTATAGATATGACTTGGCCACTCTTCGTTGGTTCTATCTTCTGTATTTAGCATACTAAAGAGCATATCCAACTCATGAACTTTACAAACACTATCTTTGGTTTTTATCTTTTTATTTATAAAATACTCTCCATCAAAACTTGGGGTATATTTTCCATAAGTGATATATCTCATAGTTCTTAAGATTGAGCTATCCATTTTGCCTAGCTCTTCCCAATTATAAATAGGTATATTTGGTTTATCAAATTTGCCATTTGAGAATTTCCACATCAGATATTGCCCTATCCAGTCTCTAATATATGGAAATGCTGCAAATGCTGTAGCACACTCTAAGATTCTATATTTTCCATCAGCTCCAACTGCAATATCACAAGCCCAATACTCAGCATTTGCCGCTTTTGAAACTTTAACAGCCAATTTCAAAAGATCAACTGGTACATTATGATAATCCATACTTCCACCCTGGCTTGTATTTGTTAGCCACTCCCCTTTTGGTGGTCTTCTCCAAAATGCACAAACAGGCTTATGCCCTATTAGCATAACTCTTACATCAGCCTCCATCGGTATAAAATCTTGCATATATATTGGGTTGTATCTCTTTTTGGCTAATAACTCTTTTGCCTCTTTTTTAGAATTAACTTTATGTACAAAGTATCCACCATAATTTGATGGACCATAACTCTTTTTAATAATTTTAGGATATGTTGTGCTATTTATAAATCTATCTGCTCTATCTTTGTCATAAAATATATATGTTTTTGGAACAGGAATATTATATTTCCAGCAAAAACGGGTTACATTCTCTTTTGATTTGTTACAAAATTGGGCATCAAGAGAGGGGATAAACTTAACATTTGGTAACTCTTTTGCTATCTCTCTAAATGTCTCATAAGCTGTTGCTGGAATATTTCCTATCAAAATATCTATCTTTTTTCTCTTAACCTCTTTGATAAATCTCTCTTTGTCATTTTTCCAATGATAAGTAACTGTCTCAATCTTATCTGGCCAACCTTTGAAATTTGATTTATCAAAAAACCTAAGTACATAATCTAAATATAATAATCCAATTTTTGGCAATTTTTCTCTTTTTCTTAACACCTTTTTTCCTTTACTCTCTTTTCTATTAGATCGACAATTGCATTGATCTTCTTAAGATTAAAATCAAGACCAATTTTTTCCTGTTCAGGAGTTGCAAAAGCTGGGATTCCATTTACCTCTAGCACAATATATTCCTCTTTTTCAAGATCATATATGATATCAACTCCAGCTATTTCAAGTCCTGTAATTTTTGCAGCTTTAATAGCCAACTCTACTACTTCATCTGTTGGCTCTCTTAGAATGATCTCTCCACCACTTGTGATATTTGTTTTCCAACTATTTTTTGGAGCTTTTCTACCATAACAAGATATATATTTACCATCAACTATATCTATTCTATAATCTTTATTATCATTTTTGATAAACTTTTCTACATAAAAACATCTAACATCGGTTTGATTTAAAAAAGGGAGTATCATATCAAGTGCTGCTTCATTCTCTATCTTGACAAGCCCCATACCACCCCAACCATCAGTTGGCTTATATACCAACTCTCCTCCCCACTCTTTAAATATGCTTCTTAGTTGGTTTGTATCATTTCTATGACACAATTTATAAGGGGCTGTTTTTATACCGTGCCTATTTAAAAGATGAGAGGTTTTGAACTTATCTTCTGTAATTTGAAAAGCTTTAAAGTTATTTATAGTTGGGATATACTCATTTAATGTCTCATATAGATATACTTGATATTGAGTCTGTTCTCCTGCATTATAAGAAAAAAATAGATCCAACTCTTCCATTTTTACATTATTGCAAATAATAGAACCATTTTGTGCAATAGCATACTTTAGATAAAGGTTGGTAATTGTATTTATACCTCTTTCTTTAAGTAAGGCTACCATCTTTTTTTCTATTTCGGCTCCACCACCATTTTGGTACATCCACATTCCAATGTTGTACTCACTCATAACCCCTCCTTTGCACTTTAATAGTTAAAAATAAAATCGACATAAATTAAATTTTTTTTATAAAAGATGATACAATTAAACATATTAATTTTTTTAAAGGTTTAACATGTCTTATGATTTTACTGAACTAAGTGAATTGATAAATATAAACTCTTATACAAAAAATAAAAGAGGAGTCGATAAAAATGGAGAGATATTCTCTCAAAAGATGTTAGAGCTTGGATTTGAGCTTCAAAAATTTAAAGAGTCTCATATAGGTGATCATCTACTTTTTAAATCTCCCAAAAAAGAGGGAGAGAAGATTTTGCTTGTAGGTCATTTGGATACTGTTTTTGCTCCTAATACATTTGAAAAGTTTCACGAAGATGATGAGTGGATATATGGACCTGGAGTTTGTGATATGAAAGGAGGAAATTTTGTAGCATTAGAGTCACTTAGAAATGTTAAAAAAGAGCTACATGATATATACAATATCGATATGTTTTTAGTTAGTGATGAAGAGACTGGTAGTGATGATTCTAAAGCTATTACAAAAAATTTGGCAAAAGAGTATGATTATGCACTTGTGTTTGAAGCAGCTGGAGAAAATGATGAAGTAGTAATAGGCAGAAAAGGTGTTGCAACACTTTATGTGGATATAAAAGGTCATGCTGCACATGCTGGAAACTGTTATCTGGATGGAGTTGATGCAAATTTAGAGGCAGCAAGAATGATAATAGCACTAAGCCATTTAACAAACTTATCTCTTGGTACAACAGTAAATGTTGGCAAGATAGAGGGTGGCATAGGAGCAAATACTATCTCTGCATATGCAAAACTGACGCTTGAGTTTAGATACTCAAACTCTAGCCAAAGAGATAAAGTTATGCAAGAGATTTATGATATTGTACACAATACAACTACAAAAGGGATTAAAACAAAATTAAGTGGTGGAATTCAAAGAGATGTGTTTGAACCGGATCAAAAACAGGCAGATTTTATAAAAAGAATCGAAAATATAATAGGTAAAAAGTTAAAAACAGAAAAAAGAGGCGGTGTAAGTGATGCCAATATTTTAGCAAATGCTGGAGTTACAACACTAGATGGATTTGGACCATTTGGAGATGGAGATCACACTATACATGAAAGAGCTAGTAAAAAAAGCTTTTTAAATAGAGTAGATATGGTTACAAAAATACTTAAAGAGTTTGTTAGAAATTGATTTGTATCTCTTTAGCCAGTTTTATACATGAAGATAGATTTTGTTCATTTGAGATTTTATATGTGATATCTTTTGGCAGATAAGAGGCTGTGTTTTTGCCTATTGCTACTGCTTTGTAACTTTTATCCCAATCAAAACATTTAAAAAAGCACTCTATTGTTGATGGTGAAGAGAAGATTATAATAGAATTTTTTGGCGGTTTTTTTAAATTTTTACAACTATTACAGATAGTCTCATAAACTATCTCTTCATCTAACAGTACTCCATTTTCTTTCAAAATAGTATTTAAATTTGAAGTTACCACTTTAGCTCTTAAAAAGAGAGCTCTTTTTTTAAAAAGTCTCTCTTTTATCTCATTGGCAAAATCATCACCATATGAGGAGTTTGCACTAAAGAAGAGCTTTCCTTTAAGCTCTTTTATAACCTTTGAAGTGCCACTTCCTATGGAGTATGCTGGAATATTTTTCCATCTACTATCTAATCTATCAATAGCATATACTCCATTTTTAGAGCTAAATATCAAAGCTTCATAAGATGAAAGGTCTATCTTTTTGTCTAAAAATTTAGTGAGTATTACAGGAAGATTTTTGGCATCTTTAAATTTTTTATCATTTAAAAGATAGATCATTCCCACTCAATAGTACCAGGAGGTTTGCTAGTGATATCATAAACCACCCTATTTATACCATCTACTTCGTTTATGATTCTGCTACTAATTCTCTCTAACAGTTCATGAGGCAGATGGGCAAATGTTGCTGTCATACCATCAACACTCTCAACAACCCTTATACAAACTGTATTTTCATAAGTTCTATTATCACCCATAACCCCTACACTTTGAACATTTAAAAGTACTGTAAAACTTTGCCATGTTTTGGAGTAATATCCACTAGCTTTTAACTCTTCAAGCAAAATAACATCCGCTTTTCTTAAAAGATTTAGATCCTCTTTTGTAACTTCACCCATAACTCTTATTGCAAGAGCTGGACCTGGAAATGGGTGACGATTTAGCATCTCTTTGGAAATTCCAAGCTCAGCTCCAAGCTTTCTAACCTCATCTTTAAAAAGCTCTCTTAAAGGCTCAACCAACTCAAACTTCATCCAATCTGGCAATCCTCCAACATTGTGGTGAGACTTTATGGTTTTTGAAGGTCCTTTTTGAGAGATTGATTCTATGACATCTGGATAGAGCGTGCCTTGAGCTAAAAATGATATGTTGTTGTGCTTTTTAGCCTCTTTGTCAAAAACTTCTATAAAGGTATGTCCTATTATTTTGCGTTTTTTTTCAGGATCTTTTACACCTTTTAATCTTTGTAAAAATATTTCACTAGCATCAACTGTAATTAGAGGAATTTTAAGATCTAATTTAAACATATCTTGAACAGCTTTTGCCTCATTTGCTCTTAATAATCCATTATCAACAAATATACAGACTAACTGTTTGCTTCCAATAGCTTCATTTAATAAAGCTGCTACAACTGAGCTATCTACACCACCACTAACTGCACATAAAACTTTTTTATCTTTTACTTGCTCTTTTATCTTTTTGATCTTCTCTTTTGCAAATGAACCCATATTCCAAGTGCTCTCACATTTGCATATATATTTTGCAAAGTTTTTCAGTATCTTAGATCCATACTCTGAGTGGTGCACTTCTGGATGAAACTGTAAAGCATAGATATTTTTTTCTCTATTTGCAATAGCACAATATAAGGAGTTATCACTATATCCTATTTTTTCAAATCCATCTGGCAAAGCCTCTACTCTATCTGCATGACTCATCCAGACTATTTGATCATCTTTTGTATCTCTAAATAGATCACTCTTTGAAGCAAATTTTAATTTGGCTTTGCCATATTCATGATGAGTTGCCAATTCAACAACACCTTTAAAGTGTGAAACAATAAGTTGCATTCCATAACATATTCCTAAAATTGGAATATTTAAATCAAAAATTCTACTATCTGGCATATAAGCATCTTTTGCATATACAGAAGATGGACCACCTGATAGGATTATACCTTTAGGAGAGAGAGATTTGATAAATTCTATATCTTTATCATAAGGGATAATTTCACAATATACCCCCTCTTCTCTTAATTTTCTTGCAATTAACTGAGTATATTGAGAACCAAAATCCAATATAAGTATAGAGACATTTTCCACTTTAATACCAACCTAATAGTTCAAATTGTATATACCAAACCAACATAGATGCCATATATCCAGCTACAACAGTCCAAGCAAGTCTCATATGTGCTCCAAAGGTATAGATACCTTTCATTCTACCCATTACACCAACTCCTGCGGCTGAGCCAAAACTAATCATACTTCCACCAATACCAGCTGCTAATGTAACAAGTAGCCATTGATCTAATCCCATAGGAGGATTTGCTTTTAATACAGCACTCATAACAGGTACATTATCAACAATTGCTGAAATAAATCCAACACCAATATTTCCAGCAGTTGGTCCAATAATAGCATAAAGTTTTACAATATACTCTAAAAATCCTAGATAATGAAGTGCACCAACGGCTGCTAAAATTCCAAAGAAAAATAGTAGTGTGTCATTCTCTATAAGTCTCATACTAGCAAATATATCAAAAGATTTATGCACATTTCTTCTTTTTAGTGTATAAGCGTAAAGTTTTAATAAAGATAGTCCAAACATCATACCCCACATTGCAGGAAAGTGAAAAAATTGATGTCCTAAAACTGCAATAGCAATAGTAAATATACCAAGCCAAATGACAACTTTAGCACCCTCTTTTAGTTTTGGTCTCTCTTCATCTGCTACATTAAAATCTGGTTTTCCAACAGGAACAAATTTAACCAGTAAAAATGCAGTCAATGCCCAACCTATAATTGAAGCTGGAAAGAGTGTTAAAAAATCAACAAAATCTCCTTTTTGTGCTGACCACGCCATCAAAGTTGTAATATCTCCAAAAGGACTCCATGCCCCTCCAGCATTTGCTGCTACTACTATTCCTATTGCACTTGGAACCAAAAAGGCTCTATTTTCTCTATCGATTGTTAAAAGTACAGTCGATAAAATCAAAGCAGTTGTTAAATTATCTGCTACTGGACTTATGAAAAATGCTAAAACTCCAGTAATCCAAAAGAGCTGTTTATAGCTATACCCTTTTGAGACAAGTTTATATTTTAATACTTCAAACACTCTTCTTTCAATCAAAGTCTCTATAAAGGTCATAGCAACAAATAAAAAGAAAAATATGTGAGCAATTTCAAGAATTAAAATTTCCATCTCATCATGTAATACATCTGGATCTAAGCCATTTATCACATAATATATTCCTATAAGCATAAACATAAAAGTTCCGATAAACAGAGCTGGTTTTGCTTTATTTATATGATATTTCTCCTCAGCTGCTATAAAATAGTATCCAACAACAAATACTATTGCACAAAGTATCCCTATCCACTCACCAGTTAAATCTTGAACTACCATATCTGAACTTGAAGCAAACATAATTGAAACAAGACCAAATAATAAAACAATAAATTTCATAAAACCCCCTTTTTTATATCATGTAGTGTGCACCAAGAGATTTTTTTCTCTTTAGAGCACTTTTTATAATCTCTTTTGAAGTTAAAAGCCTAAGCTTTAATAACTTACCTCTTTTTTGATCTAACTTATCATCAATCCACTCAAGAGTAGATTTTAATCCCTCATAAGATCTTATTATCCCTGCATTTTTCCACATTAAAACTCTTAATTGATGTTTTAACTCTTTATCACCATCTTTTATGAGTATATCTTCATTTTTAGAAAATTCTTTAATCTTAAAATCAAATGTTTTACTCTCTATATCATCAACTGCTCTTTTAGAAAATACAATTCCTTCTAAAAGCGAATTACTTGCAAGTCTATTTGCCCCATGAACTCTAGTTGATGCTACTTCACCAATAGCATATAAATTTTTAAACCCTTTGACTTTTGCATTTAAATCTGTCTCTATTCCACCCATAGCATAGTGAAATGCTGGAGAGATTGGTACATTATCATCTGGAAGATTAAAACCTAAATCTTTTAAATTAAAATAGATTGTTGGAAATCTCTTTTTAAAAAACTCTTTTGTAAAGTTATCAAAATTTAAATATATTTCAAGATTTGTCTTTTGTCTATAATCATATATCGCTTGAGCAACAATATTTCTAGGGCTAAGTTCTGCTCTTTTATCATAATCAAATAAAAATCTTTTGCCATTTTCATCAACTATATAAGCACCCTCACCTCTTAGAGCTTCGCTAAGTAACTGTTTTCTAGCTCCACGATTATGAATATATGCAGTTGGATGAAACTGTAACATCTCCATATCTCTTAATTTGATACCTTTAGTGATACAAATTCCATGTAAATCTGCACTAATACTTTTTGAATTTGTGTGATACTCATAGAGTGATCCTATACCACCAGTTGCGATTATGACACTTTTGGCATAAAAATTTTTTATCTCACCCAAATGTGAAACTCTAACACCATAACATATATCATCTTCGATTAGTAAATCTGTAACTGTACTTTTATAAAGGAGTGTATTTTGATTTTCACGCATTAAAAAAAGATGCATATATCTTCCAGTTGCATCTCCACCAGCATGTAAGATTCTATTTTTAGAGTGAGCTGCCTCTTTTGTATATAAAAGTTTTCCATCTTTATCACGATCAAATTCAAAACCTCTTTTAATCCAGTTTTGAATCTCTTTAAAACCATCTTTGCACAAAATCTCTACAGCCTCTTTATCACACAATCCATCTCCAGCACTAATAGTATCTTGAATATGTAAATTTATATCCTCTTCATCTAAAGCTACTGCAACTCCACCTTGAGCATAAAATGTATTACAATTCCAAGAGTTATCTTTACATAAAACCAATACCTTTTTACTCTTATCAAATAGTGCTGAAGCGTTAAGCCCTGCAATACCTGAACCTACAATAATAACATCATAAATATTCATATACTATTTACTTTTGGCTGATAGATTGGATCACTTTTATATCCACACCCTATAAAATATATACATGATAATGCTATAATCAAAATATGAAAAGCTCTAATGAAATAATTGCTCATATTATTAAAAGTCCTCAAAATAAAAAAATTTTACAAAAAAGATGTTTTGAGAAGTTAAAAAATTTACTACCACCTCATCTTAAAAATGCGATACTCTTTATGTATATAAAAAATCAAACTCTCTTTTTTGTTCTTAATCATCCGGGGATGAAAATGGAGTTCAATTATAAACATAATTTAATAAAAGATTTATTAAATAAAATTAAAGAAATAGATAAAGATTGCAAAGATATAGAGATTAAAAATATAAAGTCATTTGTTAGCAACCTTATAGAGCCCAAAAAAGATAGCTATATCTCAAATATCAAGTACAAAGAGAGAGCCAAAGGTGATTTTGAAATTCTTGCAAAAGATGAAAAATTAAAAGATATATTTAAACAGATAAGAGATATTATTAAACAAAAACATGAATCTAATCGATAAAATAAGAGATCTTCCAAAAAGTGCAGGAATTTATCAATTTTTTGATAAAGATAACAAACTTTTATATATTGGAAAGGCAAAAGTATTAAAAAATAGAGTAAAAAGCTATTTTAAATTTACTCCAACTTTATCACCATCACCCAATTTATCTGCCAGAATTTACAACATGATACAAAACACCTCTTCATTGGAGTATATAGTTGTTGAAAATGAGCATGATGCTTTGATTTTGGAAAACTCTTTGATAAAACAGCTCAAACCAAAATATAATATCTTACTAAGAGATGATAAAACCTATCCGTATATCTATGTGGATTTAAATCAAGATTTTCCAAGATTAGAGATCACTAGAAAAGTGATAACAAAAGCTAAAATTAAATATTATGGACCATTTTCAACCTCTGCCAAAGATATACTCGATTCGATATATGAAATTTTTCCACTTGTGCAAAAAAAGGGATCTCTTAAAAATAAAAAGGCGTGTCTTTTTTATCAGATAAATAGGTGTAAAGCTCCATGTGAGGGAAAAATTTCAAAAGAGGAGTATAAAGAGATTTTAGATCAAGCTATGAGTATGCTACATGATAAGAAAGAGCTTATAAAGTGTTTAACAAAAAAGATGCAAAGCTATTCAGATAGATTGCTCTTTGAAGAGGCTTTGATACTAAGAGATCGAATAGAGAGAATAAAAAAATCGACCATATTTACCTCAATAGATATCGCTAAAAATGAAGATTTGGATCTATTTTATACTCTTATACAAGATACAAAAGCGTGTTTAGTAAAACTATTTATAAGAGATGGCAAAATCATCTCAAGTTCACACAATATAACAAAATCGGATAATGGATTTGATATAGATGAGCTTTATAAACGAGCTTTGCTTGAACACTATAGTCTTGATCTTCCAACAGTTGCAAAGAGTGTTATTTTAAATGAAGAGTTTTCAGAGATGGAGCTTGTTTGTAAAACAGTATCAAAAAGGGTTGGCAAAAGGATAAATTTCATTGTGCCTAAAAAAGGGGATAAAAAAAATCTTTTAAATTTAGCCAAAAAAAATGCACTAGAGTTACTAAGAGTTGATGATAAAAAAAGTGATGATAATCTTTTAGTGCAGATAAAAGAGCTTTTAAATTTGGATAAGACTCCATTTATTGTTGAAGCTTATGATAATTCACATATGCAAGGTAGTGGTATTGTTGGAGCTATGATAAAGTGGTCTGGAAAGTTCATAAAGAGTGAATATCGTCACTACAATTTAAGTCATAAAGATGAGTATTCGCAAATGAGAGAGCTTATTCAAAAAAGGTGTGATAGCTTTTATAAAAATCCGCCTCCTGATTTAATGATAATTGATGGTGGTGATACTCTTTTGCAATTAGCTCTTAAAATAGTTAAACAAAGTGGAGCATTTGTCGATATTATTGCAATTTCAAAAGAGAAAAAGGATTTAAAGAGTATAAGAGCTAAAGGAGGTGCACATGATATCTTATATACAAAAGATGAGATTTTCAAACTTCCTCCAAATGATAAGAGATTGCAATTTATTCAAAAATTGCGAGACGAGGCACATAGATTTGCGTTAAAGTTTCATCAAAAACAGAAGCTCAAAGCAGATACCCAAATTAAGCTCTTAGAGCAAAAGGGTATAGCTGAGGCAACTATAAAAAAACTTATACTCTATTTTGAGACATTTGAAAATGTACAAAATGCCTCTTTTGAAGAGTTAAATGCTGTTGTGGGCACAAAAATTGCTAAAAGTATTAAAAGTATGAAGGAAAAAGAGTGATACTATATGATCAAAATTACGATTTTTTAGGCATAAGTAGTGATACTCTAAGTTTTTTAGGGTATGAAGATATGAATGAATTTTTAGCTCTGCAATCAGATTTTGCAGATTTATTGGTAGAAAAAGATGGTTATGTTTATAAATTTAACAACTTTTCATGGATAGATTTTATTCTATTTAGTGGAACAGTTAATAAAAAGGCTATTATTAGATTAAAAAATAATAAAGAGTTAGAGATCAATATTCAAGCAAAAGAGATCTATTTAGCAAAAGATAGTGATATGAAATACTACATGGTTGAGCTTGACAAAGATTTTTTAACTCTACAAACAGAAGATCAACCAACTAATCAAAATAGTCAATTAGGAACATTTAAATTAAGTCAATCTTTGACACAGATCACTTCTACTCCAAAAGAGAAAGAGCCACAAATTCAACAAGAGCCTTTAGAGAGCATAAAAGAGGAACCAATTAAGAGTTTTATACTTGATATATCAGAGCCTTCACAAAAACAAGAACCAAATCATCAAGAGAGCTCTCAAACTATAACACAAAATAGTAGTGGAGATTTTAAATTAAACTTTGAAAATCTTAATATACCTACTACAAAAGAAAAAGAGATTCAAAATAGCTCTCAAGATGAAATAAAGCCGTTAGATTTAAATATACAACCACCTAAGACTATAGAAAATGAAGAGATACAACAGAGCAAACCTCTACATGATACCTTAGAGCCAAAAGAGATAGAACAAGAGCCAATTTTAAAACAAGAGCCTCTACATGATATTCCACAACCAGAATTAGAAAAAAATAAAAGTTCATTTCTAAATATAGAAAAATTTGAAAGTTTAAA